>CALWPK010000016.1 GCA_944383415.1 uncultured Clostridia bacterium | reverse complement strand
TGTTTTAACGAGTTTAGCAACTCTCGTTGGCTTGCTCAAAGTGGTCAAATTCACCTTATCAGGGTGGTGCTCTAACCTGCTGAGCTACATCTCTTTGTGGGTGAGAATATATTATTCTTCCACTTTTAGTGTTGAATAAATCCATTCTCCCACATGTGGTGGAGAATATCGGATTCGAACCGATGACCCCTTGCTTGCAAGGCAAGTGCTCTAGCCAACTGAGCTAATCCCCCATACAATGCATATTTATAATAACAAGTTTGAAATCATTTGTCAATGAATTTTTTAAAAAAAATTTAAATATTTGATAATTTCATTTACATTAAAATGGCTAAATAAAATATTATAATTTTAGAAATTCTAGATTTGATGATTCTAAGAATAAAAACATAGCTAGTGATATGGCAATTTTAATTATATCGAAAAGATGTGTAATGAATATTATCCTGTATTAAAATTTGCTTTTAGGTAAAAATATCTTTTGGAGGTATATATGGATTTTCAACAATCAAAAACAAAAGAAAATTTGGCAAGGAGTTTTGCAGCCGAATGTCAGGAAGGCGCCAGGTATCAATTTATGGCTAAAATGGCACAAAAGCAGGGATATCAATATATGAGCATGTTGATTAGAACGCTTGCACACAATGAAATGGCTCATGCACAACAATTTTTCAATAAAATTTCCGAACTTGGTGGGGCGAATGTACAAAATATTGAAATTAAAGCGGGCTATCCATTTAAGAGTGGAGAGTTGTTAGAAGTATTAAAAAACGAATCTCAAAATGAAGAGATGAGTGCCGATAGTATATATCCATCTTTTGCAGACACCGCACGTGATGAAGGATTTAAAGATGTGGCAGACTTGTTTGATATGGTATCGAAAGTGGAAAAGACTCATCAACGAACCCTTGAAAAACTGCATGATAGTTTAATGAATAATACTTTGTATAAATCATCAATTGGGGAGCATGCATTCAAATGCGATGAATGTGGTACAATAATTAAAGCAAAATCAGCGCCAAAAACGTGCCCGCTATGTAAAATGGGTCAAGGATATTATAGAATTGATTTTAGTATGAATTAAAATTTTATTTGGTTCAATTTTTCTTTATAAAGGTAGAAATTAAATAATAAAAAAATTCAAATTGATTGAAACACAACACAATTTTTATATATTTTTTGATTTTTAGGTTGACAAAAGTGCTTAATTGGTTTAAATTAATTATTAATTATAGAGGTGTTGAAGTGCGCAATTTTTAGTAAGTCGATAATAAATTTTTAATTCGATGTAAAACATTTTGTTTTTTGTTGGGATTAGAAATTTAGCGACTTACTTTTTCTTTGTTTTTAGTAAAATTATATAAATAAACAAGGAGGCGCAAATGCTAGAATTAAAAAATATTGAAAAGCAATATGCTGATAAACTCTTATTTTCTAATGTAAATTTATCTATATATGATGGTGAAAGAGTTGGAATTGTTGGTAATAATGGGAGTGGAAAATCAACTTTGATAAAAATCATTGCAGGCGATGAAGAAACCGATAAAGGTTCTGTGTATAAAAGTTCGTCAGCTATTGGATATTTAAAACAAATTACGTCTTATTCCACAGAAGATTTTTACAAAATTAGTTTAGACCCAGTATTTGTAAAAGAGTTTTTAGAATTGAAAAAGAAATTAAATATCACTGACAATATTGAATTTACACCAAAAAGATTAAAAACTCTTTCAGGTGGAGAAAAAACCAAATTGATGTTGGCACATATTCTTAGTTTCAATCCAGATACTCTTCTTCTAGATGAACCAACTAATCATCTTGATAGTGCGGGTGTAGAATGGTTGATTAATACATTAAATGATTTCTATGGAACAATCATTGTTGTGTCTCATGATAGATATTTTTTGAATAGTGTAGTCAATAGAATTGTAGAAATAGAGAATGGAAAAGTAAATGATTATTATGGCGACTATGATGAATATGCTAGACAGAAAAAAGCTGAAATAGACAGGCAAAAGAAAATTTACTCCGAACAAGCTTCACTAGAAAAGAAGATTGACAGACAAATTAAAGATTTAAAATCATGGGCAAATAAGGCAGAAAAAGATTCTAGGCGTCAAGGTGGTATGATGTCAGATAGTAGAATTACAGGTGCTCAAACAAAAGCACAAGTTAGTGCAGGCAAACTTGCAAGTATGGCACAAGCGAAAGTTAGCAGATTAGAACAGGCAAAACAAGATTTTATAGATAGACCATATGAAGAAGGAAAAGTATATTATAAATTAGAACCAGGTAAAATTGGCAGTAAAGTTTTGATTAGGGCAGAAGACTTGACTAAAAAGTTCGATGGGAATGTACTTTTTGAAGATGCCTCTTTTACCATCGAAGCAGGAGACAAGGTTGCATTAATTGGTAAAAATGGTTGTGGGAAAACAACTTTGCTTCGTATGATTTTGGGTAAAGACACAGATTATGAAGGAACAATTTGGTTAGCTCCATCTTTAAAACCTACATATTTAACGCAAGATGTTTTAGATTTAGATGAAAATATGACAGTTATGGAATTGGCAAGTGGACAAGGTGCGGAATATAGAACTAAATTTTTGACAAACCTTGCAAATATGAATATGTCTAAACAAGTCTTTGGTAGAAAAATATCCACTTTATCACTCGGTGAACGTATGAGAATAAAAATGAATGAAGTGATTTTGAGTGATTTCAATTTGCTAATTCTAGATGAACCAACTAATCATTTAGACCTCAATAATAAAATTTTTATGGAAAAAATCTTGTCAGAATTTCAAGGTGCTTTAATATTGGTAAGTCATGATAAAGCATTGAGAGAAAATGTTTGTAATTCAGAATTAGTGTTTGAAAATAAAACAGTAAAAAAAAATTCTTTAACAAATAACCATTTATTATAAAATATTGACAAAAATTTAATTAATGAAATAAAAAATATGTGAATTGATATGAGTTTTATAAAATTTTCACATATTTTTATTTTTTCACAATTTATTTTGATATCGCCAATCTTTTAATATTATTCTTATAATTTATTTTATTGTTGGATTGATTCTGAATATAGTACCGCGATGTTCGTGATGGGCACGTCGCAAACTGCGCTCTTATTAATTATTTCGCTATGCTCAATAATTTACATTTATGCTTGTTTGTTCCTTATCCCCACATCGACCTACGTCTCGTGTGGACCCCAGAGTAGATATCGCCCATCATTGATTTGAGTTGTTATATTTAGTTGTTTGTTGGATTAATTCTGAATATAGTACCGCGATGTTCGTGATGGGCGATATCTAGACGAATGTTTACATTTGGTATTATATTTTTGCTCTCTAAATAATTTGCTATTGTAGAGATTGCAAGGTTGACAGTATTGCTATGTTCGCTGATATGAGAGAGCACCACGAGGCGAGTGCCAGAGTGGACGAGACGTTCAATTGCTTTGGCACAATTTAGATTAGATAGATGTCCCTTTGGTCCATTGATACGCCGTTTCAAAAATGGTGGGTAATTAGGATACGACATAAGCATCTCAGGATCATAGTTTGCCTCTAGATATATGAGTGCGCTAGACTTCACTGCTTCGAATGTTTCATCACTGAAATGTCCTAAGTCTGTGCATATTGACACCACTGCATCATTTTCTGAAATTTTGTATCCAACGCAAAATTTGCTATCGTGTGGTAGGGGGAATGGCTCAATATGCAAATCTTCAATATAAAAATCCGTATCATAAAAATAGAATTGTTCGTTAGGGATATGAATCTGATGTTTGACAATTTCGCTAATTTCAACGTGGGCATATACTTTTGTGTTGTAAGCACGGGCAAATTTTTCAATTCCTTTTATATGGTCGCTATGTTCGTGCGTGATCAAAATGGCAGATATTGTTTCTGGTGCGATTTTGAGTTCGTTCAAAGCGTTGAAAATATAAGATAAAGGTTTTCCATTATCTACCAGAATTCTAGTTTCCTCGCTTTCAATATATGTACAGTTTCCACTGCTACCGCTCGCTAGATTACATATTCGCATAAGCCGATTTTATCATAAAATGAAAAATTTAGCAATAGTTTATGTGTCAATAATTAGGATAAAAAATAATTTGATTTTTGTTTTAGTTATTACTTATTAAACAAACTTTTTTGGATTCATAATCTTGCATTAAGCGAATCCAAATGTGTCAATATAGGAAGTATAAACTGTTAATTTCCTTGACAAAAAAATTTGGTTGGTATAAAATAAAATAGATCTGGAGGTGTGAGATGAGCAGAGAAGTTTTCTCACAATTTAACGAAAAATTTAAAAAATTGAATAAAAAACTATAAAAAATAAGCAAAATTTTAATTTTTTTATTCTAATTTTGAAGATTTTATTTTTTTGAAACGATAATTTATACAATTGAATTCGAAGTTGAATACATTAAATTGATTTGTTAAAAAATAAAAATGCACGTTAAATTTTTTGTGAATTGTGAATGCGGGATAGAATTTATTTTAAAAGGAGAAAGGTATGTATAATAATGTGAATGAGAAAAAAGAACGTGCATATTTAGTTTGTGCATATACGACATTGGACAATTCCAAATATAGAGCGAAAGAATTGGAATTGCTCGCAGAATCTGCGTATTTAGACGTGGTGAAATGCAATTTGTTCGTGGTCAAAGAGATCAATGCTAGGACATATATGGGGCAGGGCAAAGTTGAACAAATTCGTGACGAAGCAAAAGAGTTGGGTGCAGATGTTGTGATATTTGATTGTCCGCTCACTGGTTCGCAACTTAGAAATCTCGGAGATATAATTGATATCAAAGTGATTGATAGGACGATGCTAATTCTAGACATTTTCGCTGGCAGGGCAAAGACGAATGAAGGAAAGTTGCAAGTAGAACTGGCGCAACTCAAATATAGTTTGCCAAGACTCAGCAGTATTGATCCAGGTGAGGGCAATGAAGATCGTGGAGTAGGTACGCGAGGTGTGGGTGAGACGAAACTTGAAATCAACCGCCGTAGAGTGAAAGAGAATATTGCAAAATTGGAACGCGAGATCAAGGAGATCCAAAAGAATAGGCAGACCACAAGGAAACAGCGTTTGACAAGGATGCGAAGCGTGGCGCTAGTGGGCTATACTAATGCAGGAAAATCGACACTTATGAATGCAATCACTAAGGCTGGCACTTATGCCGATGATAGACTCTTTGCAACCCTTGATGTATTGTCAAAAAAAGTTTGGGATGATGGTATAGAATATGTCTTGATCGATACTGTCGGATTTGTGAGTAATCTTCCGCACGAATTGGTTTACGCTTTTTCCGCCACCTTAGAGGAGACTATTGATGCGAATGTGCTGGTGCTGGTAGTAGATGCAAATGATCCGCATAAATATGAGCAAATTGAAGTTGTGGAAAAAGAATTGAAACGTGTGGGAACGGATAGCAACAAAGTGATTTTGGTTTATAACAAGATTGATAAATTAAATAATGATGAAATATCTAAATTAAAATCATATCCGTATGATACTTGTTATGTAGAGGCGAAGAGCGGGAAGAATGTCGCTCAACTAAAGCAGATGATAAGAGAAAAATTGGAATCCTTTTCTTAGGCTTTGTAATTACAATAATATAAAAGCAAAATGTCTTTAGTTGATATAATGAATTTTATTCAAAACTTAAATTTAATTATTTTTTAATGTGTGGAACATTTTTTTCTACCGTTAAATAGTATGTAGTATACAAAGGAAGTTTTAGGTACCAAAGACAAAGACTTTTGTAGTACATATTGAAATTTTTAAAATACGATAGGAGGAATTATGTTTAATAAATTCTTTGGTGGCGGTTCTGACTGTTGCAACGATTGTGGCAACAATTCAGGATGCGGTTGCAATGATTGCACTTGGATTATAATTTTGATATTAATCTTATGCAATTGCGGTTGCAAAGTTGATCCTTGCTTGCTTATAATAATTTTACTCATCTTGTGTGGCTGTGGCGGAAAGAAAGATAATTGCGGTTGCTAATAAAAAAAGTTTTGCTACTCAATTATAATTCAGCCATATAAACACCTGTAAATTGGAGTATTCACTAGTGGCAAATGACTCGTTGAGAGGATAGTGGATCAAACTCGTAAGAGAATAATGATTGCGAAAGAAATCGGAGAGATCTATCAGATACGCGTTTTGCTTCGTGTGGTGCAAGGTTTGACAACTGAATTGATAATAAGTTGTAGATTAAATTTTTTTAGCACAACTTGTAGTCACATAAGACTTCAACCGCTAAGACAAAAGATAAAAATTAAATAAAATGAAGTAATAGCATTGCTTTTACTCAAAAATCAAATTAAAAAATAAAAAGTGGTTTAATCAAAATGGGCATAAGCCCATTTTTTATATTACTAGATGCATTATGGTATCATATATTCAATTCAATATTGAAATATCTATATTTTAAATTGAAATCAAGAAAAAGTATTATTAGTGGACAAGATTTATTTGATCTTACCGCGTTTGATGTCTAAATTCCTATTTAAATAACGATTGGAGTATACTAATAGATTTTGAAATCTACACAAAGATGATGAAATATCATAAAATGCAAATATAATTAGCATAGAATATTATCTCAATCGACATATCCAAATATTGCGAAATATGTCTTTGTTCGGACGAAAATTTATAAAATATTCGTTAAATTGTGAATATTTCAACCATTTTACGCAGGTTTTTTGAAAAAATTGAGGATATTAATAAAAATTTTCGTATGGCATATTGAATTTACTTGACAAGGCTAGGGGGGGGGGGGGCATTAGAATATAAGTGTATAAT
>CALWPK010000015.1 GCA_944383415.1 uncultured Clostridia bacterium | reverse complement strand
ATCTTCGTCTGTTATTTCTAGTGCTTTCAATAATTCTTCGTCATTTTGAGTAGTAGAATTTTTCTTTGGCATTTTTTTCCTTTTTAACATAAACCATGTAATGTTAAAATTTTATTTATATAAAATTTTAAATTCTTGTGAATCTGTGTGCTATTGCACATCTACCACATAGTATGTATTATCATCAGTCTCACCCTTGCAAGCAAGTTCGACTTCCGATAATATAAATTATAACTATTTTAGCAGAAAGTTTATTTATTGTTTAACAATGTTTTCAGCTCATTACAAAGATTTTTAGTTGTTGTAAATTCACTTTTATCACTAACATTGTAGGCATTTTCGTATTCTTTTTCATAATTTTTAAAGTGTCTAATTAAGTCGTTTGCAATTTGGTTTAATGTTCCATCTACAATATATTTTCTTTTGTCTTTAAAGTTATCTAGTGTGATAGTCATTTGGTTATTTTCTATACTAAAAGTGATAATTCCATCTTGTTCAATCCAATAATCTATTTTATCAGTTTTGTTTGATTTAAAATAATCAATAAATAGTTCAAAAAAATAATAGGGGATAGTGCAGGCTGAATTATCGTCCGTTAGAAAGTCAAGATTGGGAAAATAATGTCCGTCTTTATCTTTGAAGCAAAAACTTGAATTAACAATTTTTTCGTTAACAATCATAGGTTCAATTACGAAAGGTGTTTTATCAAGCATTGATTTGATTACTAATTCACGCAAAAACCTGTATCGTTTTAGTCTGTCTCTTGGATGGTCTGTTCCATTATAAACCGTCGAAGATAAATAACCAGTTTCTTCATCAAAAGATACATCAAGGGTTTGTCCCGTTTGCTTGTTAAAGAACTCTGCAAGTTCCTGCATTCTTTTCCCAAATTCAATATTGTTCATACTTTTTTCTCCTAAACTTAAATTTTTTAAAAATTTTAATCATTCAAAATCCAAAGATAACCTTCAATAATGTAATGCTTGCCAATACTATAATTATTTTTAGATTTAGTCAATATCACAATTTCAACATTGCCAATAGTTTTCGCTAGATATTTATTCTTATCAAATCTTTTTTCTATTTTACATCCCATACGCGAGAACGAAGAAAATTTATATATATTTTGTTCTAAAAAGAAATCATTTGATTTTGAAACTTCGCATTTTGTTTCTTCAATAGCAAGCTGTCCAACGACAATATCATTTACATTAAAATAGCTTTCAATTATATCATTTTCATCAATAAACTGTTCAACACTCACTATAAAATGCTTGTCATCTTGATTTACTTGCATGACAACAAAATTATCATCTGCGCCAAAAATTGTTTCAATTTTAAATTTTTTCTTCACCACAAAGCCTCCTTAGGTATTGCTTTCTTTTTTAGTATATCATATTTTGAAGAAAAAGTATATATAAAATTATTTTTTTATTTTAAGAAGAAAAATATTTTACTTTGTAATTTTATTATATCTTATACTTAATCAAAATAACAAGTAAATATTTGATTTTTTCTCTTTGTAAGCGTCTCCTAAATCATCTAGCATATCCCAAATAGCATATTTAGTTAGTTCCGAAACGCTGTTATCAACATCATAAAACTTCTTTGCAAGCAGTGCTTTTGCTTCTTCTTTTAGCTTGGCAACTTCGCCCAAGTCATCTCTAATAATCACACCAGTTGCAAATTGATTCATTGAAGATTGCTGGATTTCGTTATAATCTTCTTGCATATATTTTCTAATTTGGTCCGCTGGGTTTACAAAACACTCAATTAAAAGCCCATCAACAAACTGAAGTGAACCCCAAAAGTTAGACAACTTAAGGAGGTTCACTTTATTTTAATTGCTATTGTCCTTTTTTTCTTTTTTGTGTTATAATAATGTATGAAATTGACTATCTAAGATCGGAGATATTATGTATTATTTTAAATATGATTCACCTTTGGGTGAAATGGTGGGGACGAGTGATGGAAAGAGTTTGTGCGGGCTATATTTTGTAGATCAAAAGTTTTTTTCAATGGATATTATCAAAGATCATATAGAGAAAAATGATCTATCCGTTTTTTTGAAAACAAAAGAATTTTTAGATCAATATTTTGGTGGAAAAATTGTGGAAAACATAAGTATCCCAATATCCATATCTGGCACAGAATTTCAAAAGAGAGTGTGGAAAATCATATATAATATTCCTTATGGAGACACTATATCATATAGTGACATCTCTGACAAAATCTATAATCTCACACAGAAAAAAACGTCTCCGCGTGCAGTGGGTGGTGCGGTCGGACACAACCCAATCAGCATCATAATCCCCTGCCACCGCGTGATGGGGAAGAGTGGAGAATTGACAGGCTACGCAGGAGGAATTGACAGAAAAAAATGTTTGCTAGACATTGAGAGCAAACATTCTACTAGAGGGTAAATATTTTATTTTCAATTTAGATATTATTTATGTTTTCTTCCTGATCATCGGCAGGGAAAATGCTGACGATCTCTTTTTTGAGCACTTTATTGTATCTCATATCATAAAATCCTGATCTACGCGCAACGACTTTGATTTTTTTGTATTCTTCGTCTGGCACGAATGAAATCGATGTTTGACTATCAGAATAAAATTGCGAATCGTCGTCTTCTTTGAAGTCTTGAATCTGAAGATACCCCTGAATTAAATATGAAAAATCGTTTAATATTGCGTCAAATAAAAAATATAGAGAGCAGTATAAATCTGAATGTTCAAATTTCCTCTTTTTTGGATTCAAACACTCTTTGTATGTTTCTATCGTATTAAACAAATATGCTATATCTTTTGCGATGATAAATCTCCAATTCTTATTTTTTTCGAAGTCTTTGGCTTGAAATTTCTCTACCATACTATTCATTTCTTGAACTATCGTTTCGTACGCCCTCAAAATTTCATCCAACAATTTCGTATTGTAAATATTATCATACAATATTTCTCTATCTTCCATACTTTCTTGCACATATTTTGAAATATCATCGAGATGTTGAGCAATTAAATGACCTATGAATACAGGCTTCTTGTCTATTGTTATTTTATTTTTTATCAAAAGCATTCTGTTCTCCTCTAAATAGTATACCAATTTTTAAACTCTTCAAAAAATTTATAAATCGTGTCAGTAATATATGCAAAATTTGTCGTTACCTCGCATCCACTTATCTAAGCAATTATTTATGTCAAAGATTGCCTTTCAAACTAGAGATGTTCTCAAAACATTGATCAAAAGCGTAAATAACTTCTTCTAGAGACATAATATCACATATTTTCATTTTGTCAATAACTAAATTGAAATTAGCATTGCACCTATCCAATCCATTTTTCACTAATATCTCTTTGTTTTGAGCAAAAAAAATATAAAGTTTATTAAAATTTGATAAACTTTTGATTTTTGTTTGACATTAAATTTTTTATCGGATATTATCATATTAATGAAAAGGAGGGTTTATGGCAAAGAGTAAAAGTGATTCTACAAGTTTGATTTTGAAGATCGTGGCTATTGTCGCTGGCGTTTTGAGTTTCGTAGGTATGGCATTCAAATTCGTGGCAATCTCATCTAAACAGGTGAGCAGTTTTTCAGAATCTGCTTCAATTTCAATGAACGATTGGTTCGACTTGATTGATTTCGGCTCTGACGCACCAGAGGCTATGCGTCCTTGGCTCGGTGCTTGGCAAACTGCTAGAGTATTTATGTGGATTGCTTTGATCGCTGTGGCTGTAGTGGCAGTCATCTGCGTGTTGAAGTTCTTCCTGAATATGGGTATTCTCAATTTGCTTATGAAAATTGCCGGAATTGTAGGAATCGTATGTTCACTTGTATTCATCATCGCTATGTTCGTTGGATGTTTCCAAGCAACTTCAGATATGGTTTCCTACTTGCCAAATGCTGGTCCGTATGTGATTGCTATTGCAGGACTTGTGACATCTGGTCTCGGCATCGCCGTTGCGAAGAAATAGAAAAAAGCACATCGCGGTTTGTCTATCAAACTAAGATGTGTTTTTTCTTCGCCTAAAATCTCAAATGATACGCTCGTAGTCTAATGCTGGCAACTGCAATATCCTCGACTAGAAAGTTTCATCATCTCCCAAAAGAATCCTCACGGCTTGCGCACGCAATCAAATTTCCACATTTTCCACAGTTTATGCACATTCAGATTTTTGGACAATCTTTCAACAATTCGTGACCGGTTGTGCGTTCACTTTTTGCACATATTTCCTTTTGCAATCTAGATTTGTGATCGATTCGCTATCTACAAAATATTTTATCCACACTCTAAAATATTTCATATACACTCCAAAATATCGCAAGCACTCTCTCCTCGCGTGAAAACATTTTTCTTGCTAGAGCGATCGAGCACCGACTCTTTTTTCATTCATTCGATGATCTAATCGGCACGAATTTTCATATTCAATCCTTGATCTTTTCCCAAGCAAAATCTCTTCCGAAATGACCATAACAGGCAGTCTTGCGATAGATCGGTTTTAATAGATCCAATTCGCTGATGATGTTTTTCAGTCTAAAATCAAAATTCTTTCGAACATAATCTTCGATCTTTGCCATATCGACTTTATTTGTGCCGAAACACTCTATATTGATCGATATCGGTTCGCTTTTGCCTATTGCGAAACTCAACTGTATCTCGCATTCTTCTGCCAGATCGTGTGCTACGATATTTTTGGCTACATATCTAGCATAGTAGGCGCCAGATCTATCCACTTTCGTCGCATTTTTCGAACTAAAGCACCCTCCGCCCACGCGTCCAACTCCGCCATAACTATCCACAATGATTTTCCTCCCCACACATCCGCTGTCAGAAAACGAGCCCCATATTGTGAATTTTCCGCTAGGGTTTATGATGAATTCCGTATTCTCATCATATAGCCCTTCGTATTCGCGGATGACGGGATAAACTACATTGTTTAAAATCGTGGAACGAATCTCCTCATTCGTCAAAATATCCGAGTGTGACACACTTAGCAACACGGTTTTGATACGCCTCGTCTTCTTAGTGTCGTATTCAATGGTGACCTGACTCTTCGCATCTGCAAAGAATCTCTTTGTTCTCTTTCTGAATTGTTCATACTTCATCATCAATTTATGCGCTATCACTATCGGCAGTGGCATATATTCTTTGCTCTCATTTGAGGCGTATCCATACACTATCCCTTGATCGTTGGCGCAGATTTCCTGCCTCTCCACCGCTTGATTTATGTCCGGACTTTGCTCGCTGATCTCTTTCGTGATTTGAAACTCGCAACTGTATCCTATTTCTCGCAATACGCTCCTCGCTATTTCGTCATAATCTATATGTGCCTTTGTGGTCGCTTCGCCATAGATGAACAATTTGTCATTCTTGATCGCGCACTCTACCGCCATTTGACTGTTGGGATCTTGACGTAGTGCCTCGTCTAAGAATGCGTCTGCGATAGTATCGCAAGTTTTGTCTGGGTGTCCGATGTTTACGGACTCACTAGTAATTAATTTCATTTTCCCTCCTATTATCCAAAAAAAGTGTCTAAAAAAACTCATCATATCCGATGAGTCTATATTTCGATATCAAACACCATCGGTCAGCCTTTAGCACCTTGCCCGAGCAGGTTGCTGTGTGGTCAACGGGGCTGTCCCTCGCACACTCTTTATGGATAATATTATTATATCATAATTATTATGAATATGCTACAATTTTTATAAACTTTTATTAAAAAACTATCATAAATTAATGTCCAAACTTTTCTGATAAATTGACTCCAATTCCAATTTAACATATTCATATAAATCACTTAAATCAACAACCGCGCTTTAGTCAATTATCTATTATTTTTAAAATCATAATGGTTTTAAGAAATAACTTTCAAACTACAAATTTCAGATAAACAATAAAGTGTGTTATCTATTTTATGTTTGCCTATTTTAATTATTAAAAAAGATTTATGTTAAAAGAGTGCTTTGCCCGAATCTTCGCTTTCAATTATTCCACTTATGTTTAAAAATTTGTTATTCCATTTCTTTAATGGTGTGTCGTTAAGCAATATTTTAGTAAAAATTATACAAGTATCCTCGTATGTATAATCTTTTTTGTTTCTATAGTTTTCCTCAATATCCATATACTTTCGATAAAAAGGTATTGCTTTTTCATTTAATTTTGAAGATGTATATAGCCTTAAATATTTTATGGCAGAATATTTTTTTGCAAATTTTTTTGCTATTTCAATAGTTTTCATCAGAACTTCTGCACCATAACCGTGCTTGCGATATTCTTCTTCAATACCGAACCATCCTAGCCAAATACTATTTGTCTGCTCAATATCTTCAATAGAATATAGCCCAGTCACCCCAATTGGTATATTGTCGTGATAAGCAATAAAATAACAGCAATACTCTTTATTTGAGTTTATTGCAGTTAAAAAATGATTATATCCATTTTCTGTGCGAAAAATATCTAATTGCACTTTTGTTGCAATGTTGATATTCTTTTTTGTTATTTTCACCAATCTTATATTTCCCATTTTGATCTCCGCCATTTAGATTCGTATACTCAAATCAAATTCAATGATAAAAACAATAAAGCCTTTTATAAAATTTTAATTTTTTATAAATACTTCCATTATAAAAGTTCACTTATACAATATAATTTGTTAAACAACAAAAAGCCTTCATTGATTAAAATATAATCTTTTCTACCGATTTACCCGTCTAAAATGGTCTATATTAAGTTTGTATTTTTTTATATTATTTTTTATTGTTAAAAGAATTCCACATAATCATAGAATATTTTTCGTACTTTTTATCTTCACCATAGTATAGATCACGATTGTTCCATTTTTTTGCAGGTTTGTTAGTTAATGATTTTGTAAAGACAATCATATTTTCGCTTTTGTGAGTTCTTGTATAATTTTCTTCAAAATCCATATATTTTCTGTATATATGCAGAGCAGGTTTAAGTTTTTTATAACTACACAACCTTAAACATTTATACCCCCCCCCCCTCCCACATTGGATTTAAAATATGAAAAAAAATCTAATAAAGCCTGACTTGCAATATGATTGTTCCTAAATTTAGGCAAATTACCAAAATACCCAATCCAAATTTCGTTTTTTGAGCCATAACATGCGCCGTCATAAAAAGACACAAACCCTGCCAATTCACCTTTTTGGTATATTAAATAAAAATCAGTATGATTATTTACTTTTAACAAGCATTGCAAAAATTCTAAAAGCGCACAATTATCTTTAAAAATCTCAACCTGAATTTTTGTTGCTAAATATAAATTATTATAGTTTCCTTTCACATATTTAATATCTTTATTTGCACTAATCATAATAAATATGATAGCATAATACTAATAGACTGTCAAGAAATTAATTGACTTATAAAAATTGATTTTTAATCAGATTTCTAATTTTTTAATGAATATTTTATAAAATATTGCCTTTAAAAAATACAATTTCGTTTGTTTTGAGCGAATTTGAATTTTTTTTCATAATTATTTTACTTTTCATAAGTTTTGTGTTATAACTTTTTATATACTATTAGGAGATATTATGGACAGCAACATTATTCCATCAAACTTTATAGAGCAAGCGATCGTTGAAGACATCAAGGAAAAGGGTTTGAAAAAGATTGTTACACGTTTTCCGCCTGAACCCAACGGTTACACACATATCGGCCACGCAAAAGCGATTTGTATAGACTTTTTGACTGCGGAAAAATTCAAGGGTTACACCAACCTGCGTATGGACGATACCAATCCGAACAAAGAGAGCGACGAGTATGTGAAAGCACTGATGGAGGACATCAAGTGGCTTGGTTTCAAGTGGAAGAATTTGACGTACGCGTCTGATTACTACGAATTTTTATATAATTGTGCTATTGACCTAATCGAGCAGGGGAAGGCGTTTGTATGCGACCTCAGTGCCGATCAGGTGAGCGAAATGCGAGGCACCCTCACCGAGCCAGGAAAGGAGAGCCCATATAGGAATCGTTCAATTGAGGAAAATTTGAGATTGTTCAAAGAGATGCGTGAGGGCAAATACGCGGACGGAGAAAAAACTCTTCGTGCCAAGATTGATATGTCGCACCCAAATATTAATATGCGCGACCCAGTCATATACCGCATCTTGCACGTCAAACATTTCAGACAGGGCGACAAATGGTGTATTTATCCAATGTATGATTTTGCACATCCGCTGAGCGATGCCTTCGAGCAGATCACTCACTCATTGTGCAGTCTCGAGTTTGAGGACCACCGCCCGCTATACAATTGGTTTGTAGACAACTGCAGGATCCTTCCAGGCGTGAAGCCAAGACAGATAGAATTCGCTCGCCTCAATATTGACGGCACGGTGATGAGCAAGCGCTATATGCTAGAGTTGGTGAATAAGGGATATGTAGACGGATTCGACGATCCTAGACTGCCTACCTTGTCTGGTTTCAGGAGGAAAGGTTATACTCCATCTGCGATTCGCGAATTTTGCACACGTATCGGTGTTGCCAAATCGAACAGTGTGGTTCAACCTCACATTTTGGAAGCCTGCATCCGTGAAGAACTCAACAAGTCGGCAATGCGAATCGTGGCAGTGATCGATCCTATCAAGATCAATATTACGAATTACCCAGCAGATAAGACTGAAAAGATAATGATATCAAACAATCCTACCATAGAAAACAGCAAAAAACATCCTCTTTTATTTAGCAATGAGTTGTATATTGAGCGTGAAGATTTTATGCTCGAGCCTACTAGCAAATTCTTCCGCCTGACTCTCAACGGATATGTACGTTTGATGGGCGCCTATATCATTAAGTGCGATGAGGTGGTGAAAGATCGTGCAGGCAACATTGACCACTTGAATTGCTCAATCGTCTATGACGCAAAAGAGCAGAATATCAAACCTAAGGGCACGATCCATTGGTTGAGCAGAAAGGACGCAGTGAAAATCACCACAGTCAAGTTCCACAATCTCTTGAAAGAAGGCGAAGTTTATGAGAGTGGCAAGGTAGATAAAATCGTCAACCCAAATTCAAAAGAGGAACATATTTCTTTCATTGAGCCGTTCGCTTTGAAACAAAAGGGCAATATGCAATTCGTGCGCAATGGCTATTATGTTGAAGATTCTCGTTTGAGCAAAAAGGACGGTAAAATTTATCTAGAGACCGTCAGCCTGAAAGATAGCAAGTAATCTTGCTATTTTTTGTTTGCTATTCAATTTCCAATAGATTGACCGCTATATATTTTTCATTAAATATTTATACATATATTTTTCATAAGATTATTTTAAGAGCAATTCGAGTTTCAATTGCCGAAATCAAAACGGAATTTTGAAATAATATATTTCAATTTTATAATAATATATACAACTAATTTTTAATAATATATATATACTACTATTATAGATAAATATAATTTTTTTATAGTTTATTCAAATTATAATAATATTTACTATTAATTTATAACAATATTTACTACTGATTTTTAATAATTTTTACTATTAATTTTGTGATTCATTTCAGGCAAAAAAACTTTATGCACGCACCATAAATATATATTTTTATAATAGCAGTAAAGTATTTAAAATAAATATTTACTGATATCTAAAATTTATTTTATTATTTTGAGAGAAAATCAGCTTTTCGTGTACCACAAAAATGTTAGTTTTTCACATATAGGCAAACGTTGTGCATAGAAATCAAATTTACTAGCATTCAATGTTTATAAGTCATTTCAGGCAACTAAACTATCAGGCTCAGCAAAGATATACGTCATTAATCCGCTAGAATCTTGTGCCAAAAAACGGAATGTGTTAGAATTAATCTTGATACTAAGTCACATTATACAAACGAACTATTAGGCTCGGTTAAAAAAATATGTTGTCTAATATATAGGCAAATACTGTGCTTAAGAATCAAATTGAATTTTTAATCTAATATTTATTTTAATCGATTATCAACTCATAATTGTTTATTTTTTTTTGGTTTTGTGATATAATCTATTTATGTCGTCTAGATCAAAACGAATTTTACTCAATATCACCAGTTCAATGCTAACCGTACTAATTGTGATAGTTAGTCTTTTTGTGCTGGTCAATCTATCGTTCAACATCACTTTTATCCGCACGAATGTACGCGGATATTCGATGTGGCCGACTCTCAACGCGACTGTGCCAGATAGCGATATGAATGGAGATGTGGTGTATATCAATAGATTTTCAACTTTCACCAATTCTGACATTGTGGTTGCCAAAGTTTCGTGGTGGAAAAAGGGCTATATCATCAAAAGATTAGTCGGATGTCCGAACGACACCATCCAGATCAAAGACGAAGGGGAAAACTACACTTTGTACGTCAATGACAAAATTATGTATTCTAAAGAAAAAAATTTCGATACTAATTATTATTACGAATCAATCTATCTCACATTTTTCGAAAAGTATCCGCAGAATATTACTAAAAACGATGCAGGGGAACAGTGCATCAAACTCAACAGCAACGAATATCTCTTGATAGGTGACAATTGGGGTCATTCTACAGATTCTC
Organism: uncultured Clostridia bacterium; assembly: GCA_944383415.1. Classification (GTDB taxonomy): domain Bacteria; phylum Bacillota; class Clostridia; order Christensenellales; family UBA1242; genus Onthoplasma. The sequence continues at coordinate 9,857 of CALWPK010000015.1, read as the reverse complement.
TTACGTACGGACCTGTGAAGAAAAGCAGGATTGTCGGACGCGTGGATATTATCGTTCATTATGGGGAAAATCAATTCCGCACGTTAGTAAAGGAAATGTGGAATCTTATATCTTAATGGAGGTTTATGGAACTAAAGAAAACGAATTGGAGCAAAGCAGACGCGAAAGAATTCTTGTCATATCTAAATTCTATTGCCGAAACGAATGAAGAAAAGATCAATTGGACCAAGCGAATTTATCACACCGATCTACCCGTCTTGGCTATCAAAGTCCCAGTTTTGAAGAAAATCGCAAAAGAGATAAATAAGGGCAACGCTATGTCCTTTTTGTCTCTCAATCTGTATTCAAATTTTGAAAGTTGCCTAGTTGGCGGGTGCATAATCTCGAAGATTAATGATTTCCGTCTCTTGACTCAGTGTCTTGACAAATACTCTCAAATCGTTGACAGTTGGGCACTTTGCGACTGCTTAGACTTCCAAATAAATGAGGAAAATGAAGAAAAATTTTTCAATCTCTCTCTAGACTATATAAAATCTATCTATCCTTTTCGTAGACGGATAGGAGTGAGGATATGGTTCAAGTTTTTAGAAAAAGAAAATTATCTCAACATCTTGATCTCACACCTCACCGATTTCAAAGACGAATCTAATTATTATGTGAATATGGCACTCGCTTGGTTTGTTGCCGAACTGTTTGTGAAAAATAGAGAAATAGGTTTGTCTGTGTTTGAAAAAAGGGTATTGAATCCGTTTGCACAGAGCAAGGCAATCCAAAAGATAAAAGAGAGTTTCAGAGTCTCTCTAGAGGACAAAAAATTTCTAGAAAAGTTCAAAATAAAAATATAATAAATTATTATTCCAATTATTTATTAAATAATTATATTATTAATAAAAATATATTAATAAAATTAAATAAAAAACATATTAAAAATTAAATAAAATTTCTTAAAAAACTAAAAAATAGATAAAATTATATTAAAAATCACATATTTTTTATTTTTTTCTTTATTTTTTGCGATTATTAAATATATCAATTAGAATTGTCAATTTTGCACATAAAATGATTTTTTCTACAAAAACTAAAGTCGAAGGAGCATTTATGAATAAAAGTAGAAAAATAATTTTTAAAATTTCTTTCGTAATACTAGGTATAATTTTGAGCATTGCATTTTTATTTCACAATCAAACAATTATTGCCGAAGCGAGTTTTTCAACGGACGCGAATTACAAATCTGCTGTTTTGATTGAAAAAAATTCAAAGCAAATTCTGTTTGAAAATGCCAGCGATGAAAAATTGCCAATTGCGAGTGTTACCAAACTGATGACGATACTCATCACGCTAGAAAAGATTGACGATGGCACAATCTCGCTTGACGACAAAGTGGCAGTCAGTGCCAACGCTAGTGGTATGGGCGGGAGCCAAATTTTCCTTGACGCCGACAATGAATATGTCTTGGGTGAATTGCTGAAATCCGTGATAGTGGCGAGCGCAAATGACTCTTCAGTCGCTCTTGCCGAATACATCGCTGGCAGTGAAAGCAATTTCGTACGCTTGATGAACGAACGCGCAAAAGAGTTGAATATGACGAATACCAACTACTGCAACTGTACAGGACTTCCTAGTGCAGAGGGTTATTCCACCGCCTACGATCAAGCGTTGCTTTTAAGTGCCGTGCTAGACTTTGACACCTACCACGCATATTCATCAATCTGGTATGAGGACTTCACTCATCCTAGCGGACGCACCACGCAGATGGCGAACACGAACAAACTCTCCAGATATTACGAGGGTTGCATAGGAGGAAAGACTGGCTCTACCAACGAAGCAAAATATTGCCTTGCTGTCGGTGCTGTGCGCAATGATATGAGCCTTATATCAGTAGTATTAGGGGCGGATAGCAGTAAGGAGCGATTCAAATGTGCTAGTGACCTGTTGAATTATGGTTTTGAAAATTTTGAAAGCAAGACACTGTTTAGTGACAAAGACTTGGAGGGTATGAGTATAAAGATAAAGGGGATGGATAGATCCACTCGTCTCAGAGCCGAGAGAAATTATACTTTGGTGAGCAAAATTGGGGAAGATGTGAACTATTTATTAAACTACAACCTGCCTAGTATGCTACTTAGCGTCAAGCGAAATCAAGTGGTGGGCAATGTGGAAATTGTAGTGAACGGTGTGGTCGTTGACAAAATCAATATATTGGCACAAGACTCGCACCGCGAAGCGAACGTGTGGGACTACTTCAGAGAAATAATTGAAAATTAAACAATTCTTAATCTACACAAATTTATCACGTTCATCTGAATATATAGAAGGGCAATCAGTATTGTTCTTCTTTTTATTTACTTAAAGCACACAAATGACGGATTATTATGCATCATTTGACTTTTCTTATGGCGTTTTCCTGATCAAAAATGGATCTTAACATTCGCCCAAAATCAACTCTGCTGAATTAAAATAGTGCTAATCTATATTTGAACTTTTGTAACAAATGAAAATTTTTCGACTCTTTTTCTTCGTCTTAAAATTTTAAGGTATAAATATGTTCAAAAATTTCGTTTTGCTCTCGTTTATATTTTTTATTGCTAAATTCGTTTTACCACTTGATTTTTGTATTTTTATATGATATAATCAGTGCGTTAAAATTTAATTTTGACACACGAATTTTGATGTCGATGTCAGTTTCGTGTCCTTACCTGAAAAGGTCAATAGTCCATAAGGAGGTTAAGATGAAAAATTACGAATTAATGTACATCATCCCAAGTCAATCATCTGATGAAGAGAAAGAATCCTTGATCGCTCAAGTCAATGGTATGATTGAAAAAGATGGTGGCAAGATCGAATCTGTGGAACGCATTGGCAACAAGAAACTTGCCTACGAAATTCAGAAAATGCGCGAAGGTTACTATGTATTGGTGAACTTCACCTCTGACGCCCAAGTTCCTAATAGATTAGGTTCACTGCTTTCTATCACAAACAATGTTTTGCGCTACATCATAGTTGCAAAATAAATTAATTAGGAGATGTTATGAATAAGGTTTATATGATAGGCAATCTCACTCGTGATCCAGAACTCAGCACCACCTCGAGCGGAGTGTCTGTGTGCAGATTGTCGATCGCAGTTGGTAGAAGATTTTCCAATGCCGATGGTGAAAGAGGAACAGATTTCTTCAATATCACCGCTTGGCGTGGCACGGCTGACAACTGTGCAAAATTTTTGAAGAAAGGAAACAAAATCGCCGTATCTGGCTCTATCCAAACTAGGAATTATGAGCGTGCAGACGGCACCAAAGGCTTTGCTGTCGATATCATAGCCGATGAAGTTGAATTTTTGTCATCAAAGAATGACGGTTCTAGTGAATCCAATTCCGGCGAGGGTGGCACATCTATTGGTGGTAATTCTACAAATTCTCCAGTGGCTGACCTTCAACCAATTGATGACGATTTACCATTTTAATTATTAAAGGAGAAATTTATGGCAGAAAAAATTGAAGAAGTTGAAGTAGTAGAGACATCTGCTCCAGCAACAGAAATTAATGATGACAAGGCTGTTGCTACAGACAAAAAGAAATTCTACAAACAACACAAATCAAACAAAAGGAAGGTTTGTCTTTTCTGTGAAGATAAAAATTGCAAATTCATTGATTACAAAGACCCTAGATTGAAAAAATTTGTCACAGAAAAGGGCAAGATCATCCCTAGTAGACAGACTGGTACTTGCTCTCGTCACCAAAGAGAGTTGACTGTGGCTATCAAGCGTGCTAGAAACATCGCTCTGCTACCATTCAGCGGTGACTAATATAAACTTTTGAATTGAATTCAAAGTAAATATAGGTATTATTATTTATAAGAAATGGCACACTGTGTCATTTTTTTCTATCGAAAACTTACGGACTATCAGGGATAGATGTGATCGAGATCTGAAAATATAAAATATTGATATTGTGCGGAATTCATTATAACCTGGCACAACAAAAGTTTAATAAAAAGTTATGAAGAAATATACACAATTTCACATTGCTTTTAAACAATATTTTTCAGTCTGATACATGGCTTATGGGTCAATACTGGATTTTTGCTAGTTGATAGTTGTAATCGTTTTGTTGAGATCAAAAGCCGTGCGAAATCTCTAGTATCAATGAATTATTCAAAATTTACTTATCCACATTTCCTCCACACTTTCCACATTGAAAGCGAGCAATACCATTTGCATCTAACAAAATCTAAAAATATAATGTTGACAATTTTGTTTGAAATAATTTTCTTTTTTGCTATAATATAGGTATGAATATAGAAAATATTGGAGACGAATTATCAAAATTGGTGGACAAGTTTGAGACGACCAAATCTTGTCTTAATTTGAACGAGCAACAAGAGAGGTTGAATTCACTATTGAGAGAGCGTGAATCTCTTTCTTTTTGGAACAATCTCGACTATGCAATGCAGACGAACAAAGAGATCAAGTCTTTGCAGGAATTGTTCAATGAAGTGCAGACGCTACAAAATAGCCTTACATCTCTAATCTCTACCGTGCGAAGTCTAGAAAAGGAAACGGATATAGAACTATTGAACCTCGCACTATCCGAACTGCTTGAGTTGAAAGAAAAAGTGGATGAATTGAATGTCCGTACGCTTTTAGACGAAAAATATGACAACAATGACGCCATTTTGACCATACATTCGGGCGCAGGTGGCACTGAGGCACAAGATTGGGTGGTGATGCTAATGCGTATGTACAAAATGTATGCAAGCAAAAACAATTTTGAATTTAGTGTAGTAGACAAACTAGATGGTACAGACGCGGGACTGAAATCTGTGGTATTATGGATAAAGGGAGAGTATGCCTACGGCAAACTCAAAGGCGAAATGGGAGTTCACCGCCTTGTGCGGATCAGTCCGTTTGATAGCAACAAGCGTAGACACACTAGTTTCGCCTCAGTCGAGGTCGTGCCCGCTATTTCGAAAGAGACGGATGTGAAAATTCGCAACGAAGATTTGAAGATAGACACATATCGTAGCAGTGGCGCGGGCGGGCAGAATGTGAACAAGGTCGAGACCGCCGTGCGCATCACGCACATCCCTACTGGCATTGTGGTGACTTGCCAAAACGAGCGTAGCCAATTGCAAAACCGCGAAAATGCTATGAAGATTTTGACCAGCAAATTGGTAGCCCTTGAAGAAGAGAAACACAGACAAAATCTAAACGATATCAAAGGTGACTTGAAGCGAATTGAATGGGGTAGTCAAATTCGAAGTTATATTTTCCAGCCATACACTATGGTGAAAGATCACCGCACAGACTATGAGACCAGCGATGTAGAAGGTGTGATGGACGGCGACCTAAATCTATTCATCAACGAATACCTAAAAAAGTCTCACACCAAACCTAGCAATTAAAATTTATAAAAGCGAGAGATTTCTTGCTTTTTATTTTTGTGCTTTAATTGTATTAAAAGATTAAATTTTTTTGCTATTATTGCATCCCTTTTAAACGTTAAAAACAATCTTAAAAGTCTTGACGAACTTTCAACTTCCTTCACTTTGTTTAAGAAAATATATAAAGACTATACTTATATGAGGACAGTCAAATTATGCGTGAAGCGTTGAATATTTAATAGACTATCATATTAATTTCAATCATATTTTTATTAAAAATTTGCATATATGCTTATCATAATTTAATTCGAAATATTTAAAATTTAAAAACCTTACGCTCATATATATTAATTTGATTTTTATGTAAATTTTCAATTATCCGCATTTTAGACTTGAATTTTATTGAAATTTGATATATAATAATTGGGTGAAAAAAGATTTCAAAATTTTAGCAATAGAGACAAGTTGTGATGAGACGAGCGCTTCAGTGGTCGAAAATGGGCGCGTCTGTCTTTCCAATATCGTGTCCAGTCAGATAGATATCCACACTAGATTTGGTGGCGTGGTGCCAGAGGTCGCTAGTAGGAATCACATCACAGCGATCGACAATGTGGTGAAATTGGCTCTTGGTGAGGCGCATCTCGATTTCAGGGATATCGACGCTATCGCAGTCACTTTCGGCGCAGGGCTAATCGGCTCTCTCTTGGTGGGAGTGAGTTATGCCAAAGCACTTAGTTACGCACTTGAAATTCCGCTCATCGCAGTAAATCACATTTATGGGCACATCGCGGGAAATTATCTATCTTTTCCAGATCTTGTTCCTCCTTTTATATGCCTTGTCGTAAGTGGTGGACATACCGCTATCATTGAGGTGAAAGATTTCAATCACCACGAGATCATCGGCTCTACGCTAGACGATGCTGTCGGCGAAAGTTTTGATAAAGTCGCACGTGTGCTCGGGCTGGGATACCCTGGTGGACCTAAGGTGGACGCTCTAGCAAAGAGTGGTAAAAACATCATCCAATTCGCAAAACCTAATGATGCGCTCGGCTACAATTTCAGTTTCAGTGGGAAGAAGACAGCGGTCATAAATTATGTGCACAAATTGGAGCAAGCAGGAATCCCTGCCCCTAAGGAAGATATTTGTCTCAGTTTCGAGCGTTGGGTGGTGGATGAACTGACGAAGAAAACCATTGACGCTTGCCAGAATTTAGGTTATGACAAGATCGTCGTGGCGGGCGGAGTGAGTGCAAATTCGGCATTGCGAGCGTCCTTGAGAGCAGAGTGTGAAAAACGAGATATCAAATGCTATTTCCCAGACTTTCAATATTGCACTGACAACGCGGCGATGATAGGGAGCGCAGGGTATTACGCATTCATTGATGGCGTGGGCATTGCAGATATGTCACTTGCCCCTAACCCAAGTTTGAGCCTGTGATTTGATTGTTGCGAATGCTATTTTGTTTGAAATTTATTTTACTTATTATAAAAATTGGTTAAAATAAAGGGTAAATTATGAAACATTTTATGAAATTACAAAATGAGCCTTTTACAAACATCAAAAGGGGAACAAAGACTGTTGAAATGCGTCTGTTTGATGAAAAGCGAAAGCAAATTAAAGTGGGCGACACGATTGAGTTTACAAATGTTGCCACCTCAGAAAAATTGTACGCTAAAGTGATTGCTCTTCATAAATTCAAAAATTTTGAAGAACTATATTCGCATTTTAATAAAACACAATTAGGTTATAAGCAAACAGACAATGCAAATCCGAACGATATGAACCAATATTATTCTAATGATGACATTCATAAATATGGTGTGTTAGGAATTGAAATAAAAAAATATGAAACGAATTTAACCTAATCTATACATTCCATCTTCTCTATCTTATCTTCATTTTATATGCGACTTGCTTTTCTCCTATCTACTTTTGTTTGCAACCTAAACTATTAGTCTGACTCAACAGTGTCACTTTATCATCGATTGCTCACATATTCGCAATCTCAGTTTTCGCTTATCACCTTCGCTTTCCCACTGCGTGCTTTCAGCACTTGTGGGATCCATTAACCCTTATCGCTTGACAAATTTACAAATATATTTATAATAAAAATATGCTCTCGTGGTGTAATGGATAGCACAATGGTCTTCGGAACACATATTTTGGGGTTCGATAATCCCCATAAAAAAATTATCATTTTGCTCCACTAGCTCAACTGTATAGAGCATTGGTCTTCGGAACCAAGGGTTGGGGGTTAGAATCCCTCGTGGAGCACCATAAAACCCTTTATTTTAGGGACTTCTAGCGATTTTAGGTTTCGCTAGATTTTTTTATTTATGACAAAAAAATAACCCACAAATCAAGACTTAAATCTTAACTTGTGGGTTCAAATTTTTTAAATTAAAATTGTTTATTTTTTTATTAAAAACACTAAAAAATTAGTACTGTCTACGAATTTGTCACGAATTTGTTGCAAATTTTTGTAAAATGCCGTTTATTATCGTGCAATATTATATCTTATTACAAATTGTTTTTTCAAGAAAATTACAATTATGTTTAGACCTGTTATTTGTCTTGTTTAAATTTATCAGTTGTTTCAACTGGTAATTGTTTATTAAAGATTAACGATAAAACGAAACCTAAAATGAATACAAAAGAATCTAATTTGCTGAATAGGTCCACTTTTAAAATATAGTCTAATGAAAGTAAATTGTATAATGCAAGTAGGATAGAATACCAACAAAATTGTAAACTATAACATTTTGATATGCTGCATTTTTTTCTTACAAATGGATACATAATAATTGCTGGACAAATATAAATTATTAACCTGAATAAAATTAATGTTATATATCCCAAAACGTCTAGATCGTCAATATTTAAATTATCCCATCTGAAACCTAAATCAAAAAAAGCAAAGACAAGAACTACCAATCCAAAGAATAATATATAAAATATTCCTTGACCAAAAAACTGTTTTAAAACTTTTTTCATTAGCTCGCCCTCAATACAGAAATTATTTTTTCAAGAAAAGTTCTGTCTTTTATCTTGCTTAATTCTGTTAATTTGTTGATAGTTTTTCGTTTATCTTCGGTTTTATATTTATCAAAATCATTCACAATATCAATTAATTGTGCAATACACAAGTCTTTCTTTTTCCCAAATTTAAATAATCTCTTAAACCAGTCTTTTGTGTTTGTCCATAGGCTATCGTAGGAATCCATAGATTTTCTCAATTCTTCTAGTCCATCACACAAAGAAGATAGATTTTTATTGTCTTTAATAGATTTTATATTTGATCTAATAATTCCCTCTAATTCTTTTGCTTTTTTATCCATTGTATCTCACTCCTATATTTATTATACTATAAAATTATAAAATTTTATAATCATTTTATATTAAAGACAAAAAACTTGTTATTGCATTTACAACAACTTTTTCTTCTTCTTGTGTCAATTCTTTGGATTTAATTAAGTCGTCGCTCAGCAGTTCTTTTAGAATAATAAATTTATATTTATCTTTTGAATAAAGTTTTATATTTTGCCCGCAATAGCAATCTATATGTTTAGTAATTTCGTTTATATTAAATAGGTGAATTTTGCTTTTGTTCCGGTGATTTTCCTTCCAACTGTCCATAATTGCATTAAATCTTATATCTTTATTTGCATACTTGTTATAAAGAAATTTTAAAGATAGGCAATAAACAGTTTTATTTTCTAAAATAACTAATTTAACCATATCGACAATTGCTGTGTGGATTTGCAATATTTGTTCATTTAAATTATCTAAAATATAAGTTAAATCACAAATATCGTGTTCTATGGATTCTAGTTCCTTTTTAAAAGAAGACTGGATGCCGTCGTGATTATCTTTATATTTTGATAAATCAATTTTGAAAGATATCTTTTCATCATAATCTTTTAAAAGATAAATTCCTACAATGTCTACATGTTGAACATAGTTTCTTAAATTGTAACATAATCGATAATCAAAACTCTCGTCATATGCTTTTTTAAAAATTTTTGCGATGGCATTAGGTTCTATTTTTGTTTTTTTAAGTAAACGTGTAACTTTGTCAATATATTCTCTTTTGGCATTTAAAATTATTTTTAAGCAATATTCCGCAACAACCTCATCGCCATTATTTAATATTTCAGTCATGTTTTTCTTAAAAAAAGAGAAAGCTGTTTTCCAATTCTTAATTAGTTTACCTAATATTCTACTTAGGTAATTGCAATCTTTTACTTTTGTAAACAAATTATAATCTTTCGAATTAAATATTTTATTATTGGTATAGTATCGATTAATATATTTATTATATTCTATAAATTTTGCTTGCATAAATATCTCCATATACTAAGTATAACATAAATATTTCTTTAATTGTATTATGGTTTAATAACATTTTTACATTTCTGCTTGTTGTCGTTTTTTCTGTTTACGCTTTTCTTCTAGTTCTTTTTCTATGCGTTCTTGTTCT
>CALWPK010000014.1 GCA_944383415.1 uncultured Clostridia bacterium | reverse complement strand
TATTAATTTGTATTTTCCGTACATTATTATACACTTATATTCTAATGCCCCCCCCCCCTAGCCTTGTCAAGTAAATTTAATATGCCATACGAAAATTTAATATAAATTTTCATATATTTATATAATACCCACCCCAAAGAATGCGAAAATGGGCCAAATTTGCCAGTTTCCATTCATACAAATAGAAAGAAATAATACTATTGAGGATATCAAAACGGATATAAAACGACCCATTTTTTTTCAAAAAAAGTAAGACATAGACGAAAATATTGGCAATCTAAAGAGTTCTAAGTCATATTTTGCAATCTAAAATATTAAATAAATCCGGCAATTGGAAATTTGAAATTGAAGAAAATTGATGTAATTTTGCAAAAAATTTTGAAAATTATTAAAAATATTATCAAAATTTCAGTTTTTTCATAAAAAAATTATCATTTTTAATTTTTTCATACAATCTCTTTGGTTTAAAATTCTATGTCCAACTCTCAAATATGTTTTAGGCTATAAAAAATCCAAATCAATTTTAGGATAAAAAATAAGGTCAATCTATGCTTTGACGGCATTTTTATGACCTTATCTTTTATTGGTATTTGCTAGAAAAGGGGATATGACACTAGCAAATTTAATTAGAAATATTATTCTACATTATTCCTTATCTTGAGATTTTGACATAAACACGAGTTTGTCATTCTTGCAGTCGATCAATATGCTATCACCCGATTTCACATCGCCTTTCAACATCCTGTCAGCGAGTTCATCCTCGATTTTCGTTGTGATCAATCTTCTGAGCGGTCGCGCACCGAATTCTTCATTTGTACCATTCTTTACGAGATAATTCAATGTAGCGGTCGTGAATTTCAATTCTACTCCGCTTTGCTTCAAAGTTTTATTCAAATCTGAAAGCATCTTCTTTGCAATATCTTTCAAAACTTGTGGAGTCAATTTGTTGAAAATGACAATATTGTCAATACGATTTATCAACTCTGGTTTGAAGTATTTTTTCAATTCGCTCAACATTATGGTCGTCTTATCGTCCGTGCTTCCGTCATTGAATCCGAGATCTATATTAGTTTTGCTAAGTTTGTCACTACCAATATTTGAAGTTAAAATTATTATAGTATTCTTGAAACTTACGATCTTTCCGTGACTATCGGTCAATCTACCGTCATCTAGAATCTGCAGTAACATATTGAAGACTTCCGGATGTGCTTTTTCAATTTCATCAAACAATACCACGCTATAAGGTTTTCTTCTCACTTGCTCTGTGAGTTGCCCGCCATCGTCAAATCCGACATATCCCGGTGGGCTACCGATGAGTTTGGACACGCTATGTGCTTCCATATATTCACTCATATCAAGCCTAATGATCTTATTTTCATCATCGAACAATGCCTCTGCAAGCGCTTTGCTGAGTTCCGTCTTACCCACGCCTGTAGGACCAAGAAATAGGAAACTTCCTATCGGACGTTTAGGATCTCGAATGCCTATACGGCTACGTCTGATGGCTTTTGCGACTTTTTCTACCGCTTCGTCCTGCCCTTTCACACGCTCGGATAGCACTTTTTCAAGATTGATTAATTTTTCCGCCTCACCTTCTGTCAGTTTCGTGAGCGGGATGTTCGTCCATTTGCTGACCACTTCGGCGACATCGTGCTCGGTGATTGTCGCATCCGTCTGCTCGCTCGTGGCAGGGACTGACTTTAGACGCTCAATTTCGTCTTTCAATTTTGTGACCTTGTCTCGCAGTTTGCTCGCCTTTTCAAAATCTTCTTGATTGACGGCATCCTCTTTCTCTGCCTCGACTTTTTTAAGTTTTTCCTTGAGAGATTTTATTTCATCCGAATCATAATTGTTTTTGACTTTTGCTCTGCTTGATGCCTCGTCGATAAGGTCAATCGCCTTGTCTGGTAGGCTCCTATCCTGAATATACCTATCGGACAGGGTCGCAGCAGCCTTGATCGCCTCATCCGAAATTTTCACCTTGTGGAACGCTTCATAACTGTCTCTCAGCCCTCGCAAGATCTCAATCGTCTGCTCTACTGTAGGTGGATCTATGGTAATTGGTTGGAATCTCCTCTCTAGTGCTTTGTCTTTCTCTATATATTTCCTATATTCATCAGTGGTCGTAGCACCTATTGTTTGCATTTCTCCACGTGCAAGATACGGTTTCAGCATATCTGCAGGGTTTGTCTCACCCTTATCTGTGCCGACTTGAGCCAATGTATGGATTTCATCTATGAAAACTATGATATTTTTGTTGGTCGTGATGAGTTCGATGGCATTTTTCAATTTTTCTTCCATTGAGCCACGATATTTTGTACCCGCCATCAGCCCGCCGATATCAAGGCTATAGATAATTTTGTTTTTCAAAAATTGTGGCACATCACCCGCTACAATTCTTCTGGCAAGCCCTTCTACTACTGCCGTTTTTCCTACACCAGCCTCACCGATCAAAACTGGGTTGTTCTTCGTCTTTCTGCAAAGAATTTCTATCATACGTTCAATTTCATTGTCTCGCCCAATGATTGGATCGATCTTTCCGTTTTTGGCACGCATCGTTAGGTCACTGCCCATCTCTAAAAGTTCGGTTGGAAGTTCGCTAGTGTATGCCTCTTGTCTTGGTTGATTTTCAGAATTCATACTGCCTACTTGAACAAATCCATTCGTGTCAAAATCATTTGATTTCCCTGACTGAACATTGTTTGAATTGGTGATTATCCCTATCGCTTTGTTCCTCATCTCGTAGACATTCAATTTCAGTGCGCCTGCCAATATATTGATGGCAAAACTATCCTCTTGACTTAGCAACGCTACAAGCAGATGTTCAGTAGAAATATACGAACTGCGTGTACGCTTGGCTATACTATTGGCAATCATCAATAATTCTTTTGTCCTCGGGGTCAATTCCACCACATTAGATGAGATCCCGCCAACTACGCCGTCCAAAATTTCTTTCACAATATCGCTATCTACACGATATGCTTTCAGCAATTTTTTTGACTTGCTTTCAACTTTTGTCAAAGCATACAAGATATGCTCAGTCCCCACTTCGTTTCCATAATTGGAGGCAAATTGGGAAGCAATTTGTATGCATTTGTTTGCCAAATCTGTTAAATTATACATAATCTCTCCTTTTATTTTTTCAAAATTTCTTTCACTTTTTTAGCAAGATTCAGCATCTCGCTCTTTGATATAAATTCGCTATCTCTGTTAATACAAAGTTGCTGTAGGCTATTGATTTTGTCTAATGCAATATTAGTCAAGCCCAAATTCAACCCTAAACGAAGGTTTTTGATATGCCCCTCAAGTTCGCTATAATTCATCAAATTCGCAGAATTTAATATTGCGACACTTCTAGAACAATCATCTAGCAATTCATCGTGATTAGCAACATCATACATCTTAGCGCTCTCTATTTCAAGATCTTGCAGTTTGGATACCATCTTGTCAAATTCTTTGCAAATTTCATTTTCGGTAAACCCTAAATTGCAAATCGTGGACAATGTAAAAGTATCTACTGAATTTTTCACATCTTTCAACTGATACCCCAACTGACGTACGTTTCTCTTGATTTGATCGATCTTTCCTATCTTTGCTAGTGCGGGTAATGCAATCAAGCATTCAAGTTTTATCCCCGTGCCAATGTTATTCAAATTGCTCATCAAATAGCCGTACTGATCATTGTAAGAAAAAGTAATTTTATTTGCTAAAAAATTTGCCAATTCTAGCACTTTTTTGCTGGTAGTTTTGTCATAGCCAATGCTGGTTGATACTATATTTAAATGTTCTTCATTGAATAGAGATATACTCAAATTATCCTTTTCACTCACAAATATAGTCTGATAATTCGAATTGAAAAGTCTATTGATTTTCAGACTTTCAACTACTTTGCCATTCGCTGTAGACAAATTCAAAGCACTCAATTTTCCTTTCAATGCAGAAGACAATTTGTCAACTATCTCATCCTTCTTTTCTTCTTCTAGTTTTGGAACAAATTTGTAGTCTTTCAGATTCCTAAATACCGTTGCTTTTGTAAAAATTATATTATTCATCTTCACTCTCCAATTTTTGAATTTGTTTCTTTATCTTAGCAGCATCTTCGTACCTTTCCTCTTTGACTGCTAGAGACATATCTTGACGTAAACTAACGATTTTTTCCGCCTTAGTTTGTTTCGTCTCTTTCTTGAAATCAAAATCCTTCAATTTTATACTATCTTGTTTGTGAGTTTCGAATGGTGCAATCTTTTTAATAATTGTGCTGATTTCGTCTCTAAAAGCATCATAACAATTCGGACATCCTAATCTTTGAGTGTTCCTATACTCCCTAAGACTGGTCTTGCATACCGGGCAGACAACATTCTCGACCTTTTCAAATGGCAGGAAGTCTGCAAATGCTGAAAACATATCGTCAAATATGCTGGCAGGCTCAGAATTGAACACACCTTCTTTGATCGCACAATCTCTACACAAATTCCTAGTTTGACTGACACCGTTCACAATGAGAGTCGAATGATATACACTAGGTTTTCCACATTTATCACATTTCATAAATTTTCTCCTTTTTATTCTTATTCATAATTAAATTATCATAAATTTTCATCTAAAAATATTGTTTTATTTCAAAATATAAATTAGTATTATCTCTCGTCTTTTTTGTTCATTTATCATTTTTAGACAACTCTATTATAACCTGACGCATAATATTTGAGCGAATTGTATTATCGATGTTTATAGGATTATTTAAGGCTTTTGCACTAATTATGCATTTTAATAGATTCGCTTCCCGCTCATTAATCAATTTTTTGTCAAGCATATTTTGAATTAATTGGTTCGCCTCTAACACTGTCATAGGTTTGGCACAACATTCAAGACTGTTTTTCAAAAAATTTGAATCATTGTCGTGCATTCTAGTCAATTTGATATATCCGCTACCTCCTCGCTGGCTTTCAATCACAAAGCCTCGATTAATCGTAAAGCGGGTATTCAACACGTAATTAATTTGACTGGGCACACACGAAAAGAATTTGGCTAAGTCGTTTCTGGATAGTTCTATAAAGTCATTGTCGTCTAGACTTGACATTATGAATTGCTCTATCACATCGCTAATACTCCTATTCACTTTTACCCTCCTTTTTCAGTCAAGAAATTCAATCTAAACACTCAATATTCCACCGAAATTGCAATTCCTTAAATTTTTACAAACTTTTTGACTTTCTTTGACTTTCAGTGCTATGATACTACTTTTTATTGCCAATGTCAACTAAAATTGCAAGATTTTTCAAAAAAATTAGCAATCTTTTTGACCGATTGCTAAAATTCAATGCCTTACCATAGTTTTATATACTCTTTTTCTATATTAATATGTACAAAATATTTTATTGAAGGATGTATGTTATATATCTCGTGCTTTTATATATTTATTCATTGATATTATAATCATTAAAAAATCCTAAAGCGTTCTTATATATGATTTTAATAAACTTTCTCCTTACGAATATTAATAATTATCTTCCTTAATATATTTTTATACCTTAATCTTAAATATACTGATAATACTGATAAATCTAGATTTTATTTCAGTTTCTAGTGCTAGTCTTTTTTGTTGAAATGGTCAAAAATATTTTTTGCCGTGCGTTTGCTGATACCCTTCACACTTTCAATCTCGCTTAGAGGTGCGTTTTTTATGTTTTCTATCGTCCTAAATTTTGAAAGAAGTGCACGACGAGTCGCAGGTCCCACTCCGTCAATTGATTCCAAGCCACCGCGAAACATACCTTTGGCACGCAATTGGCGATTGAATGTGATAGCGAATCTATGTGCTTCATCGCGCACTAGTTGGATCAAACGAAGTGAATAACTACCCTTTTTCAAAATGTATGGACGGCTTTCGTGCGGTTTGAATACTTCTTCTTCTCTTTTTGCCAAACTTATTAGATCGTTTGGATAATGGTATTTGTCCATAACCTCTGTCGCTATGCTAAGTTGACCTTTTCCGCCATCGATCACTATCAAATCTGGAAGACTAGAAAAACTGATATCATCGCTATTCAATTTCTCCATTCGCCTTGAAAGGACCTCACGCATTGAAGCAAAGTCATCGATGAAATCTACCGTTTCTATTTTGAATTTTCTATACATTGATGGCGCTTTTTCTCCGTTCAGCAATACTGACATACTGGCAACAGTATATGTTCCATAAGTATGAGAGATATCATAGCACTCAATGCGCTTTGGCTCACGTGAGAGAGATAGGTCATTTTTCAACTGTTTCACTGCACCGATACTGGCATTGATCGTCTTGATAGTCTTGTCCAAATTCTTCTCTATATGCATACGTGCATTTTTTTCTGCAATATTCAACAATTGATATTTCACACTATCAATTACAGGTTTTGTGACCGCAACCTTTTTCTGCGCTTTATCCAAAAGATATAATTCAATTTCGCTAGTATCAATATTGGGAAGTATTATCTCGTCCACAATTAGCGGATGTGTGTTGTAATATTGCATTATAAATTGCGTGTACGCTTCACTCTCGTCTAGATAATTGAGGATATCAAATGTTCGCACTCCTTGCAATTTCCCGCCACGAATATTGAGGACACACATCGCAGAAAATTCTCCACTGGTGACTAGATTAAACACATCATAATCTACCAGACTACCGAGACTAGTGATCACCCTTGATTTCAATTTGTCTAGCATTTTCAATCTATCACGGAGGATGAGAGCGGTCTCAAAATTTTCATTTTTTGATGCCAACACCATTTTTGATCTCAAAATCTCCTCTACCTGTTTTGTATCACCTTTCAAAAATCGGATTGCCTCATTCACTATTTCTAAATAATCTTGCTTGCTTATCAATTTTGCACACGGTCCACTACACAGATGCATCTCATAAAATAGACATGGCTTGATTGATTTTTTATTTTCTGCGAGCGGTAGTTTGCATTTCCTCAGCGGAAAAGCATAATCAATGATTGAGATTATGTCTTTTGCCGTCACCCCCGCCATAAATGGACCAAAATATTTGAATTGCTTATTCAATTTCCTAGATATCTCAAAATGAGGGTAATCTTCTTTTAGGTTAATTTTGATATAAGCATACGTTTTGCTATCTTTCAACAAAATGTTATAATAAGGTTTATGTTTCTTTATCAAATTATTTTCAAGTGCCAATGCTTCTATTTCATCATTCACGATGAAAAAATCAAAATCCGCCACTTTGCTGACCATATTTCTTACTTTGATATGCTCTTGTTTGCGCAAAAAATACTGGCTGACACGCTTTTTTAAATCCTTTGCTTTGCCTACATATATCACATTTTCATCCAAATCTTTCATTATATACACACCTGGATCGTGAGGAAGGCGCTTGATTTTATCTTTTATAATATCCATATATTTATTATACCATATAATTTCAATTATTTAAAGTTATTTAAAATATTTTCTCAAACCTTCTCATACAATGATATATGAAATGGTTGAAAAAAAATTGGTTCAAAATCTTAAATGTTGTCTTAATCTCTGTTCTCGCTATTTATGTACCAGCAGTCGCGATCAAAAAAACGAAAGACTACGAAATATACAAAGAGCCGGAAATTGAGACTAAAATCTATACTGTTTGGCACGTAGAGACTTTTGAAGGTGGGGGTGCACCTCGAATAAATTTGTTAAAAAAGGTGGCACGAAAAATTGAAAGTGAAAATGACGGAATCCTTTTTATGATAAAAGAAATTGATGCAGACGACTTGTCCATCAATCTAGAAAACTCAACGCCGGATATTATTTCATTTGGGTATGGTGTAGGCAAAATCGTTTTGCCATACTTGCAAGCAAATGAAAATAGTTATGACATCAGAGATCATCTATTGCTTAGCGGAAGTTTCAACAATCAATTTTATGCCCTACCATATATTGCAAGTGGGTATGCAATAATCACACACGGAACTTTGAGCAAAAATTTTCATTGTGGCACGACAGGTTATACCAAGCCAGAGAATCTGTACTCCTCATTAAATATAAATGTCTCTATTGAAGAATCGCAATACGAAGCGTATAAATCGTTCGTATATGATGATAGTGTATCTCTGCTCGGTACAGGAAGAGATGTATTTCGCATAAATAATTTGAACAAAATCGGCAGAGCAAATGCTAGCATTACACCAGTCGATAGTTACACCGATTTGATTCAGTATCTAGGTATCATAAATAAAGATAATCACACTGAAGAATTTGTGAAAATTTTAATAAGCGATGAATATCAATCGGAACTGAATAAATATTCACTTTTCAGCGTCAAATATGACAAAATCTATTCGGAAGGAATATATAGTGATATGGAAAATGCGATATATCGTTGCTCGGTCCCTAATGTGTTCAGTTGATATGAAAATTGAAAATTATTCCCATTTGTTAGATGCTGATTTAAAAAAATTTTGTACTTTCAAAATCGGTGGCAAAGCAAAGCATCTATTTATAGTACATTCAAATAACACTCTATTAAATGTGTGTTCTTTTTGTAACGTACACAATATAAAGTATAAAATAATTGGATATGGTTCCAATTTATTGTTTGACGATAGAGGTTATAACGGGGCTATTATTGTGAATAAAAGTGAAAATTTTATTTTTAGAAAAAATTATCTATATTGCGATGCGGGAGTCAATCTTAATGCTTTGATCAATGCTAGTATGAATAAAAATCTATCTGGATTAGAATTTTTCGCAGGCATTCCATCAAGTGTTGGTGGAGCGATAGTCAATTCACTTGGTGCATTTAATCATCAGATTTCTGATCTGGTCGAAGAAGTGATTTGCTATAAAAAATCAGATCCGAAAAGACGTATAATTTTATCAAAAACCGATTGTAAATTTGGCTATCGAACTAGCACTTTCAAAGATGATAAATTTATCATTACGCGTGTAAAATTAAGACTAACATTAGGCGAAAAATCAAGTATATTAGAACGAATGAAAAATTGCTTAACTAAAAAATCGAGGACTCAACCTCTCGACAAATATAGTGCGGGAAGTGTATTTAAACGCTCTACCCTAATACCTGCAAAAATCATTGATGAGTTGGGGCTAAAAGGTAAACAGATTGGAGGTGCGAAAATTTCAAACAAGCACTCAGGATTTATCATAAATAAAGAAAATGCCACTTCAATAGATGTACAGAACTTAATCAAATATATCAATGATGTTGTATATCAAAAGTATAATCAAAAGTTTGAGTTGGAAATAGAAATTGTACCTTACAAATGATTATAATACAAAATTTTTGTTTTAAAAATCATCTAATCCTTGATTTAGCAAACTCATTTTTGCACAATCGAATTGAAACAAATAAAGTGTTAGATATCGATAAAGTTCAAGCAAAACGATATCTTTTTTTATTTTTCGCTATCTATTAAACATCTTATATTAAGTAATGTCATTTTTTAATAAATCTTTTCCGTCTTTTCACTTTGACAATTGAAATTCAAATTCTTGACTTATTTTCATAGTAGATATATAATAAAAACAGGAGGCATTATGGCATTACTTGCTGATTATCATACTCATACCAAATATTCTCGCAATCATCACGGCAAAGGTACTATTGACGAAAATGTGCGCTCTGCTTATGAAAAAGGACTTCGTCAAATAGCCATCACAGATCACGGTTTTAATCAGAAAATGTATGGCGTGAGGCGAAAAGATATCCCTCAGGTCAAGAAAGATATTGAAGAAGCCAAAGAGCACTACCCTATTGATGTCCTATTGGGAGTTGAGGCGAATCTTATCTCAAGCAAAGGTGATATTGATATCATAGATTCCGATTATGATGATTTAGATATATTATTATGTGGATTCCATAGGTTGGTGAAATCCACTAGTGCCCGTGAGCAATTTGGTTTTGTATTGAAAAATATTTTTTGCGAACTTTTTCACCATACTAGCAAAAAACAACGTGAAAAAAACACAAACGCATACATCAATGCAATGCGTAAATATAGAATTGACATTATAACTCACTTGAATCACGCCTGCAAGGTTGACGTAGAAAAAGTGGCTCGAGTGGCAAAAGAAACGAACACTCTCATCGAACTGAACGGTAAGCGTCTAGGAATGAGTGATGAAGAAATTATGACTTGCTATAAACTCGGATGCAAGTTTGTGATCAATTCAGATGCTCACTCCCCTGATCGCGTTGGAGACTGCCATCTTGGTCTGCAAGCGGCTTTGAGATTGAGGTTGCCAGACAGTGTGATCGTAAACTACAATGATTTGCCAACTTTTAAGAAACAAAAAATGCAAAAGAAAAGGAGTTCATAACAGATGTACGACTGCAAAACAAAAATTTTATCTAGCATACCTGACAACACGTGTTGCAGTCTGGCTTTCATTAATGTAGTCCTATTTTCATCCTCACATATTGATACAAAAAATTCAAGCATTTTAATCAACTCGACACCTGAAATTCTAGATAAAGTGAAAAATATCATATCTAATTTCTACCCCAATATTGATATAAATATTTGGGACGATTTTTTGCTGTTGAAAGGAAATATTTATAATTTACTGCTTGATTGCAATATTAATGAAACTGGACAATCTGATCCTAGTATGTTTTCAAACACCTGTGACAAACTGACAATTTTGAAAACTATCTTTTTGACAAACGGAAATTTTTACTACAATCAGGATAACAGTAAAAATTCGAAAGGATACAATTTTGAAATCGTTGTGAAAGACGAAAAGTTCTCGGATTTTATTTTAAATTTGTTTTCAGAATTTGAGTTTAGGTTGAAAAAGACGAGACGTACCAATTATTTCGTGATTTACACGAAAAACAGCAATACGATTTGTGATATATTTGTGAAATTTTCAGATGTAAAAACCGCATTAGATATTCAGAGCAATCTGGCGATGCGAGAGATGAGAAATAGTGCCAATAGGCAGAACAATTGTTTTGAATCAAATCTAGATAAGACAATCGACGCGAGTGCTTCGCAACTGAACGCTATTAATTATATCATAGATAACTTTTCACTAGATATTTTGGATGAAAAATTAAAAGAGGTTGCTCTAGCGCGCATTGCCAACCCAGACGTGTCGCTAAATGATTTGAAAACATTACTTGGCGGAAAAATTAGTAGAGCAGGCATCAAATATCGTCTGGATAAAATCATATCAATATACAAAAAATTGAAGGGAGAGGAAAAATGAAGCCATTTGTACATTTGCACGTGCATACTGAATATTCCCTGCTCGATGGTGCGGCAAGGATCAAAAAACTCGTGGAATTAGCAAAACAATACAATATGCCCGCTGTTGCTATGACAGATCACGGCAATATGTATGGCGCTATTCATTTTTTCAATGCTTGCAAAAAGGCAGGTATAAAACCTATTTTTGGCACTGAATTTTATGTGACAGAAGATTTGACTGTGAAAACGGGAAAATCAAAACTCTCTCATCTTATCATACTCGCAAAAGATGAGCAGGGATATAAAAATTTGTGTTTGCTCAACTCTATCGCCTTTAGAGACGGATATTATTATAAACCACGAATTGATTACCCTACTTTGAAGGAACATAGTGCGGGGTTAATCTGTCTTTCCGCCTGTCTAGCGGGTGATATCCCAAAATTGATATTACAAGAACAATATAACAAAGTGGAAGAATTGATTTTGTGGTTCAAGTCTGTATTTGGGGACGATTTTTATCTAGAGATGCAACATAATGGCATCGCCGAACAAGAGATTGTAAACAACAAACTTCGTGAGTATTCAAAAAAATTGGGTGTTAAGTTGGTTGCTACAAATGATGTACATTATCTTTTCAAAGAAGATGCTGAAATGCAAGATGTTTTGATGTGCGTTGCTATGCAAAAATTTGTAGACGATCCTGATAGATTGAAATTCCCAACGGATGAATTGTATTTCAAAACGTATGATCAAATGCTTGAAGGCTTCCCAAACGATGAAGAGGCATTACAAAACACACTTGAAATTGCTGAAAAATGCAACTATAGTTTTGATGAATACGACAAAGGTATATATCACTTCCCTAGTTATGAACCAGAGGGTGGATATAACGAAATGGACGGAAAAAATCCAAAAGAATATCTTTTGAACCTCGTAGACAAAGGTATAAAGAAAAAATATGGCGAATATACAGAACAAATACGCGAGCGTCTTGATCGAGAAGTATCCGTCATCGAAAAACAGGGTTTCATTGAATACTTTTTAATTGTATGGGATTATATCAACGCAGCAAGGAATATGGGAATCTCTGTCGGTCCAGGACGAGGATCGGGAGCAGGATCGCTCGTTGCGTATGCTATGGGAATCACGAATATTGATCCATTGAAATATGACCTATATTTCGAACGTTTTTTGAATACAGAGCGTGTATCAGCACCAGATTTTGATATCGACTTTGAAGACGTAAGGCGTGATGAAGTGATTGAATATGTCACTAGAAAATATGGCAAAGACAGAGTCATCCGCATCATAACCTTTGGTACTATGAAAGCAAAAAATGCTATCAAAGATGTCGGTAGAGTGCTTCGTGTGCCCTACTCTATATGTGACAAAATTACTAAAAATATACCTATGTACAAGTCTCCTATTTTGCCAAAATGTTTCGGTTTTCACATACCTAAAGAGGGAGACAAAGATTTTGGAACAGTTTATGCCGTGCCTGAACTTGTAGAAATGTATAATTCTGATCCTCAGATCAAGAAAATGGTTGATATTGCTTTGAAAGTGGAAGATTTTCCACGACAAAGTTCTATACACCCTTGTGGTGTGATCATCGGTGCAGATGTTCTAGATAAATATGTCCCACTGAGCCGAAATGCAGATATTATCTCCACACAATATGAAGGTGCCGATATGGAAAAATTGGGGCACTTGAAAATGGATTTTTTGGGACTTACCAACTTGACAGATATCAAGGGCGCCATAAAACTTATCAAAAAGAATTATGGCGTCGAAATTGATTTTGATAAATGCACGTATGATGATCCAAATGTGTTCAAACTGATTTCAACTGGCAACACTGACGGAATTTTCCAGATAGAATCTGCTGGATTTAAAAAATTCTTGAAAGAATTGCAACCTACTTGCATAGAAGATATTGTCGCTGCCGTGTCGCTTTATCGTCCCGGACCTATGGCTTATATCCCTGTTTATGTACACAACAAGCACCACCCAGAAGATACCAAATACGATCACCCTCTTTTGGAGCCGATTCTAAATGTGACTTATGGCGTAATAGTTTATCAAGAACAGGTTATGAGAATATGCCAAAACCTTGCAGGATTTAGTCTTGGTCAAGCGGATATGATCAGGCGTGCTATGGGCAAAAAGAAAATGGAAGAAATGCTAAAATGGAAAGAGGCATTTTTGCACGGACGTGAGGCATATACTGACAATCACGGCAAATACAATCCACCAATTAAAGGTGCAATCAACAACGGAGTTAACGAAGAGGTAGCAAACAAAATCTGGAGCGATATGGAAGCATTTGCTTCTTACGCCTTCAACAAATCTCACGCCGCCGCCTACTCTTTCATAACCTATCAAACTGCGTATTTGAAAACTTATTATAAATTGGAATTCATCACAGCAATCCTAAATAACAAATTCGCAAAACCTGACAAATTGAAATATTATATTGCCTATGCTAAACAAGAAAAAATTGATATCCTTCCTCCTGATATTAATCTAAGTAACACTTACTTTGACACAGACGGAAAAACTATACGATATGGTTTGGCAGCTTTGAAAAATGTCGGTGTGGGAGTCGTTGAGGAAATTATCAACGAAAGAACCGAAAATGGTCCATACAAAGATCTGTCAGACTTCATCTGGAGATCAAGTGCACAAGCATTGAACAAGCGATGTATTGAATCTTTGATCAAAGCGGGAGCGTTTGATTGTTTCAATCACCCTAGAAGTCACTTGATGGCTGTGTATAGCATAATGGTAGATCGTGCGCTTGAAAGGAAGAAAAAATCTTTGAATGGGCAGATGGATCTATTCGGTGACATAATTGAAGATACCAATTTGATAGAAGATAATGAATATCCAAATATCAATGAATATGTCAATCAAATAAAACTTCAATACGAAAAAGAAATAGCGGGCACCTATCTATCTGGCCACCCTCTTGAAGAATATATGAACGTAATAAAAGATTTCAACTTTAATTCTTCAATGATTCCTAGCGAAAATATTGAAGATGAAGACCTTGACAATGAAATGATAAATGATTATCCTGAAGATGAAGAATTGTATAATGGTCTAAAAAACGGAGATCCTGTCACGTGTGGTGGAGTCATCACAGAATTGAAAGTCATCACTACAAAAAATGGATCACGTATGGCATTTGCTACAATTGAAGATTTGACAGGAAATTTTGAAGCAGTTGCTTTCAACAAAGCGTATGAAAAATTCAAAGATATATTGGCAAACGATGTTTTGGTAGCCATCAAAGGAAAATTCTCTCTTAGAGACGGAAAACGCCCTAGCATTGTTGTTGACAATATTGAGGTGTTGACACATCAAAACGAAAACACAGAAAACAAAAATGCTAATAATGAAAAAGAAGTAGAAGTCGTAAAGCCAAAAAAATTGTGGTTGAAATATAACATTAATGATGGCATTCTACACGACGCTGTCAAGAAAATATTATCTGGCTATAATGGTATAGATGAGGTCTACATTATTGACAAAGCGAGCAGAAAAGCATTCAAAACAAACACACTTGTCACCATTCGTGAAAGTTTGATTTTTGAATTGGAGACGATTATAGACAAATCGGATATCTTAATCCAAGATTAAAATTCCAAATTGAATTTTGGAATTTTTTTAATCAAAATTATTTCAATTGTCCTATTGAGAAGAAAAATTTTCCGTTTAAAAATTGTCTTATAATCTCCATAAATATTTGACTAATCAGTATATTTTATAAATTGTATTTTTGATCAATTTTGACAATATATGATTATGAAGTGACACCTTCGGGGGTTTACTTCAGATTGCCGTCTTTTTATTAATTTTTTTATCTTAATTTTGTATAAATTTTTACTATTACTTTTATTTTAATTTATTTTGTGTATTTTTTAATCTTTCGATTTATTAAATTATATTAATAAGTTTACTACGAATTAAAATAAATTAATTTTAAAATTTATGAAAATTTAAGAAAAAATTTAAAAATTAGATGAAATCGACATATTTTTTATGAAAATTCGCTGTATTTTTTAGAATTTAATTTTTTTAAAATTCTTCCACTTCATCCTTTTTCTTCTCTTTCTTTTTCTTGTAGCCAAATAATTTCAATTTTCCTTTTGAAAAAATTGTGACTATTAAAATATAAATACTGGCAATGCCAATAATGAAATAAATAATTCTACTAAATACATTTGCTTGCGTGCCAAATATTCCTGCAATGAAGTCATATTGTAGCGCTCCTATCATTAGCCAATTCAATCCACCCAAACAAGTCAAAACAAAAGCAACCAATCTCATCATATCATTCTCCTACGATTAGTTTGTAATTAAATGAGATTTTTATTCGCAATGCAAAATAAAAAAATGGATGTAGACATCCACTTTTTATGCTATCCGTTTTATTCAATAGAATATAAAACTGATATATCATTTTTCTTTGTATCTAATTTGAATCAATCTATTCGTGATTGAATTCATTGATCTTTTTATGCAATTTTTTATACTCCAAAGGAGTCTTCAATCTGACGACATTATATGGACAACCTAGATAGCATTTTTTGCAAAAAATACATTTTTTATAGTCTATTTCAGCGTACAATTCACCATTCTTATCATATTTCATCATTATTGCATTTGTTGGGCAAATTTTGCTGCAAATAGTGCAACCTTTACACCTATTTGGTTTGATTGTAGGACGCTCCTGATGCGTATTAAAATATGATTTTTGTCCTCTGATATTTCTATGAATTTTGGTATCTAAATCATAAGCGTACAATGAAAAATCTGCCAATTCGAAATTCTCTATATCGTCACCCACAATCTCATAAGGATCGTCAATATCTATAAATCCTCTTTCAAACGCGAGTTTTATTATAGTATTATTAAAATCCATTCCTAATATTTTTATTATCGCAGAATCAAGGCTAAACACATTTTCACTCATAGCCAAACAAGAGAGCATCCTTTGGCTATTTCCTGCTTCTAATGCGACTACTCCGTCAAGAATATTAAATATCAATTTATCTTTCAATGCATCAATAATATCAATCAAATAATTGTTGAAGTCTTCAATAGTACTCAATCTATTCAAAATCAAAGTCTTAACTTCTCCTGGCACCAGTCCAAACATATTCGCACCGACCCCAGTATAACCCAATTTTTCATCTATTTTTATTTTCCCTAGATTAATGATAACGTCTACATCGTTGACAACATCGAGCAATGTAATATTTTTGGTCTTGACGCCGTTTGGTGTATCCATTGAAAAAATTTTGAGATTGTGATTGAGTTCACAATCAGATGAATTTGCCACTTCTAGCATTCCAGTTTTGAAATAAACTGAATCTAGGTGTGATTGGGTAAAATTGCCGTACGGACTGTCAGCAATGATACATTTAGCCCCCAACTTGCTCAGTACTTCAACCACCCCTTGAACAACTGCCGGATGAGACGTCTCAGCACTATCAGGTTGCACACTTTCAGGTAGACAAACTTTCAACAAAACTTTCATATCGGGTTTGATAATAGTGTCAAATTTCAATTTAGAAAAAGATGATTCAACTGCCGACTTGATTTTTGAATCATCATAACTATCAAGATATGTTAATGATACCAAATTATTCATACATTTATCGTACTAAAATTTAATATAAAAGTCAAATAATTTATAAATTGTTTGATTTTTTTCGTATTTTATAATAAAATATCTTTATGATAAAAATTTGGGGAAAAATACTAAGTGACGATAAAATCATCAAAAGTTCGACTGTCTCTGTAGATGAAAAAACTACTACTTTTTTTGATATGTTAAAAAATCTATGTCAATCGTTGAACATCCCTACTCCTGTTCTTTTAGATAAACACGTATATGATTTCAATCTATTCAATGTCTGCACGTTCAAGCCTGACGATTTCGTTGAATCAGTCATATTCGATAGATTCGTATTAGAGCATATTAACAACGATAAATAGTCGATACTTATGACCTAATCTTTACAAAACTCTTATTTAATACAAATTGCAAACTAATATTTAATATTTTATCAAATTTTATTTAATGAGGTGCGTATGAAAATAAAAAATATAGCGATACTGACTAGTGGTGGAGATTCTCCAGGTATGAATTCAGCCATTTTTGGTGCTTTTGTCGCTTGTCAAGACAACGATATCAATCTTCTTGGAGTGTTAAACGGGTATGATGGATTGATAGATAACGATTTTATCAAAGTGGATTATCAACTACTTGCTGGGCGTATAAATCGCGGAGGAAGTATTTTGAAGAGTGGTAGAAGCAAAAGATTTTTAAAATCAAATCATTTTAAAAACGCTCTAATCAATCTAAAAGACAACAAAATTGATGCACTGATTATAATTGGTGGAGATGGCAGTTTGAAAGGGGCTATGAAACTTAGAGATAATGGAATCAATGTGATTTGTCTGCCTGGAACTATAGATAATGACCTTAATTTTACATATACAATAGGTTTTGATACCGCCACAAATAACATCGTGAATGCAATAGACAACATTTCAGACTCCCTTTCCTCTTTTGGATATGGTGCCGTGATTAAAATTATGGGCAATCAATGTACAGACCTTATCGATACAGTTGCAGACGCAATACACACCAATTTCCTGATAAAGAACAAAGATTTTGACATCAATTCTTTGGTAAAATCAATTAAAGCAAATTATGACGGCAATCACTTGCCTCCTATTGTCTTGGTGCTGGAAGACTCTGCTGATATAGAAAATTTATCCAAAATTTTGCAAGAAAAATGCAAAATACAATTTCGCCCGCATATATTAGGCTATATTCAGCGCGGTGGTACCCCATCCGCCTTTGACAGACGCTATGCTTTCACTGCAGGAGAATATGCTGTAAAATCAATTATAGAAAAAAATTATGGAAGTGTTATTGGACTTATGGGAGATAAGTTAGTCAAAAAAGAAATAGAAAACTGTTTCAAATTTTAACAAAATCTCTTGACAGCGAATAAAATAAAATGATATAATCCAACATAGTAGTTGCGATAGATCACTCTATTGCGACTTTTGTTTATTAAATGGAGAGGCTTTATGGATAAAAATTTTATGACAAAAGAAGGTTTTGAACGCACTAAGGAAAGACTTGATTTCTTAAAAACAGTAAGACGCCAAGAGGTCGCTGAAAAGTTGGCTGAGGCTAGAAGTTATGGTGATTTGAGCGAAAACAGCGAATACGACATTGCACGTGATGAGCAGGCAAATGTAGAAGCTGAAATTTTTGAATTGGAAAACAAATTAAAATCAGTAGAAATCATCGACAACAAAAAGGTAAACACAAACAAGGTGAGTGTCGGATGCAAAGTTTCAATTCAAAATGTTCAAACCAAACAAAATTTTGAATACAAAATAGTTGGAGATATCGACTCTGATCCGCTTAATGGTTTGATTAGCAACGCTTCCCCTATCGGCGCAGGTCTGATAGATAAGAAAGTCGGAGAAATCGCAAAAATCAAAACTCCTATGGGAATCGTTGAATATAAAATTGTTAGCATAAAATAATTAATTTTTGAATCTTGCAAGTGAAGTTTCCGACTATTTCCAAATTTTTCATTCATCTAATCATTTGAATAATATTGTAAAAAAATTAATAAAACAAAAAGTGCGTTGTAATTGCACTTTTTGTTTTGTTTCAATTAAGAATTAGTTATTGTTTATCCTCTTTGTTGTCCACACCTCCAGGTATTTGAACATTTGAGTTGGTAGAATTTTCAGTTTTGTCCAATTCCCTAAAAATATCATCCATATTTTTCTCTACCTTTAGGCAAAGTGCTCCGATCAACAAACCTACTGACAATAAATTTGCTGTAAACAAAGATAAGATCAACAATGTGATAATCAAACCTTTATTTTCATTGAATACACTATTCTTATTGTTGAGTACAATTGAAAACGCCAATTGTAAAGCACTGATGATCAAGCAGAATATTCCAGCAAATATAAACATATTCTTCGTGATTGACAATATGCTATTGATCTCAGATTCTGTAAGCCCTGAAATTGAACCATCTTCTGTCAAAATCTCTACCACCAGATCGTATGTGACAAAACTTGAACAAAACAGTAAGAACACTCCACATATAATAATCATCACTGCATATATGATACTTATTATAGTTGCAACATTTATCAACATCTTGCGAGTGCTTGTTTTATCCATCTCTTCTCCTTAATATATTTTAGATTATATCACTATATATTCAATTATGTCAAATCTTTTAAATTATTTGTAAATTTAATGCAATTATGGTATAATTTTATATATGTTCGAAACTATTGCAAGCACATCAATATATAGAAATTTGAATTTGAATAAAAATTTGACTCATTCGTATCTATTCTATTCTTCGGATCAAGAATTGAATAATATTTTGGCATTGTTTTTTGCAAAAACCCTATTATGTGACACCAATTCTGGCACAGATCAATGCAATAGTTGCAAGCAGTTTGATGCCCGCACTCATCCAGATTTAACTATTTTAAAACAAGATAGCATCAAAGTTGATGATATATCAAAAATTATAAACAAACTGAGCACTCTTCCCATCTCTGCTGATAAAAAAGTGTTCATAATCTTAAACGCTGAGACTATTAATGAAATTGCGCAAAATAAGTTGTTGAAATCTTTAGAAGAACCCAATTCTAAAAATATTTTCATTCTGACGACTACCAAGACGGACAAATTGCTAAAAACCATACTAAGTAGATTGAATAAAATCTATATTCCCCACCTTAGCCCAAACGACAAGAAAATTTTGGCGTCAGAATTGAAAAAACAAGATATCAATATTGAAAAACTGATTGATTCAGACTTTAGTCTAACTGAGAGTATCAATATAATTATGGATTCAAATTATCAAAAGACAATAGACGAAATTTTCAAACTTTTCAAAGATATTAATACAACTGCAGACATTCCATCCGTTGTAAACTCACTATCAATTAATGATAAAAACAATTTTTACATTTGCTTTCAAGATATTATCTTATCTTGCATCAAAGACGACTACAAAAAATATGATAGGAATTCTATAGAGATCATCAATTCAAAGTTTCCAAAAAAGGCACTTTTGAAATCCCTTCCTTTGATTGAAGATGCCTACAAAAAGCAAATGTCAAATGTAAACTTTTATTATATCTTGGACAATCTACTATTTAACATTTTAAAGGAGAAATTTTTATGCAAGTAACTGAAGTATTGTTGTTTGACACCCCGACATCTGTTTATATCAATGCTAAGAAAGATTTAAAAATAAATCAAAGAGTTGTAGTATCATATAACGGGAGTTTAGAACTTGGATTAGTCAAGGGAAACAAAACCATTGAAGATGATAAGGACCTTGCAGATTTCATACGACTCGCCACGACTGCAGACAATAAAAAACGATGCGAAAATTGCAAATACGCCCGCTCCCTACTCCCAGTGATCAAACAAGAAGCGGATAATTTGAATCTCGATATGAAAATTGGATTCATCTCTACAAATTTGGAAAGAACGAAACTTGTAGTGCACTATACTGCTGACGAGCGAGTAGATTTCCGCGAATTGATCAAAGTGCTTGCTAGCAAATACAAAACTAGAATAGAAATGAAACAAATCGGCAATCGCGATGAAAGTAAGGTGATAGGTGCTATTGGAGTCTGTGGAAGAGAGACGTGTTGCAAATCTTTTCTATCCGACTTTGATAAAGTGTCTATCAAAATGGCTAAAAATCAAAACCTAGCACTCAATCCTAATCGTATCAATGGTATGTGCGGTAGATTGTTGTGTTGTCTGAAATACGAAGATGAATTTTATGAAGAAATGCAAAAGAAAATGCCTAAAATTTCATCCACTGTAAAGACACCTGACGGAATAGGAAAAGTGACTGCGACAGATTTTTTGAAAGAACTCGTCACTGTCGAATTCGTAAAGAATGGAGACGAAGAGTTCTCTGAACTAAAAATATATAATTTATCAGAAATTTCGAAAGATAAAAAATAGGATAAAAAATGAAAAAAATTGATAATTTTAAACTTGAACATTTTGACAACGGGATTTCTGTTTATCAAAGTGACAATTACTATAAATTTACTCAAGATGCAATTTTACTTGCTAAATTTTGCAATATTAAACATAGTGACAATGTGCTAGAGTTGTGTGCAGGTAGCGGTGTAATTAGTTTTTATGCATATTCGCTCTGCTCTTTCAATCATCTCTATTTTAATGAAATTCAGCCTGAGATGTGCGAAATTATAGAAGAAAATATCAAATTCAACGGTTTCAAGCGAAAGAGCAAAATTTTTAATTGCAATTTGAAAGATTTAAAATTATCAGATTTCCCCAAAAATTTGGATGTGATTATCTGCAATCCACCATATCAAAAGACTAATGATAATAGCAAGATAAATGAGCGTTATGAAATCGCTATCGCACGACACGAAATTGAGGCAACGCTAGAAGATATCATAAAAAAATCAAGTGAACTGCTAAAAGACAAAGGACGTCTATATATGGTCCATATCGCTCCGCGTGTGACAGAAATTGTAGCATATTGTGCCAAAAATAATATGCAGGTGAAACGTATGAAATTCATATTCAATGGGGACAAAGAAGCATATCTCGTCTTAATAGAGGCGGTGAAAGGAGCGAATCCTGGAGTGCGCGTCACCAAAAATAAAGAAGAAAATTAAATTTTATAGATAAAATGCTATTTAATCTTTAAAACGAACATAGCATTTTATTTTTACTTTTCTATTAATTTTAAAACACATTATCATATCATCATTTTCAATTATCATTCTCATATATTCGCTATTTTTTGATTTTAAAAATAGAGGAAGTATGCATAGTCATTTTCAAAGATTTTACATTTTATTAGGTAAATGCGAATAACATATAGAAAAACTATAAAACTCAATCTAATATTAGATAATTTATTGAGATTTAAACTTTACATCCAAAATGAATTAATGTATAATATAATTATGTTATATATAGTTTCAACGCCTATCGGCAATCTTGAAGATATCAGTATCCGTGCTATTAATGTTTTGCGTGAATGCGATGTGATCGCTTGCGAAGATACCCGTCATAGCAAAATTTTGCTCGACCATTATGATATCCACACCAAAACTATTGCTTATCACAAGTTTAATGAGCAAAATAGCGCGGAAGGGATCATCTCGCTACTAAAGCAAGGTAAAAATATTGCTCTGATATCAGACGCTGGGATGCCTGTCATCTCAGATCCCGGAAATGTCCTCATTAAAAAATTGATTGAACAAAATATGCCTTTCACTGTTGTGCCTGGTGCGAATGCTGGATTGTGTGCACTGATTTTGTCAGGATTTGATGCTACAAAGTTTGCTTTTTTTGGATTCCTAAGTGAGAAAAACAAAGAATTAAAATCACAACTTAACGATATCAAGAATTTTGAAGGGACTAGGATAGTTTATTCTTCAAAATACAATATCAATAAGGATTTGGAGAATTTATATTCCTGTTTGGGCGAGATCAATGTGGCAATCGTGAGTGAGATCACTAAAGTCCACGAAAATGTCAACATTCAGACTCTGCCCTACTCAATTGAGGAACCAAAAGGTGAATATGTGATAGTTATTGAGTATATTAAGGAATCAAAAATCCGCCCTAATGATGACGAGATATTGGATGAACTAAGAGAATTGCTACATTCGTTTGACAAATCTACCGCTATGAAAATGCTGAAAGAAAAATATAATATATCTAAATCTTATATTTACAATTTGTATGAAAAATCTAGACAAACATAAATTTATGAACCCGGTTGACACCTACACGATTATAATAATTAAGAATATTTTGAATAATTGAATACAGATTTTTATATGTCAATTATTTAGTGGCTATTTATATATAGATTTTAGATAAAGTGAAATGTATTTATAGACTCAAAAAAATATAAAATGTTCAATCATAATAATTATAAAGGAGAAAATTATGCAAAAACTGACAGTGCACGAGGGGAGTCAAAATGAATGGGAAATTGCATATTATTTGTTTGGCAATACAAAATCAAAAAATCTCGTATTTATGATTCACGGCGGGGGGATGGACTCCCGAGAAAGCGCTCCTTATTTGTCTGAAATTTTATATGACGAATTCGGAAACCGTAGCAAAACATTCGCTCAAATTGAGCAAGGCAATTATGAAAAATTGACCAATTCGATATTGAAAACTAATCCCGACACGCTTATATGTAGGATAGACTTGCGAAATCACGGAGAAAGTTTGGTTGATGGCAAAATGGACACGAGAAACACCTCGCTCCCTCTCCTCGCTGACGACACTGCAGAGGTGCTAAGATATGTCAAAACTAAATATGATATTGCACAAATTGAAATTGTGGGAACTTGTATGGGTTGCTTGGTGACCGAATATTTGTTGACCAATCCAAAAAATCGAGATCTATATGAATCTGTCTTGGCAGTTGTGTTCAATAGTCCACTTTCTACACAATTTTTAGCATTCCCCATGCCTAGTGAAAAATTCAATTTCAGCAAATATCAACTCCTTATGAATTCGCCTGACGGAACGCAGTTTACGAAAATGAAAGGGGTATTTGATTCAAAACCCACTATTGAAGAACTAATGCAACGCCCAGATTTACACAAGGAATTTGCAAGTCTCAATATCCCTACTCAGATTTTTCTAGGCTATGGTGATAGACTTTTGCCGTATAAACGTGCTAAACAGTTAGCAGACGAAATGAAACAGGTCAATCCGAGTATTGAAATCATCAAAGTCAGTCGCTCTCCCGAAAAAGTCATTGATCAAGACACAATTATAAGAAAAATGATATCAAAGGACGCCAACCATTGCCTGTATGACCCAAAATCTTCTTACAAATTCATATCAAAAGCCACCGACTTCTTATTGCCATACATCACCGCGTCCAAAGAGCAAAATGTATAAATTTATGAACTGACATTTGCTATAGATACTTCAAATTTCCAATCTTTTCAGTCATTTTCATACATAGTAAAATAAAACTTAATATATTATCTAGGTCTATTATTGTTTCGCATCTTAACCTTAAATGGATTCGCTTTGAGATATATTCTCTTTTGCAATTGATACTCCATATATCCAATCCTGATGATTGGAACTAATTTCGTCTGCTGGAGTGTTCAGTCTTTTGTAATATTCATTGGGATCTATGTGCAATTTGAAATTGGCAAATTGTTGATCTATGTCGTCACCTAGATTTAAGATATCAATATTTATGTTAGCCATATTTTTTTGATATTCTGCAAAACTGACTAATTTGAAATCTTCTTCCCTAGCCTGATAATCCTTTTGCCTACAATGTATCATACTGCTAAGGTCTAGGACATATCTATTCTTCCCTATCACAATATGATTAATCGCGTGTCCTATCTTTCTACCTTTTACCGCTATATTGCAGGTAGAATATTCAATCACTATTCCGTGTTGCCAAAACTCGCTGTCTATGCTACCAATCAAACTAAAAGCCTGTGCCAATTGATCACAAACTCCTCTACCATCGTGCAAAAGCCTAAATAGCGACTCTTCTCTGATTTCTGAAGTTTCTTCTATCATTCGACTCAAAATTCGATCTCTCAAATCATTGTCATAGGAAAAATTATTCATAAAATAATCAATATATGCGTATAACCTATCCGAGAAATCTAAATTATTATTTTGATTTACAAGTTCTGTAAGATAATTCATAGTAAATTTCGAATATGTCTTGCCCGTAATTTTTGTTCCGTTTACTTCTGCCGTATAGCCAGAAAATTTTTGATCTGTAATTCGCTTCATATTTTAATTGTATCAAATCTATAAGCAATTGGCAAGTTATTAAATTATAATAAACTTCGATATCTAAAAATATACTTGCCGATTAATTATCTAATCATTGTATTGGTAAAGGTTTCAAAAAATTTTTGATTTATATCAAAAAAATTTTGCACATTTAATTTGCAATGTAGTAAGCATTTAAGGTTAATTGTTCGAAATTCCCAATATATAATTAGCATCAGCGCCTATGACCTCGCATATTCTAGCAAGAGTCTCTAATGATGGTAATTTATTTGTCGTTCTATATTGACTAAGCAATGCTACGTTAATTTCTACCGCTTTTGCAATATCGGTATATTTCATACCGCAATTTTCCAACTCTTCTTTTAATCTTGCTTTGATTAGATCTCTTCTTATTTTATTTTTCATATTTATATTATTGCCAAATGGGCAAAGTTTTACTTAACATTTGCCCGTTGGGAAAGTAAAATACTTATATGGACTGCAAAAATAAATTTTGTGTATATAATAGAAAATTAAAATGTATAAAAGAAGATATCTCGGTCAATAAATATAGGCAATGTATTTATATTTTCTTACCAAAAGTCAAAACATACTTTTCAGATTAGGAAAAGCAAGACCACATTGATTGTTATAAAAACACAATATCCGATTTGAGTTTAGATTGGCAATTATATATGGAAAAATTAAAGATAGAGAATACGGAAATAAAAGTGACCGACGAGGACAATTTCAAGGAAATAATCAATCGATATTTTAACTATCATCACTAATCCCTAAAATATAATTGACATCTGCATTAATCAATTTACATATTTTAGCCAAAAGTAATGTTGATGGCAACGATCTATTTTCTCGGGTCGTCTCCGCGTCACGACTCTCGTATTTACTTAATTGCTCGCACTACCTCGCAATTTTCGTCTATCACTCGGTCGTTCCTTTTCCCCACAAAACTAAATTTTGTGGGGACCCCTTTACATTTGGTTGTTCGACGAACATACAAAAAAAGAACCTATATCAAACATAAAAATATAAAATAATTAATTTATATAGTTATCATATCAAAATTAACCATTAAAGAAAAATATTTAAAATAAATACCTATTGTTGGAAAAGAAGTAATGAAGGAAAACCTTTGCAAGGTGTTCCTTCATAGATAACGGGCAATCGCCCATAAATGAAAAAAGCCACATTTTAATATGTGGCTTTTGATTAAAACGATAAAAAGTTTATCCTATTTCAAAGGGGAGTAATGAGGGGGAAAACTGTCTTTCCCCCTCATATAGTGTCGCAATAGCACGCTAATGCTATTTTTGCGATTTTACAAAAAAAAATCGCAACTAGCACAAGGGCTAATTGCGACGCAGGTTGATGGCAACGATCTATTTTCTCGGGTCGTCTCCAACCAAATATCGTCGACGTGTAAGAGCTTAACTTTTGTGTTCGGAATGGGAACAAGTGGAACCTCTTAGCTATAATCACCATCATTGCTCATTGAACATCAATTTTCATTGATTTAGAACAATGACAACTGCATACTTCGGACATTTGACTTTTGGGCAAATTGCTATGCAATTATAGCCTTTTTAGTCAATGTCCTTCATTACTTCTTTTCCTTTTATCATAATATGATTATTAAATAATGAAATAAGAAGACAACGATGTAAATATAAATACCGTAATTTAGTCAAAAATCATTTCTCAAAAGGAAGGTGATCAAGCCCTCGACCTATTAGTATCAGTCCGCTCAATATATTACTACACTTACACTCCTGACCTATCTACCTCTTAGTCTTAAAGGGGTCTTACTAACTTGTGTTATGGGATATCTAATCTTGAGGAATGTTTCACGCTTATATGCTTTCAGCGTTTATCACGCCCGTACTTCGCTACCCTGCTATGCCGTTGGCACGACAACAGGTGCACAATAGGTACGTCCACTCCGGTCCTCTCGTA
>CALWPK010000013.1 GCA_944383415.1 uncultured Clostridia bacterium | reverse complement strand
TATGACAAATTAGCAAAGTTTGTATTATAAATCCACTGCTACAAATTTTTGCAAGAAAAATGCAAGATTTTTGCAAATGGGATGTTTTGTGTTGTATTTTTTCGTGTTTGTATTGTATAGTATTGTTTGATGAGATGAATTGGATAAAATACCGATAAATAAAAGGATTGAGAGATTTTTAATATGATATTTTATGGTAAAATATGATACGAAAAGTCGAACTCTTGGCATTTTCAGGTCGCCCCTTCGGAACCATTAGTTCGGGTTCGAATCCTGACGGGAGCACCAAGACAAAAATAGGAAAGAAAAAAGAAGAAAGAAAAGTTGAGGTAGATATAAGAAAATTATTTTTATCTATAATAGATTATTACACAAATTATGAATCAATTAAAACTTTTTAATATTTAATTGTCGTGACACATATCTACTTTACTTTCTAGAACGTTTATGATATCTTTATTGAAAGGAGATTATATGTCTTACTACAAAATTCCTATAATCGAAAAAATTTATGAAGCGTACAGTGCAATTGCTGATGATAGAGTACATATTGACGGAAATGATATTCGATCTGTTTCGTCCGATTATACGAAAACATATACCATCACAAAGATGGAAGATACTTATGTTTCTAACGACAATATGTCCTTTTGGAAAGCGACCATTGGCTATCCAATACTTGCCACTATGATGCTAAACGGCGAATTAAAATACAACAAAGATATAATTAAATATTTCAAAAATATCAATTGGAAAAAATTAAACACCAAGCACAAAAACGATTATATACTAGTGTCCAAAATCATTTTAGACGAAATGCAAAGGTCGGGGATTGATTCAGACTTTATCAAATCAGAGACAGAAAAGGTATACGAACAAGTAAAAACTCTAAGATTGCCATATAAAAAGAGCAAAATCTTCCCGCCAAAATAGTGTTATATTAAACTCCTGTACTTTTACAGCACCATAATTTTCGTTTTTCGATTCTTTTTTTTTCTTTTGTCGCGTTTGTTTATTTCCAAACTCAATTTGTAATGTGCGGTGTTGTTCCAAATTTATCAAACAAGAGTTGCTGGCAAAAAAATATTTCGTTTGTCTGCTGACCTAAAAAATCTGATTTCTTCTCCTTGCTAAAATTGGCAATAGGTGATATAATATGCGTATGGAAAAGACTATTGTAGCGCTGGCAACACCTGCGGGAAACAGCGGAGTGGCTGTTATCCGAGTGAGTGGCGAGAGAGCGAAGGAAATTTTGCAGAAAATCATCCGTGAAGATTTAGATTTTGAGCCACGCAAAATGTATCTAAAAAAAGTGTATTTTTCGGGTCTCGAGGACATAAGCCTTGTAGTATTTTTTCATCATCCGCATAGTTATACGGGTGAGGACGTCATTGAGATTCAATCGCACGGAGGATATTTTGTTGCCGAAAAAATCATTGATGAATTGATCTCGCTCGGTTGCACTCTAGCGACTCCAGGAGAATTCAGCAAACGCGCATTCATCAACGGAAAACTCTCTCTTGATCAAGCGGAAGGAATTATGGATCTAATCAATGCGGAAAGCGAGATGCAAGCGAAAAATGGCAGTGCACTTATGCAGGGAGAACTGAAAAAAACTATCCTGGATTACCAAAACCGATTGACAGACATTCTTGCAGAAATTGAGGCAAAACTTGACTATCCTGAATATGAATATACCGAAAATGAGACGAGCGATATTTTATATAAACTGAAAGATATTGAAACGAACTTATCTTCATTAATCGCGGATAGCAAGACTGGCATAAAGATAAAAAATGGTGTGAGTGTTGCACTGATCGGAGCGCCGAACGTGGGCAAATCAAGTCTACTCAACGCACTCACGAAATCAAACAAATCCATCGTCACTTCTATTGCTGGCACGACGCGTGATGTGATAGAGGGCGAATATGAATACAATGGCATTATATTCCGTCTATATGACACTGCAGGCATTCACGAGAGCGAGGACGAAGTGGAGAAAATTGGAATAGAACGTGCCAAACAAATTTTGAGAGAAGCGGATATTGTGCTAAAAATTTCAGACGACTCGAATATGTGCAATATTTCTACCGATCAAACGTATATCAATGTTTTCAACAAATCTGACATAATCGATCAAGAAAAAATGAAAAATCAAATTCAAGATGATAGTATTTTTGTCAGTGCCAAAAAAAATGAGAACATAGATAGTTTGAAACAATTGATATTTGATAAAACGATTTCAACAAAAATCAATTCGAACAAATTGTATTTGACCAACACTCGCCACATAACCGCCGTGAAACAAGCGAAAAAGTATATAAATAACGCCATATCAGAATTCAACTTCACCAGTATGGATATTATATCAAGCGAAATCAAATCCGCTTGGATCTCACTAGGGGAAGTGACTGGGGATACAAATAATGAAACGATAATAGACAAAATATTTTCAAAGTTTTGTTTAGGGAAATAGACTGTATTTTATGTCCATAATGGATAAATCTTAGATTGTTTTTGTAAAATAAATATTTTTTAGGAATCACTAAATTTTAAATATAATCACTTATGAATTTTGAAACGTGAAAATTATATTTTGAAAAATTAAAAATTTTACATTTATAATATAATCATTATATCTTTTAGAGATTTTTGATAATATTTTATAAAATTGATAATTTATTGAAAAATTATGAAACACAAAAAAGTTTTGCAATACTATTGAAATCATATCAAAATGTGCTATAATAAATTAATATGAATTTCGTACAAGATTATGATGCTATAGTAATAGGCAGTGGACACGCTGGGAGTGAGGCGTGTCTTGCTTTGGCACGACTAGGCAAGCGTACTTTGCTCACCACAATGAACCTTGATAGCATCGCTTTTCTTGCGTGCAATCCTAGCATTGGTGGGACTGCGAAAGGTCAACTCGCAGCAGAAGTTGATGCGTTGGGTGGGGAGATAGGCGTCAATGCCGACAAGTCAATGCTCCAACTCAGAATGCTCAATTCGGGCAAAGGTCCAGCGGTGCAGTCATTGCGTGCACAGGTGGATAAAGTTGTCTATCACAATGAAATGAAACATACTATCGAAAGACAAAAGAATTTAGATATATTGCAATGTGAGGTGGCTGAAATCTTGGTCGACAATGGAAAGGTTATCGGCGTCAAGACAAGTATGAATGAATACTTTTCCTGCAAGGCAGTTGTTGTTTGCACAGGTGTTTACCTTAATAGTAGAATAATAATTGGAGATTTTACCAAATACACCGGTCCCAATGGTTATGAACCTAGCACAATGCTTACCAAATCTCTTATGGATCTTGGCATTGAAATCAGACGTTTCAAGACAGGAACCCCTGCCCGTGTGGACGGAAAATCTATTGATTATTTGAAATTTGAAATTCAGCCAGGTGACGACTTAAATATTTCATTTTCTCCAATCAGCAAAAAAGTGAGAAACAAAAAAGTTTGTTATCTCGGATATACATCACCAGCAATGCACGACTGCATTCGCGAAAACATATCGCGTGCTCCGCTATATTCTGGCAAAATCAATGGAATTGGTCCTCGATACTGCCCTAGCATTGAGGATAAAATTATGCGATTCAGTGACAAAGAGCGCCATCAACTTTTCCTAGAGCCAGAGAGTGAAAATTCTGACGAAGTATACGTGCAAGGAATATCAAGCAGTATGCCTACCGATGTTCAGCGCAAGATGTATTCATTGATACCAGGCTTTGAGCGGGTGAAAATAATGCGTTTTGCCTACGCCATTGAATACGATTGCATCAACGCTACTGAACTAAAAAATAATCTAGAGTCAAAGAAAATTTCAGGTCTATTTTTCGCTGGACAAGTAAATGGGACCAGCGGATATGAAGAAGCGGCTGCACAGGGAATAATGGCTGGGATTAATGCAGAACGTTATATAGATAATCTCTCGCCATTTGTGCTAGGACGCGATCAGGCATACATTGGAGTTTTGATTGACGATTTAGTCACAAAAGATATAATTGAACCTTATCGAATGATGACTAGCAGAGCAGAATATCGTTTGATATTACGCCAAGACAATTGTGACATTCGTCTAACTGAGTTGGGTAGAAAAATTGGACTTGTCGATGACAAAAGATATAGAATTTTCAAGAAAAAATTAAAACAAATCGAAGAAGTGAACACTACACTAAATACAATGTGCAATCCTGAAAAACTCACACCACTATTTACTGAAAAAGGAGAGAGTATTCCAAAATCAGGATTAACACTGAAAGAGTGTATCAAACGAAACAATATTACAATATTTGATATTGCCTCGCATTTTAATCTCTTTTCAGATATACCAAAGAATGTCCTAGACTATGTCAATACTGAAATTAAATATGAGGGATATATCAAAAAAGAATTAGAATACATTGAAAAAAATCAACACACTGAAAATCTCGCTCTGCCAGATATAGACTACTCCACGATCAACGGGCTACGAATTGAGGCACGACAAAAACTAAACAAATTCAAACCCTCCACTCTCGGTCAAGCCAAGCGAATAGATGGAGTGAGCCCTAGCGATATCAATGTTCTTTTGGTTTACTTGAAATTGAAAGGAATTATCAAATAAAAATTTAGGAGAAATTTATAAATGATAAAAATTAATGGAATTAATTTAGATGAAAAAACAGCTAATTTATATGTGAAAAATCTAGACAAAAATTGTGCAATAGTAGATGTCCATGGTTTTAATTCTTTTATTAATCATAAGATTGATGGAAAATCAATTATGGATAATTTAAAAATAATTCAAAGTCTATTAGAAATTGAAAAATTAAAAAATATAAAATTTGACAAATCTTATCCTGAACAAATCAATATAGTTAAAGAATTTTATAAAACTTATTTTCCTTCTATTTCAGAAACCATAGATTCTATTATCGACAATAAAAATCCTGATTATAATGTAGTCCTTCAATTGGGTAAATCAGTTCATAGTTCTGTGGGACATTCAGGTTTTGCTACTAAATTAAATTTTGTAGTAGGTTTAGATGGTTCACTAGAAGGTATGATTACTCTTGTTCATGAATTATCTCATGCTATCAGCGCACATCATACTGAAACAATAGCTCAAACAAAAGCAATTAATTCAAAAGATTTAAGTAATCAAGAAAAAAATAAATTAATAGCCAAATTCAATGAGTTTTGCAAACATAAATCTGACTTTGATATTGATTGCATAGGAGAAATTGAAAGTCATATTGTTGAAAATTTATTTGTACAATATTTGTTAGATAAAAAAATCATCTCACAAGAAAACTATGACACATATTTTTTAAGCAGAAAAATTTCTCTTAATAATAATTTAAATTTAATTTTTGAAGAAAATGAAATTATATCTAATTTACCTTGTCCTATAACTTATGAAAGTGTTTTAAAATTTATTCAAAATAAACATAACGAACATTCATCTAATTTTAAAAATATTATAAATAGACTGAAAATCATGTCAGAAAGAGATGAAAAAAGTGGAAAGTACAGTAAATATATGTATAGATACGTAGTAGGAGAAATTGTATCATCAGTTTGGTTCGATAAATATTTGACAAATCCTAAAAATAAAAAAGAAATGCTTGATAAATTTATTTCTTATTTATCAAATACTGACAAATTAAATATTAACTCAGCTTCTGAGTTTTTAATAAATGAAGATTTTATGAATTGTATTAATGATTACATAAATTTAAACGAACATAATAATGAAATTTCAATTTAATATATAAAAAAATAAAAATTAATATTAAAAATTAATAAAAGTTAATGAAAAAAATAAAATTTATGGAAAAAATTGAAAAATATTATAATTTAATTAATGAACATCTAAGTGAATTTGAAAAATATTATAATTCACTAATTTCTTTCAACGAAAAAGTCAATTTGACTGCAATTACGGACAAAGAAGATGTTTTTATTAAACATTTTCTTGATAGTATTTTGTCTATTGAAGAAATAAAAGAAAATTCTAATGTAATTGATATCGGTGCAGGCGCAGGATTTCCTAGTCTACCAATCAAAATTGTTCGTCCTGATATAAAGTTAACAATGTTAGATTCTCTGAATAAGCGTATCAATTTTTTAAATCAAATTTGTAGCGAACTAAACATTGAATCTACAAATGTTCACGCACGCGCAGAAGATTATATAAAAAACAATCGCGAAAAATTTGATATCGCCCTTGCTCGTGCTGTCGCTAGATTAAATACTTTGCTAGAATATCTTTTGCCTTATGTGAAAATCGGAGGATTAGTTTTAGCATACAAAGGTTCAAATTATCTTGAAGAATTAAGTGAAGCAAAAAGAGCTATCGAACTTTTAGGTGGAAAATATTTAAAAACTATTTCTTTTAATCTACCTGAAAACAAAGGTGAAAGAAATATCATTGTGATCGAAAAAATCAAGCCTACTTCAAAATCCTATCCTCGTGCAAAAAATCTTCCCAAAATTCAACCTATCAAATAAAATTATAATTATTAGGAAATAATTATTTTATAATTTTACATTTTGATTTATTAATTTTCATTCTTGTCAATTTGTCTATAAATTAAAAATTTATTTAATCTCAAAATATCTGATTAAATATTTTTTTATAATATCTATAATTTTTTTCTCAATATTTTTAATCAAACTTTACTGATAA
Organism: uncultured Clostridia bacterium; assembly: GCA_944383415.1. Taxonomy (GTDB): domain Bacteria; phylum Bacillota; class Clostridia; order Christensenellales; family UBA1242; genus Onthoplasma. The sequence goes on along the minus strand of CALWPK010000013.1, from coordinate 24,464 downwards.
GAATATTTTTTTTATTTTCAAATAATGTTTGATTTATCTCCATTTATTTTCCTACCCACTTATTTTATCGGCATTAAAAAATTGCTATTAATATGAAGCCAAGTATATATCTATCTCATAATAGCAATTTTTAAATATTTATTTTTCACTCAAACTACAACTTTTAATTAAATTTTTTTGATAAATATTTTATATTTATTAGTTTTTTTGCTAAATTTTTATATTTTTAATTGTTTTTTTTGCTTATTTTTAATTTTTTATTAATATTTATTTCTATTAATAATTCAATTTTATTTTTATATTATATTAAATTATTATTGTTTTATTCATTAATTATTATTTCTGGATTATTTTTTATAACATTTGATTTGTCAATACATTGTCTACTATTATTTTTCAGTTCAGCAATCAGCATCTTCAATTTCTCAATTTTCATTTCATTGTTTTCCACTTCAATATTCAAAAGATCTTGTCTAGTCATATCTAATCTTTTGATAGATTCTCTCACCGTATTCCAATATATCTTTCTAATAGTGTCAGGTAGAAACAAAGATTCAAACTCTTGCCATTGAGTTGATATGAGCATATTTGGAGAAAGTTTGACATATCCGTCTATCTTTTGATTTCTTCTCACCGCTTTCACAATCAAATTCTGAATATCAGAAAAATCATAATTGATTCCATCAACATCTATGATATATCTGTTTCCATTTGTAGATTCAATTTTGAGTTGTCCTTTCGTCACCGTCTCTCCTGTGATGAAATTTTGTTCTTGCTCTTTATCAAGTTCGACTGTGAATCTAGGTTCTAATTGAGCATTTTTCAAAAAAGTATTTAGCCTTTCTTCAAACAATTTTACATCAATCCAAAAGAATCTCGTCCAATCACCAAAAGTTTTTGATAAATAGTCTTTGATGTTTCTAATTTCTTTTCTCTTTTCATTTATAATTTCATTCGCTTCTTTAGAAAAATATTCTTCATCCACATTTTGCAGGTTTTCAATTTTGTTTAGAGTGGAACTAATGTTGTAATTCATCCTTTGTCTCACTGGAAGATTGTTGTATTCTTCTTTTTCAATCTCTTGAATGTCTATATTCAATTCTATGATTTCATTGCACAAATTTTTAAATTCTGAAAATTTCATACTTGCTCCTTTTATTTCTTTTTCGGATTCTATCACGAAAAATTTTCTTTGTCAATATGAAAATTGCACTTGCAGTACAATTTCTTATTGTGTCGATTTGTCTTGACTTTTTTAGATGAATGTTACAATTTTTTCTTATTCACTTCAAAGACTATGATATTCTAATTATTTTTTGAGCAAATATAATTTACATCTTTATCAAACAAATAAAATTTGCATCAATTTCATAATGCGGATATTTCTTATTCTGAAGACTACACCACTAAACGCTATCAACACGACTATACGATTACTTTACGATTTTTATCCCTGTATTGTTATTTATCAATTCAGACAGCAATTATATATAATTTATATTTGTCTTATCTAAAATGGTACTATTATATGACTAAATCTTGATATTATCATATAATATGTTGACTATATAAATATACTTTTATATCCTTATATAATATATTTTACATACTGAGCAAAGCATTGAAGGACAAATGCGAGTTTGCAAAAAATATGCTGATATTTATATTGTTTAAATTTCCTCATAAGATATGTTATACTATATCTTATCTAAATCTTCTTGTCTGATATGTTGTATCTATATATAATATTAACTATATATATTCTTTAATATCCTTATATAATATAATAATATATATATAATAATAATTATAATAGTGAAGATTCGAGACATAAGGCAGTTACATTTTTGAATAAGGTCATTCTCACGCGATTTTAAATTTCATAAAGCAAATAAAGGGTAAAAATAAATTTTGATTATCAACAAAAATTCAAAAATTTTTATAAACTTTCGAGTAAAATGAAAAAATTTGCTAACTTTAGCGTTGACAAGAAAAATTTTTAATAATATAATTGAAAAAATGAAAATAAATCAGATAAAACTCAACAACTATAGAAACTACAAAAATTCAACAATTGATTTTACTGACGGCGTCAATTTCATAGTGGGGAAAAATGCACAGGGGAAAACAAATCTTTTGGAGAGCATATATCTATCAAGCGTAGGAAAGAGTCCAAAGAATTGTCGCGAAAGGCAAATCATAAAGTTTGATGAAAGTCAAGCCAAAATTGAATTGGATTTTTCCACTCTTGCGGGGAATAAAAACATTAGGATCTACCTAGACAAGACGAACAAGAAATCTATCAAGGTGAACAATCTCAACATTTTGAAACTGACCGAATTCGTGGGAATACTCTCCATAGTATATTTTAGCCCAGACGAATTGAAATTGATCAAAGAGGTGCCAGAAGATAGAAGAAATTTTTTAGATATCTCTATTTCTCAATTCGACAGGACATATCTATACAATCTAATGAGGTACAACAAGATTTTGAAACAGCGAAATTCGATATTGAAAAGTGAAAATAGCGAGCAAACAAAACTTGAAGAATTGAAACTGTTTACACCTCAATTGATTGAATGTGCGGAAAAAATTATTAAAAAAAGATTGATTTTTATTGAAAAATTGAAAAAATTTGCAATAAATCTGCACAAATTCATAACCGATGGCGAAAATTTGGATATTTTTTATAGTTATGAAAATCAGTCAGGATTGTCAATAAAAGATGACCTGTATCAAAAATTTGATAAAATTGTATTGAAAGAAATTGAATTGGGTTATACTTGCATTGGTCCTCATCGAGACGATATTGTTTTCAAAATTGATGATAATGATTGCAAATTTTTTGCCTCTCAAGGTCAACAGCGCACTGTCGCGTTGGTGGTGAAACTTTCTCTAATGGAAGTCATCAAACAAGAGATAGGAGAGTATCCCGTGCTTTTGCTAGACGATGTCTTGTCTGAACTTGATCTGACTAGGCAAGACAAGTTGATCGAATTGGTGAGCAAATATCAAACTCTCATCACTTGCACCAAAATCCCAGATACAAATATTCAATACAACACTATAAGAATTGAAAACGGAACGAAGATATAGATTTCGTTTTTTATGAAAAAAAGTTTCATAGATATGTTTGAAGTTTCACAATGAATAATAATGGATAATAATAAATAATGTATTGGTCTCATTATGAAAACTAAAATAAACTAAAATAAATAGATAGTGAAAATTCGTTTGAGGTCTGTAGAAAAAATAATGATAGATAAATTGAAGTGTAAACACATTATAAAATTAAAACAAACTAGTATAAATAATTTGTATGGAGATTCTTTCGAAGTCCGCTACTGAAAAAATTATAATTATAAAAAATAATAATCTCACGAATATATTATAAAAATTAAAATAAATCTGATATAAAAATGTATTCATACAAGTGTATGCGATTTCGTATTGCCCAACTTAAGTTTACCCGTTATGTAAAAACGTAAGTTTTATTTCAAATTTTTTATCAATATGTATTAAAAAATAAATTTTATATACCCACTATTGATTGAATACCGTAGCACTCACTTCATAATCAAACAGAGAGTATATATGATTGTTTATATAAAAAAATTAATATTTTTTTCTAAAAATTGTAAAGATTAAAAATATCACTATACTTTGAATTAATGTTCTTTCTAGAAAAAAATTGCGTGGGATATATGTAAAATTTTTAAAATATATTTTTATATTATTTTCAATTTGCAATGCATAAACTTTGCTTAAATATTTTCATATCTCAATTTTGAAAAATTCGTATCTAAATTTTTAATTGCTGACGTAATATTTTCATTAAAAATGATGATTTTATTTTTTATTTCATCAAAAATTTATTAAAAAGCATAAAAAATGATGAAAATAATAAAAAATCCACTGCATTTTCAGTGAATTTTAAAAATTTTATGTATTAATATTTCAGTAGTTGAGATTTTATATCATTTACCAAAGTCCTAATATGAGGATTGATTTTCACCTGATTGCTGATTTTGTCTCTAGCGTGCATAATGGTCGTATGGTCTCTTCCTCCAAATATTGCACCGATTGCAGTGAGTGGAATGCTGAGCATATCGTTTATTAAATATATACACAGTTGTCTTGGTTCTACAATCTCTTTATTTTTTTTCTTTCCGATGAGATCCTCTTTCGAGACTTTGAAGAAATCACATACGGTATTCAAAATTTTCTCTGCATCAAGATTGGTTTTTTCTGCCTCGCCATAATCTTTGAGTGCCTCGTGGGCGTCCTCCATACTCGCGTGTGATTTTCCTAGCAAACTTGAATAAAATACCACTTTTGATAAAATTCCTTCCATCTCGCGAATATTTGTACCTGTTTTTTGTGCTATGAAGTCAACTACTTCCTCATCTACTAAATATCCCTCTTGACTACATTTTTTCTTGATAATTGCCACTTTGGTTTCATAATCAGGCTCTTGAATGTCTTGAATAAGTCCACTGCTGAATCTACTACGTAATCTTTCTTCTAGCGAACTCATCTCTTTTGGTGAACGGTCAGAAGCAATTATAATTTGTTTATTGTTTTGATATAAATCATTGAATGTATGGAAGAATTCTTCTTGAATCCCCATCTTGTTGCTGATAAATTGAATATCATCAATCATCAACACGTCTACGCTACGATACTTATCTCTAAAATCGAGATTTGATTTGTCTTTTCCGCTACGGATAGAATCTACATAATCATTTGTAAACTTTTCACAAGTGACATATAGCACGTTTAAATCTGGCCTATGCTTGTTCAAATAATTTCCTACAGCGTGGAGTAGGTGAGTTTTCCCTAGTCCAACGCCACCGTATATAAACAGAGGATTGAATTTTTCACTAGGATGCTCGGCAACGCTTTGCATCGCTGCACACACCACTTGATTGGATTTTCCTACCACAAAATTTTCGAATGTATACTTTTGATTGAACTTTGACTTGAAATTGCTAGAATCTTTTTCGCTCATCATTCGTTCCAACTCTTCATCCTGCTTCCTAATTGATTCTTCATACTCTTGATTGTCTGTAATGCGGACAAACGTGTATGGTGTGAATTCCTGACGAACACATTTTGTGATCTTTTCGTATATCGCGGGCTGATTGACTTGATTTTTCGCCGTAATGCTAGGCGCTTTTATGATTAATTCATCATTTGCATATTGAATTGGGGTTAAAGTGTTGATCCACAAATCGAATGTGACGGCTGTGACTTCATTTTCCAACTTATTCAACACTTTCTTCCATTGATCAAGTAAAAACATATTTCACTCCTACATTGCTATTATTATATAATAAAATTATTGTTAAGTCAATTAGCAAAACAAAATTAAATTTTTATAATTTCGATAATCTCTATTAATGCGTTCAAAAAATGTTTGAAATCTTGAATTTGTGAAAAATACGAAGAATTCTAATTTTAAATCTGTGAAAATTTTAGACTTTTTTTTACTTGTCCACCACTGCTATATAGTTATCCACTATGTTTTGCACATAGTTTTGTACATTCATTGTGGATAAAAATAGTGTGGATTTTGTCGAAATTTGACAAAGACACCACTAAATATAGTAAATATAAAAGTTGTCCACAATTCCACAGTCACTAATAAAAAAATCACTATCAAAAAACAAAAAAAAATTAATAAAAAAACCACGCGTACGCGTGCGTGCATAATGCGCCTGAAATACTATTTTATAGTATTTTTCTTTGATTTAATTAGGTCAAAAAAATTTCGACAAAAGTTTGAAAAATTATTTGACATATTTAGGATCGTTTGCTAATATTATGCTGTATCATTAAGGTGGTGCGTCAGGAATTATTCTTAATGAAACGGATTTAATGCATCTGCATTTGAAGTCAAACAAAAGTTATTTTCAGGGGTGAACGCTAAATGAGGAGTAGATATGAGATTTAGATGTGACGGGTTGGAGTTGAGTGAGGCGATTAGTACAGTATCGAAAGCGATTAGTTCAAAGACCACTTCTCAAATTCTTGAAGGAATTAAGATGGTGTGTGAGGACGATCTACTTATTCTTACTGCTACTGACCTTGAAATGAGTGTTGAAAAAAGGATTCGAGCAGAGGTTGATTCGTGTGGAGAGACTGTAGTACCGGGTAGACTTTTCGGCGAATACATAAAGAAACTTACCAATGAGCAGATTGAATGTGAACTAAATGAGAAAAATCAGTTGAAGATTTCATATACTGACAGTGAAGGATGTATTCAGTGTATGGAAATTAGTGAATTTCCTGCTATCAAAGAAGTGAACAAAGATAATTTCTTCGAAATTACTAAGGAAGATTTCAAATCACTAATAAACAATGTTTTCTATGCTGTAGCGCAGGACGACAGCAGACCTATTTTGAAGGGTATATTATTAGAGACCAATCAGAATACAATCAAAGCGGTGGCAGTTGATGGCTGTAGACTGAGTATTTCGAACAAAAGTCTAGTTATGTCCACCACTGATTTCAAAATCATTGTACCAGGTAGGAATCTGAACGAAATTGTAAAGATGATGAACGGGGATGACAATGTCAAAGTCTACGTTCATTCAAATAATATTATGGTTGACCTTGGAGATACAATTGTTGTCAACCGCTTGATTGATGGGCAATTTATCAACTACCGCCAGATTGTGCCGAAAGATTTTTCTACTGTTGTGACGATCAATAAGGAGCAACTAGAGGATGCTATAGATAGAGCGAGCGTTCTCTCGCGTATGGACAAGAATAATCTCGTCAAATTTGATATAAAAGAAAAAAATCTGATGCTCACTTCGAATAGCGAACTCGGCAACACGCGCGAAAATATCACGGTAGGAGTGAAGGGTAATGATCTAAACATTTCGTTCAATTCGAAATATTTTAGCGACTGTTTGCGTGTCATTGACAATCCTTATGTGAAGATGAATTTCAATAGCCAAATTCAGCCGTGCGTCATCACTCCGTCTGAAGGTGACGATTTCTTGTTCTTAATACTTCCAGTGAAAGCAAGATAATCCCTTTTCTATATTGTCAAACGGTGGACGCGAGATAGTTACTTTTCTATATCGTTAAATTAATTCCTTTTGTATATTGCTTGGGGTTTTAAAATGTTTTTGCTCGCTAAATTGGCGTTTATGTTTAGATTTTAGTTTGCGAGATAGGGGTTTATATTTTAGACCTATTTTACTAGAGTGCGCGTACTGAGTGGTTAATAAGAAATTTTAGGGATTTGAATATTTTTTCTGGTATAGAGAAAAGTGTATGCATTGAATAGATATAAAAAGAAATTTTAGTAGTACGAGTTTTTATAAAGAATAGAAATTTTAAGTTTTGGTTTACTCTCTTTATATTCTAATGCTATTAAAATCTATGAATTTTTATTTCAATGATAGGTAAAAATATTGGATAGTAAAGATCAAATCAATATTATTAAATTCGTAAAATAAGGCATAAAAAGGTGTACGAGAAATATCCGATTTATCCACAATGGACCTTTCGAACTTATGTTTAATTTATATATAATATAAATTAAAAGTTATCCACATTTCAAAATTTAATTGTGGATAACTTTTTTTGATTTTCTATTGATTATTTTTTTCAATTAGATTATAATAGCAATGTCGATCATTTTATTTATACATAGATAGATAAATTTATAAAATTGAAAATTGTTTGTTTTAATGTTTTGAGGGAAAAAATTTTATGGAACGAATCTAATCAAAATATAAATTGAAAAATATTTATGCTCGGTAAAACATAATGAAATAATCTAGTATTTATCAAACAATCCTATATGATAAAATTAGTCTAATGTATAAATTCGCACAATGGAGAGTTGTCAGAGTGGTCTAATGTGTCGCTCTCGAAAAGCGATGAGGTGAAAGCCTCCGGCGGTTCGAATCCGCCACTCTCCGCCATTATGTACCCAACTAAGCGCCCTAGTTTAGTTGGGGTTTTAAATATGAGGGGTATAATATGTTAGTAAAAATATGTGCAAATAAAAATATAAATGATGCTAAGATGTGTATAGACGCAGGGGCTGATTTTTTGGGAATATTGGTAGGTCAAAAACACGATAGCACAGATTTTATAGATAAATATACAGCCAAAGAAATGGTGAATTTTTCAAAAAGAAAAATAAAAACGGTTCTGGTTACACACCTAATAAATAGTGATAAGATTATTGAATTGTCCCAATTCATTGGTAACGATGTTATACAACTTCACTCAAATATAGACGAGAGTGAAGTAGAAAAAATCGTAAAAGCTTTACCAAATATCAAACTTATTCGTCTTATTCATATTTCCCAAAAGGGACAGATCTGTACTAATTATAAAACTATGAAATATGCCGATTATTATCTTTTAGATAGTTTTAATCTCGAAACTAATCAAGTAGGAGGAACGGGTTTAATTCACGATTGGAATATTGACCGCGAATTGATTGAAAAATTAAACAAACCAACCTTTATAGCTGGTGGATTAACTCCAAAAAATGTTGCTAGTGCGATTAAAGCGGCAAAACCTGGCGGAGTCGATGTTAACTCTGGTTGTAAATTAAACGGAATAAAAAATGAAAGACTTGTAAAAGAATTTGTTTTTAATGCTAAAAATGTTCAGTTGGGGTGAAACGGTTCCCGCCATTAGTGAACAATGCAGTCTCTGAAGATGACGAGGGTTTATATTTTTAGTTGGCATTATCTTTTAGTTGTGATAAAATATAATTGGAGGTAAGATATGGTTGGAAAATATAAAGTGATCACTCTTTGTGGTAGCACTAAATTCAAAGACGATTTTTTAAGAGAACAAAAAAGACTTACTCTTGAAGGTAATATTGTCATTTCTGTTGGGCTATTTGGTCATTCTGGGGATGACGAGGTTTGGACTGAGAATACAAAAGAAATGCTTGATGATATGCATAAACGAAAAATCGATATGGCTGATGAAATTTTTGTTATAAATAAAAATGGTTATATTGGAACAAGTACAAAATCAGAAATTGAATATGCAACGAAAACGGGTAAAAAAGTAAATTTTATGGAAAAGTAGTGGTTTGTATAAATTCATTAAAGATCCGCAAACAAAACTTTTGGTACTAATATTTTTGGTGTGTTGAGATAAGGAAGATATGTTGAGAATAAAATTCAAAAATGATGCAGACGTTTTGGCAAGAGTAATGATATCAAAAAGTATGATGAAAAAAAATGACTTTTATTGCAGAAATTTTATGGATAGGATAAAGACGGAGGGATACGAAACATACCTAGTATAAACGAAAAATGTTATCCTATTACAGTCATTGAAAATAATAAATTTGACACCATCTGATCCTTTGTTTACTGCCATCATCACAAACAAAAAGTTTATTGACTTGAATATGACGTAGGCTGAATTAAAAACCTTATCAGAAGATACACTCGACGAATTAAATAAAGACAGCAAATTTGAATCATTTGAAGGATCGAAACTTGTAGCGAATGGTGTGGTTGTTGATATAATATAGAATAGTATTCGAAAAACGATGATTAAATTATAGGAGGGAGTTATGGATGAAAAGAATTTGAGTTTAATAGGGAAAATGGTGACAGTGAAAATGGATAGACCGTTGGGATCTCGCCATCCAAAGCACAATTTTATTTATCCAGTGAATTATGGATACATTCCAAATACTATTTCTGGAGATGGAGAGGAGTTGGACGCTTATGTCTTAGGCGAACATAGTCCATTGGAGGAATTTCGAGGCGAGGTCGTGGCGATCATCCACAGGACAAATGACGATGACGACAAATTGGTAGTAATGAAAAAGGGTAGAAATTATTCAGATGACCAAATCAGAGCCCTGACCGAATTTCAAGAGCAATATTTTGACTCTGTCATCATAAGATAGATGTATAAAGTTTTTTTGATAAATTCAATTCTAAAAAACAAGATAAAGATATGTCCACTACAAATTTTTATATAAAAAATCAAAAGCCCTAGTTGGTTTAATTGATATATAATATGGCAATGAAAGTGGACAATGTTAATTTGAATCTTATCTAATTTGATCTAATATGTATGTAGAATTTTCATTGTTTGCTCTACCTCTTGAATTTTATTAGGAAATATGTTTTATAAGACATAAGGAGGTGCAGATTGATTGAGTATTAAGACGCAAATAAGTTTAGATAATTTCGTCATTAATTATATTTTGTTCCGCGATTTTGAGAGTTATGAAAACAATCAAATTTATTGATTGAATTTTTGTTTCATTTTTCTTATTTTATGCTATAATGAATATATGGAATTGATTGACAAAGAGATTGCCGACTGCAATTTGTGTGGAAAACTAGAAAAACTAAAGTGCAATAGTTTACAGATTGGCAAGAGCAGAATTTTGGTATTAGGAGAATCTCCATCTAAGGATGGATGGATCGTGAGCGGACGCGCATTTTTTAATTCAGACGGAAAATTACAGGCGAGCGGAAAAATATTAAACAAACTTTTGAATATTTGCGGGATCAATATTGAGGACGTCAATTTCACCGAATGTTGCAAGTGTATTATATCGGATAGAAAGAGGCTGAGAGAATGTATCAAAAATTGTAGGTCGATTTTGTTCACTCAACTTGAAAACCTAGACTTTGATATCATTCTTCCAATGGGACAGTATCCATCAGAGGCCATCTTAGGTCGCAAGGTCGCAAGGCTAAAGGATATTGTAGGAAAAGAGTTTATAGTCCAAATAGGAGGCAACAAAAAACTAGTGATACCTATATATCACACCTCACCTATCAACCCACTGAGTTTCAAAGGAAATGAACAGATATTTAAAAATCTGAGATCGAAGTTAAATTGAATTTTGAGTAAAGATTTTGATTCTAAGTTTATATAATTACTAAAAAATATAATTGTGAATATCAGACTATATATATTTCATTTGAAATGATTATTAATAAAAACAAATTTTACTTACCTGAAACGATAATATACTTTCAATGCTATACATCAAAAAATTAAGCAAAATATTTTAAAAATACATTTCAAAGACGAATCGTGAATCAACGATTCCTATGTATAATTTGCTGGCAAGATATGATAGGAAAGAAACTCTTATTATATTTGACAACTTGATCACTATGCAGTATTATAATATATAATATCTATTATGCTAGCAAATCTAAAGGAGTGTATATGAAAATATTATTAAAAAGAAATTTATCAAAAATATTGTTATTTATCTTTATTTTGTTTGCTTGTATTACATTCGTTGCTTGCGGAGAGGGTAAGTCAAATAATGAAAAACTTGATACATATAAAATTACAGTGCAACAAAATACAGACGTTGAAGTTACATTGGATAAAAACAGTGCCAAGAGCGGAGAAATTGTGACTTTCACTGTGATGTTGAATTCGGTCGATGCGTATATAGAAAGTGTTTCAGTATACGATAAAGCACTTTCATCTTCAAACAATTCATATTCTTTTACAATGAAAAATAAAGATGCAACGATCGTTGTCACCACTTCAAAATATCAAGAAGTTTTATTCGACAATTTCATTGAATTCAATTCAATCTCACCAAATCAAATAATAGTACAGGATAGTTATCCTGGAGATGGTTGGGGAGCGTATTTAACTTATGATTTCACCGAAGTATTTGTCGAAAACACATCAGACACCGTGCGTATGCTCAAATCTACCAATCAGAACGTGATTCCTAATGAAGCACTCAAGCATAGTTATATTACTAGAGATGGCAGTTATAAAAGTGGAGGGAATATTTACATTGATAGTTCTATGATAAATGTTGGAACTACCTACATTATTCTAGAGATCAAAAATACATACAATTCTAGTGCTGGATCTTCTAGAGTAGTCAAAAAAATTGAAGTTGTTGATGAAGAAGATTTTGAATACTCTGATTTGTATTACACTGTGTCGCTTACTTTAGATGTCCGCTCTGTCAAAACTGATAGTCCATACTTCTCAATTGAATTGAGTGATATGGATTCGGCTAGATATTATGGATTTGACTATTCTAATTTAACCTATACAATAGAAGGCATTGAAAAGACAGCCATCGTCACGGGTTCAACTTGCAAATTCCGTTTTTCAAAAGATGAATTGACCACCAATGAAGTTACAATCAGTTTCAATTATTTCATTGGGCATAATTATTCAATTTCATTTTTAGGCTTTGCTGACGACGGATATAATATTGGACCAGGGTATGAATGGACGACATATTCTATTGGCAATAAGGTAAATTCGCAAGCGGGATATACCACTAGTGACGGACTATATTTTAATTTTGATGGTGCAAGTTTGGAATTGACCGTTTCAAAATAATTTTCGTATGCGTTGATTCAATTTGAACATTTTAATTAGATTGTTATTAGATTATTATATATTTTTTTTTGATTTAATTAGATTATATAAATTTAAAATGAAAGTGAAAATTCAAATTATTTATTTTTAAAATATCAGTTTTCATTAATTTAAAAAATATAGTCAGATTAAACAATATATAATAATCTTTTTTTTTGCATTTTCATACTGCATTTTAAGATTTTGATTAATTTAGTTCAAAAAAATTGCAATCTCATACAAAACTCGCTATAATATTTTTTATATGTGGATAACTTGTATGGTTATATATTCAACCATTATAGGTTTTTTTGTGGTACTAAAGAAAAAAGCGTGTGAACGATCAAATGTTTTGTTTGTGATTTCTATGTATAGTACCATTGGTTTTTTATTACTACTCTGGTCGACTGGTCAAGCAATGAATGCATCAGCTGACGCATTGGGATTGATAGCAATAAAGTCGCTAATAATAGCACTTTCTTGGATATTTGAAGGTATTGCCTTAAAAATTTATATGATTTCTTCCCTTCAACCTATTAGCGCTATTAAAGTTATAATTGGATTTTTTGCAAGTACAATAATTTTCCACGAAGCAAATGGCTGGTGGAGATATATTGGAGTGATTATTGTGTTTGTTGGGCTAATTTTACTCAATCGTTATGATGCAGTGATTGAAAAGAAAAAAGTTAAACAAGAATCTACACTATTGAATAATTTTAAAATTGAAAATGTATCTGCAAACAATTTGACTAAAGATATAGCTTTAGAAAGTGAAATCGTAAAACAACAGGCGAATAGCGCGAATCAAACATCTATTTCTGAAAACAAAAATAAATTCAATAACAAACGCCTTATAGCAATTACTTATTTTGTTGCTTCGTGCGTATTGTCCGAAATCTCTGGCATTCTTGATCGGTTTATTATGGATCAAGTGACAACTTCACAAATGCAGTTTTGGTTTATGTTGTTTGTCTCGTTATTTTCTTGGCTAGCGCTGTTCTGTGTGGGGATTAAAGATAGGCGTATTCCGATAACAAAAGCAGATTGGAAAAATATTTTTATATATATTAGTGGTGCAGTTTTAGTCATAGGGGATAGATTTATGTTCACCGCTTTGACCGATCCAAATGTTTTAGTTTCAGGCGTCTCAATTTTGAAACAATTAAGCACAGTTGTATCAGTTGTCGTCGGAGCATTGATTTTCAAAGAGCCGAATCTAAAAAGAAAAATTGTATATTTAATTGTGATTTTAACAGGTATAATTATTATACTAATCTAACTTTCAAATATAAATAAATATAATTTATATTAAGTGAAAAAATTAGTAAAAATTATACTCTCATTATTTTAAAATTAATATAAAAAATTGCTAGTGGAGCTTAACTTTGTCTAGCATTTTTAAAATAATTAATTTATATAAATATAAATTAAAAATATTTATGCAAATAAAAATAAATTAATTAAAAATTAATATTTTTTAGAATTTAATTGAAATATTTTTAATAATTAATATTTCCACTGTATTAAATTTGATTTGAAATATTTTAATTTTTAAGTGAATTTATTATAATAGTTTTATTGATTTTAAATTTTATTAATTTTGATTTATCAACTTGTGATTTTGATTCGTTGATAAAATTTTATTAAGTAGTGCTTTTCATTTTGAAAATAATATTTTTTGTATTATAATAAAAATGGGGAGATTATATGAAAGAAAAAGAAATAGTAATTTTTAAATGTGACGTCTGTGGCAATATCAGCGTGAAATTGGTGGATTCGGGAGTACCTATGTTTTGCTGTGGCAAACCGATGACAGCAATTGTTCCGAATACGGTAGATGCAACGAGCGAAAAACATAAACCAGTGGCCAAACAGGATGGTACTACCTTGAATGTTCAAGTTGGAGAAGTTTTGCACCCAATGACAAAAGAGCATTACATATCAATGATCATTTTACAGACGAACAAAGGCGTGTATGTCAAAAATCTTTCTCCACTAGATCAGCCAATGGCAAATTTCACTTTAGACAAAGGTGAAAAACCTATTGCAGTTTTATCATATTGCAATCTTCACGGATTGTGGAAATAAGTTTGATGAATTTTATTTAATCTTGAAACTAAATATAAATTTAATACATTTTAGTTTAGGAAAAATCTTTGATATATATGTCTAAAGTTATGTCAGATAATATGTCAGTATTTGGATAATATGAAGTTTCATTTCAAATTTGTTCAAAATTAAAATTGACTTAGGAGAAATTTATGAAAATTGTTAGTTATAATATCAATGGTATACGTGCGGCAAATAGATTGGGACTGATAGACTGGATAGCGAAAAGTGATTATGACATATTTTGTTTTCAAGAGATTAGGGCAAATGAAGATATCACTCGCTCAATATTTTCGGATAGCGAACAGATTTCTCTCCTAGACGGAAATGTGAACGAAAATTTTGGGGTATTAGAAAAATATTTCAAATTTTATAATTGCGGTAGCATTCCAGGTTATGCTGGGACTATGGTGCTCACCAAAATCAAGCCAGACAAGGTCGAATATGGATTGAAAGACTTTTGGTTTGATCAAGAAGGGCGGGTCATCACCGTGTATTTTGGCGGACTCGCCATAGTCAACGCATATATTCCCAATGGCAATTCTAGACTAGAATTCAAAATGCAATTTCTAGACGCTCTGACGAAATATCTCGAAATCCTTAAGAACAAATATTCTGTGATCTGCGTAGGAGATTTCAACATCGCCAACGATGAAATTGATCTGACGAATCCGAAGGAATGCAAAAATAAATCCGTATTTCTTCCGATCGAGCGTGAAGCATTCAAAAAGATTTTAGCATTGGGCTACGTTGATACATTCAGGTATTTGTATCCAGACAAAAGGGAGTATTCTTGGAGGAGTTATCGCTCGAGACAAACGAATCTACCTAGCACGAATTACAATTCGTGGAAATACCGCATTGATTACGCCATTTTGTACAATCGGCACGCTCTGAAATTGCTTGATTGCGAAATGCCAGATTTAATCTACAGCGACCACTTGCCTGTGATTTGTTCGATCGAAAATTGACAATCATATCATAAGGGCGAAAAGAGATATCTATTTATAGACAAAAACATAGATGTCTATTATAACGAAAATAGAGATATCTATTTGTAAACAAAAATAGGAATGTCTATTAAAACAAAAATAGGAACATCTACTTATAAGCAATGCTATTGATAAGCAATATATGAATGCTTGCTTATAAGCAAGATATAGATGTTTAAATTCTCAACCGTAAAATCATTAGATCAATCTTAATAACAATTGATTTAATATCAATCTTCACATAATTTTCACGTTTTCAAAGTCGGGAATTGGTGAGCACACCCTTCGCTGAACATTAGCATAGGAATTAAAATATGATAATGATCTAGAAAAATAAAGATAAGAATATCTAGGGAAATAAAAATCGAAAAAATACCATAATTATTTAGGGAAGATAATTATATCGGGAAATAAAAATATGATATTGATCTCAGGAAAAATAAGTTTATAATCTTGACATAATCATTAAATTGATATAAAATAATTTCGTTAATCGTTGTTTCGATTATTTGAATCACGAGTGTAATCATTTCAAATTTTGATGCAACTATTATTACTTCAATAGTCCTTCATAGAAACAAGTTATCGACAATAAGTCGACATTTACGAATGAAATGAAAAAAATTCGTAAAAATCAAAGAAAATTACTCGGATAGTCTTCTAAATGATCATTATCTAAATTAACCTATTAGAAAAGGAAAAGAAGTAATGAAGGAAAGCATCACAATGCGCCGTATAGTCAATTTGCTGACGCAAATATAGACCTTTAGGCGATTGTTCCTTTTCCCCACATCGACATTCGTCTTGTGGGGACCCAAAATAGTCCTTCATAGGAGCGAGTAATCAATCAAAAAACTAAAATTGCGTAGCAATTTAGTAATAGTGCAGATTACGAAGCGACGAGCGGATATGGCGAAACTGGCAGACGCGCTAGATTCAGGTTCTAGTGGGAGCAATCCCTTGCAGGTTCAAGTCCTGTTATCCGCACCAGACAAGAATAAAACGAACCTTGATAAATCTTCAAAGTTCGTTTTATTTTTTCATAAAGATTGGTTTGGTACATATATTAAATAATTATGTTATTGGATAAGACTATTAATAATTGCTAATGAATCTTCTTTAAAACTATCATTTAGAACATTCATACTTTGATCTATTTTTAATAAATTTAATAACTCATTTAAGTTATCTTGAATATTCATAATCTTTTTATATTCTTTAAAACTATTGCTTAATTCAGTATTTCCATTGTCATTTTCAGTTGTTATCAAATTATATAAATTTGTTAAATAGAACAATATGCAAACTGATAATTTATCCAATTTGGGTTTATTATTGGTTTTATAATAGGCTATAAGTTGTTCTACAAATTTATTAGATATTTCTTCATAACTTATTTCTTTACCTGATCTATCTTTTTTTGTTGGAAGATTAGGCTTGAATTCAAGATTATTTAATCTTGCAAATATTTTCAAAATAATTATAATATTTAAAGAGGACTTATACGAAACATTTAACCCATTTCCAACAGCCTGCAATTTGTTTTCATTTCCATAATGAGATTCGAATCTTCTAAAATAAGATTTAGTAAAATCTAAAAACTCTTGAATTTTTTCATTATCATATTCTTCGGGTGTTTCATTATTACTATTTATTTTTAAATCATCGATATAATTTTTAAATTCTTGCACATTTAATGCTTGCTCGAATAAACCTTGTATTTTTTTCGAATTATTTACTAAAATGTTAGCAATAGCAACATTGTTTTTGAAAATTCCAATATTTTTTAAGAATATTGTATCATTTACCAAATCTTGCACTCTTCCTAAATCTTTCCAACTTTCAATGGTTTGACTTATTTTATTGATATTATCTAAAAGTAAATAAGATGGATAAATCTTATACTCATCAAATTTTAATTTATCATCGTTTAATCTAATAAAAATTTTTGAATCTTTTTGTATATTATTTTTTTGTATACATTTATCTAATAAAACAAATTTATTTGTATTATTTAAAATAGTTGGATAAAAATCTTCTTTTTTAAATATTATATAAGCAAATATATTATTATTTTTATTAGAATTGTGAGTATATATTTTATATTTTAAATAGTCTTGCGCTAGTTGAACAAATTCAAACTTGTTTGATAATTTGTATTCAACAAAAAGATTATTTAAATCTTCGTAATATAAATCTTTGACAGCAAAATAGGAATCGACAAAAACATCTTTTTCCCAATACCTTTTTTCTTTTACAATAGAAACTTCCTTCCTTAAAGACTCTTTAATTTGAGGTGATAAATTCGGCATTGTTACTTTCATCTCATTAATGCAAATAATACAAGATTGACCAAATATTTGATTTAAAATATTGGTTGTAAAATAAGCAAGAGTTCTTTCATTAAGTAACGAAATTGAAATGCTATTGCTATTTTTTAATTCTTCTTTTGCTATTGAAAATTGTTGAGAGAAATTTTTAATATTTTCATCAACTTTTTCTATTAATGCTTCTAATTCGTTTTTATTCACTAGAGCCTCGCTTTATTTATATTTTACATTACTGCAAAATTGTTTTTATTTGATATTAATTATAGTTTCGTCGCCACAAATGTTTCTGATTTTCATTCTTAATGGTTTCTTTGTAAAAGCAATTTTGCCATTCCAATAAGATTTTGTTTTTTCGCCATTTATAGTTACATAATTATTTTTCTCAACTTTTATTTCACTATCAGATTTCCAACTTCCTTCATTATTTGTGCAATCAAGACTTATGAATTCAATTAATTCAAGTCCTTCATCGCTAATTGTTAAAGGGTTGTATTCTTCATTCTTTTTTATAGCTTGTGCTTGCATCTTATCATTATATCCATCAATTTTTTGTTGAACTCTATCACTTGCAAAATGTTTAACTTCAATTTCGTTATCTTTTATTTCATAATCAACTTCATCGCCAATAACAACTTCGCTTAAAAGTTGTTTCAAATCTCTAAACTCAATTTCTATTTCAGTGTCGTTTTGCTCTTTGATAAAATCATCAATCGCTTTCTTATCTTCAATATCAATATAATAAACAATAACTTTTTTGACATTATCTGGTAAATCAGGCAATGCTTTATGTATAATTTCATTAATAAGCCTTGTATCTAAAATTCTTCCTGTTCCTTCAAGTAAATTAGGAATATACACCGGCATCATTCCATATTTGCTGTCTTGAATTGAACCTTCCCAAAACTTATCAAGCCCATCTTCATTTTTAAGCCCTTGAATAAGTGATTTTAATTTATCCATTGTTTGTTGTGGATTCCTGTATAATGACACACCATCTTTGACTTCTAAAATTTCAAATTCTGCATTATTTGATTTAAGTCTATCTCGTATTGTTTGAATACTATTTATTCCAACATCACAAGTAATAAACTTTCTATTTAATTTGTGTGCAACGGCTGCAGTAACACCACTTCCACCAAAGAAGTCAGCGACAATCATTCCTTCATTTGACGATGCTTTTATAATTCTTTCTAATAATGCTTCAGGTTTTTGAGTGGAATAATCAACTTTTTCTGCTGAAGTCGGTTGTTGTTGAAATGACATTACATCATTCCAAACATCGCCTAAAGGCTTTCCTTCACTTAATTCATCTAAATATCTTTTAGAACCATGAGCAATCATATATTTTCTACCATTTTGATCGACTCTATTGAACATATTAATATATTTTTCAGTATGAGGTTGAATTAATCTATTAAAAATTCTTTCTTCTTTCATTGAATAATAAAATATTGAATCATGACCACGAACCCAATTGGGGGCAAGAGTCTTAAACCCTGATAAAACTTGAATATCCCAAATAATTTCTCTTTGAAAATTATCTTCACCAAATATTTCATCCATCAAAATTTTTACATAGTGCCCTATGTGCCAATCAAGATGAACATAAATTGATGCAGTTTCACTCATGACAGATTTGATTGCAAGCAAATTCTCATACATCCAGTTTAGATATGATTCTTTGTTCCACACATCGCCATACATTTTTTCTTCAAATGCTTTTAAATCATCATTATTAAGTTCGGTTTCTGCTTTTTTAATTGCCTCATCTACTTTTGGATTTCTACGAATATAAACCTTCTTTGCATAATCTGCACCACTTGCAAAAGGTGGATCAATGTAAACTAAATCAACTTTTATATTATTTTCTTTTAAATAAGCACAAGCAGAAAGGCATTCACCACGAATAACAAGATTGTTATCTTTGTTTTTGCCCACTTTTTCAATACTTTCCATTTCATATAAAGGCATACCTTTTGCAATACTACTGTAAACATTATCGTTGTCTTTATATTTTTAAAATCTTTGAGTTCTTGTAAAGTTGTTTAATATTGCTTGTCCTTCAATTGTCTCTGGAAAATATGGAACATATTTAATTGCCATTTTTATTTTTCTCCTTTTGTTTATCTATTTCTGTATTAATTGTATTAGTAATTAAATTTTGTAACGATTCATTAGTTATAATTTGACCCACTAATTTAGCACCTAATTGATTTATTACTTCTTGATTTTTCATATCTTTTTCATGTTTTTGTTGCATTTCTATTTTTTCCATTTCAAGTTGATGATTTTCTTTCATGTTCTCTAACTCATTTTTATGCAATTCTCTTACCTTTTCAATTTCCTTATTAGAATTTTTAACTGCAAGAATATATGATAATATTCCAGAGATTAATGCTGTTATGATCGGCACACAAATTGTTAAAACTGTTAAAATCTCATTGCTCATAATCTACTCCTTAAACAAATTGTAAATTTTGTCATTTAGTCTTTTTAAAGCATCGTTTTCATTTTCATTATCTTGCATATAGAAATAATCAAATTTATTGTTATTTATCTCTAAAAATTTTGATTTAACAAAATCTTTTTTATCATTAAATGCTTTATCTTCTGCAAAGCCTGAACCTTTTGTTTCAATAATTAAAACTTTGTCAATTTTGTCATTTTTTCTATTTAATACTAGAAAGTCTGGTGTATACATACCGATGTAATACCAAGCATTTTCTTTTAATTTGTAGCACTTGATTTTAAATTCTGTAAGCGCCCTATCTCCATTGTAATAGACTTCTAAATTATTGTTTTGGAAAGCTGGCAATCTTAAAATCTTTATAAATATGTTTTCTTCAAACTTACTTTGCGAAAAATTATAAGGCAAATATTGAAAAGTTTTATCTTTTAATTTAATTTCAGGTGAAATGCTAAATTTTTGTTCTATAACATCTTCCATACCAAGAGCTTTTAACCCTGCAATTTGCTTTTCTTGCTCAGGGGTGTAGAAGGTCCCTCTTTTGTCTATTTGTATAATTCTATCAACAACATTTTTTAATGGATAAAATTTTGAAGCATCACTTGTTCTAACGATTTCTGTAAAATTATCTTTATTTAGTAAAGATTTTGAATCAAATAAAACTTCTTCACTTGTTTTAAATGTGTATGATTTTTGGAACGCTTTTCTAATTTCGCTGTTAATTTTAGAAATATCATAAAGATTATTAAAATAATTTAATTCATCTTTACAAATAGTTATAGTTGTAAATATATTTTTCAAAATATCATCATATTTATATAAATCACTTATTTGAAACAAATTGAAACTTTCTTTACATATAGCAAGCAACCATTTTGAATAAGTTGTTATCTCATCACCATAATCGTTTTCAAATTCAATATGATTTAAAGTTTGTCCTTTTATATCTTGTTGCACGGTAGTTACTATTTGCTTTTCAAGTTTAATCTTTTTTAATTTATCTTGAACTGATAAATTATCTTCAACCTCAACTGTTTCGTATTCAACTTTAAATTGATAAAAATCTATATTGGGCAATTTTAATCTTTTAGTTCTGTCATATCTTCTAATATCTATTTTGTCAATCCTTTGAACATTATTAATTTCTTCAATTGATGTATGTTGTTCTTCTGCCAGTTGAGAGTTTAAAATTTTTGCATTATAATCATTTAACCATATTATAGCAGTTTCAATTGTGCTATTTTTATCTACTTGCCTTAAACACCTACAAGAAGTTTGTAAAACCATATTGTTAGGGCAGTCACCTTCTTGTGAAAGAATAACCCCTGTTAAACTTTTACAATCCCAACCTTCTTTTCCAATTTGAGCGAGCAAGACTATTTTCTTTTTGCTTACACTTGAATCAAGCGATAAAAATTCCAACTCTTCTTGTTTGGAACAAGAATATTTTTTATCTTTATCTGATCCGTGATAACATAGTATAACTTCATCTGGATTAAGTCCGTATTTAGTTGCGATTTCAACACATTTTGGATAAATCACTTCTCTTAACTTTGCAATTCTTCCACAATAAATTGCTATTTTAGCACAAGTTCCATTAGCGTAAATTGTATCTTTATAATTTTCAAAGAAATCTGTTAAACCTTTCTCAATTATCAGCATACTATCTCTGTCTGTAACTATATTAATTTTAGGCTTTTTTAGAAATGTTTCTACTGCTTTAATCAAAGGAAAAAAATTTACAATATATGGAATTTGTATTGTTTTGTATGTAAGGTTATTTGAAAATTTAACAGATTGTCCTTTGTTATAATAAGGAGTTCCGCTAAAACCAATCATGCTATTCATCTTGCCATCGCGATACCAATAATTTACAACACCATTAAGTTTTACTTCTTCATCGGCAAGGTGATGCACCTCATCAACTATAACTTGAAGATTAGGGATATATGCAATAAACTTCTTTAATTCATTCATTGCTTTTTCTTCTTCACTAATTTGTTCAAATGTAATTTGCCTTGTTGTTTTATCGAGTTTTATATTATCTAGTATTACTTTCTCAGCATTTGTTACTAAAACTAGTCCAATAAGTGAATCAAAAGGTTGATAACTCGCTACTTTTTGAACATTAGGATTTTTAATTTTATTGCTCTTCTTCGCCGTTTTTGATTCTTCTAATACCTCAAATTTTAAAACTTTTTTTATTTGTTTAACTGCATTTTCTGGCAATATCCATGTTGCATCAAAGTTTTTAATAGTTTTTAAACTAGGTATTACAGAAGATTTTAACCCTGATGGAGCAAAAATAATAAAATTATGTGCAAATGATTTATTGGTTGGTTCTTTTAAAGCAAAATATAAATCTAAATAGATAAATGATGCCATTAGAAAAGTTTTTCCAGCCCCCATAGGTAAACTAAACAAATAGTTAACATAATTTTGATTATTAAACATATTTTTTATCGCACGCTTAAAGTCAATATTTTCAGCATTGCTTTTAATCTCATTATTTAACAACTGAAAAATTCTATTTCCATTTTCATCTGTCAAACTACTATACTCATAAAGAGCAAGTGCTTCTTTTTGTTCCCTTAATATATTTTTAGTTGAATCTTTTAATTCTAATTGTGAAATATCAATTTCTTCATTAAAAAGTCCTTCTATCATACATTGATATAAAGGTTTGTTTTGACATTTAATTTTAAGAAATAAGTAGGTTTTAATTGCATCAATTTGAGAATCTCTCATTTCTCCTTTATTATACATATAGTCTATCAATTCCTGCACAGTGCAATCATTACTTTGGAACCATTTATCTCTGGCTTTGTTTATCATTTTAAACAGCATTACGTTTTCTCCATAAAATTATTAATATATTATAACATAAAAACTTATAATTTGGTATAATTTTAAACAAATTTAAATGAAAAATCAAAAAGTGGGATTCTGGCGTGTGCTTGTCTTGAACAAGTGGTGTCGCTTCGCTCCACCAGACAAGCACACGCCAAAATAAAAAAATGACTACTTTAAAGAATAGAAACTAACAACTAATTCAAAAATGCAAAATTAGTAAATAAAAGATATACAAAAATGAAGTAGTTTTAGATATAGCAAAAATAATTTGTTTATACATCCTGAAACAAATAGCAAGAACTGACGAAAGAGATGTCGCAAGGCGCAAGGCTTATCCATTGCGACATTCTCTTCTTTTTTATGTCAGTTCTTGCTTTTCGTTGTTCTCCTTTTCTTCGCCTTTTGGCTGGTATGTTCGCATAGTTCTCACAACAATTCAAGGGAAATATATATTTTTTATTTAATTTTAAGATTAAGGCTTGCCTTAGTATTTCTATTTACACAAAATATATATTTCTTCTTCCTTGACTTGTTGTTTATGAGATTACTAACTAAAAAAAAATATATATATTGATTTTAATTTACAATGTTTTTTCATTTTTATAATTAAGTAAGTTGTTGAATATTATGTGTTTTTGTTATTTAATAATATTTCAAACTTTACTTAATATTCAATCAAACTATGCTCTTTTTGTTTGTGCCAAAAGGCAAATAAAAGGAGTTATATATATGAAAGAAGTTAAAAAGAAAGTTAGAATTTTAGAAGATGATGTAGTTATTACATTAGACAATCTTCAAGAATTATCTAAATGTTTTGCAGCCGTTGGATTAAAATCTATTAAAAAGTATGCTTTTAGCGGACTACCAAAGATAGAAAGATTGCAAAAACAGTTATATCAAGATATTCACTATCATAAAGAGTTAGATACTTACTCAGATGCTTATGATTTAGTTCAAGAAGCAAGTTTATTCCTATATAAACATTTAGGTCATGAACTTGGTGAGCTATGTATGGACTCTAAATCTAAATTTGGAGTAATTGATACAATTAGAACTGCTTGTCTAAGAGTAATACAAACATATATAAGACAAGAATTAAAATATTTTACTAACACTACAGATGATGATGAATATCCTGAAATTGAAGATGAAAAACCTATTATAAACGAGAAAGAAGATTATTCAAAAGTTAAAGAGATAACAAATAAGATAGTTCAAACAGAAATAGAAAAACAAATATTATATTATTTCTACAATGGAGTTACTCCAAAACTTGTTGCTGAATTTTTAGAAATTAGTACTGATAAAGTATATAAACGAAGAAGAAAATTTAGA
>CALWPK010000012.1 GCA_944383415.1 uncultured Clostridia bacterium | reverse complement strand
ATGAGTAGCAAGCTGTTTTATCAGTAGTTTCAAAAGAAACTTTATACCCAATTAAATCACCTTGGTTATCAAAAACAGAATATACAGTTGTGAAACCTTCGTTATTTTGATCTTCAACTTTAATTTTTAAAGTTTCATCATCTTCTGCTGTATAATAATTAATCATATCTCCAATAACTAAATTATTTGGTGCATCAATTAATAAAGCTATAAATATAATATTATCATCTATTTCTTTATTAATTATAAAATCAGAACTCTGAAGTGAACCCTTCGGGGTTCACTTCACCTTCCTAGTGGTTTTTATTTTGAGTGACCCCTTCGGGGTTCACTTCAAAAATCGGAGTTTTTATTATGTTTTTATAACTAAAATTAATTCGAAAAACTGTTGCAAATACACCCAAAATTTGTAGCAAGCGTTTTCTATCATCAAAATAGGCAAAAGAAAACACTCATTTCATTCGTTTTATTCTTGCGTGCCTAAAAAAATGACCGAAAGTCAAAACTCATAACTTTCGGTCAAATTCTTTCTAAAACTGCCTAAAACTGATACATTTGCATCAATTTGCAACAGTAGATTGCTATTTAATATTTTTTAAAATAGGAAGTATTCTCTCATACTCATGATAGTGCGGAAATAAATTCTGGTCTTTATTTTCTATCATAGAAATAAACTCTTCAAGCTTAATTACCTTTACATCATCAATTTCTTCATCTTGTTTTACTATTTTATTAAAATTTTTCTTGCATAGGAAAACATCAACAAATTCATTACTTATCACATTTCCATAATGTAATTTCTCGGGATTTGTGAAAAGATATTCAATTTCATTTTCACTTAAACATATACCTAATTCTTCTTGACATTCACGAATTGCACTTGATTTTGTGGATTCTCCTGCACCAACATGTCCAGCAAAAGAAACATCCCAAATACTTGGATAGAAATCTTTATTTGCACTTCTCTTTTGTATGACAATTTCTTTCTTGTCATTTACTAGGTATGCGTGAATTGATTTATGCCAGTGTCCTTTACTATGAGCAACAGATTTCATTTCTTTTTTTATATAATTCCCATTTTCATCAAAAATGTCTATCAACTCGTCCAATATTTTTCTCCTGCAATTTAAATATAACATTTAAAAAACTTTTACTAAAAAATAAATTTATTTGCAATAAAATGATTGCTTATATTTTTTAATTATTTCAACAATGTTATCTATTCTTTTTTTTACAATTGTCAATAATTATTATTTAAAATATTTTCAAATAATTACATTTACCACAACTCGGGTTAGGAAGTTCAAGCATTTAATAATTCGATTTATTCTTCCACCCCTATATTATTTGAAATTAAATCATAATTTTCTTTAAACACCAAAGGAATTAAACTTGATACCACTGCCTCATGGTCAACATTATCTCTTGATAGAATTCCATTTGACAAAAAACCTGTTATCCCTTCATTTTGTTTATTATTTGTGTTTCCATTAATTTGTTCAATTATTTTATTAAGAGAGCCATTCTCTCTAACATATTTAAACATTTTTCGATTTAATCTTAAACCTAATGATTTCCCCGTTGATTTTTTACCATTTTTATCTTCAACAAGGGCATATGTAACAACAAAAGGCAATCCGTTTTCATCAAGAGAAAACCCACCTTCGATTGAACATAAATAGTCATAATCTATTTTTTCTAAATTTGCATATCTTTTGAGGAAATTATTACGATTTTCACATCCACGCAAAATTTCAAAGCCAATAGGCTTACTTGGAACATTTGATTCCGCTTTAACACCTATAACTTCAACATCTTGAATTTTTAATTTTTTAAACGCCTTTTTTACCGCACGGATTTTAGACGGATTTATACTACCAACTAAAACTTTCATAATCTTTTATTATTATAAATAAAAATAATGTTTTTGTAAACAAAATTTTTACTTTTTATACCATTTACAATCATCTTAATAGTCTTTAATAGTTATAGGCAGTTTAAAAGAGTGAAAAAGCAAAAAAATGCAAATAGTAAATAGTAATCAACAATTTTGAAAAACTTACACAATAAAAATTTTGCAAACACCTAAACGCTTTTATTTATAGGGCATTTAGCAGATAGCATAAAAAACTTTCATTTTCATTACTTTTCTATAAGGTGGATTCAGTGGTTCGAGTCCACTCATCTCTACCACTGAAACTCCGGTAAAGTCGGGGCTTTTTTATTATATTTTCATAACTTTAATTTGTTCGAAAAACTGTTGCAAATACACCCAAAATTTGTAGCAAAAGATTTTTATCATTTACATCTCAAAGGTTTTTGTCTTTTTTCTATTTATTTTAGCATCTATCATTTATTTAAGTTTTATAAGATAAAATGTTGTTTTACTAGTTTTGTTTGCTATATTTTTTGAAATTAAAAACAGATTATTTTCTATGCCCGCCTTTTCGCTACAAATAACACCTGTTGATTTGCTTAAAATTCCATTTTTCAAATCCTCTGCTGTTTTTGACGTATCAAGTTGTTTCTGCAATTTACAATTTGGGAAATACGAATTTATATAATTTTCACATTGTTTTAAAGCTTGCGGATGAGAAGCAATCGTTTTTAGATTTTTAATTGAATTTTCATCAAATACAAAAAGACAATGATTGATTTCCATTTCTATTGTATCAACCACTTGAAATAAATTTGACTTCATAATATTTTCGCTTTCTTTTACAATACCTGCAATATTATTTTTTATAGCAAATACTCCAAAATCTATTTCTTTGTCTATTAATGACTTGGCAACATTTTTTGAAATTACAAGTGGAAGTTTTTCCACATCTCTAATTTTTAATCTTTCAATAAAAATATCAGTAGCAAAATCATTATAACTATTTTTAATCCCTTGAAATCCGATAATCATTTTTCTCCTATATCAAATTTTAAAATTTGTTAATTTCTCTAATTTTTATAAAAAACTAACATAATATTTCTATCATTACTAGTAAATTTTACTATTTTGTCATTCAAAACAAAAAATTTATTCATATCATTCAAAATCATATTCTTTCGCAATGCACAATTCACTTGTGTATTTTTAGATTTATTTTCGTATTAAATTTACAATGTTTTTTATTTTCTTAAAAATTTAATATGGATTATGAATTTTTTTATGATTTAAAATTCTTTTATCCTTATAATTCATTTGAACATAAAAAGTCGTATTATAAAAATATATTAGTCTCTATCCCAACCAAAAATAGTCTTTCCTTTATCAAGTTTTCTTAATTTGTTCATATCTTCTTCTCCTATGCTAAAATTCAAATTTAAGTTTTCTTTAAGACGTTCTTCGTTTTTACTCTTCGGTATTATATAAATATCTCTTTGGAGCAAAAACTTTAAAGCAATTTGCGCAGGAGTCTTATCATATTTTTTTGAGATTTCGCTTATTGTTTGATTATTTGTAATCTTGTTAATATCAGCACAAAGCGGACTCCAAGCAACAACTTTAATTCCTTTACTTTGTAAATATTTTACATATTCTTCTCTTTGATAAAAGATATGATTTTCAATTTGGTTCACATAAGGCAAAATAGTACAATTGTTAAGCAAATTATCTATCTGTTTTCGATTAAAATTTGAGACCCCAATGTGTTTAATTAGTCCTTTTGTTTGCAAATATTCAAGTGCTTTATACATCTCAACTGAACTTGTGTAGGGTTCATGTATTAAAACTAAATCTAAGTAATCTAATTGTAGATTTTTTAGACTTTCTTTTACTCCATTAATAACTGAATCATAATTAGTGTTTGGAGAACAAAGTTTGGTTGTAATAAACAATTCACTTCTGTTAATTCTTGAATTTTTTATTGCCCTGCCCACTTCTCTTTCGTTTCCATACATTTGTGCCGTATCAATATGTCTATATCCAATTTTGATAGCATTTTCTACCACTCTTTCACAATCAGACCCTTTTAAACCCCAAGTACCCAATCCTATTTTTGGTATTTCCATCTTTCCTCCCATATATTAATTATAACATATCAGTTTTATTATTTAAAATTTTGAAGCAGGTGTTATAAATATTTTTAAGAAAAATAAATGATAAAAATAATATAAAGATTAGTTAATATATGTTATAATTAAAGCATGGTAAATGAATATGAATTATTTAAAGACTCAGTTATGAATTGTAATAAACTAACTGAATATGGTTTTATATTAGAAGGCAATAAATACATTTTTTCTAAACAAATTTTTGACAACCAATTTATATTAAAAGTTTTCATTGATAATTTAGGAAATGTTTTAACTAAACTTATAGATTACAGCACTAATGATGAATATGTTTTGCACAAAATGAATGACGTGAGTGGTTCTTTTGTGGGCAAATTAAGAACAGAATATTTACATGAATTAAACAATATAAAAATAAATTGTTTTGAGAAAACAATATTTAAAAGTAAACAATGCCAAGACATTATTAAATATGTTAAAAGCAAATATAATGATGACTTAGAATTTTTGTGGGAAAAATCGCCTAACAATGCTATTTTGCGTAGACAAGACAATAAAAAATGGTATGCAGCAATATTGACTATTAATTATAACAAAATAGATGCAAACAGAAACGAACTAATAGAAATTATTGATTTAAAAGCAGATAATAAAATGATAGACAAATTAATAGACAACCACACTATATTTCCAGGTTTCCATATGAACAAAAAACATTGGATAACTATACCCCTTGACTATTCAATGTCTAACGAAAAATTGTTCGCTCAAATTGACAATAGTTATAATTTAGCACGATAGTTTTCTAAGAAAATTTATTTCAATATAAAAAAATTTAATATTTTAGTTAATATAAAAATTTTTTAAAATAGTTAGTGTGCTTCAAGTTGTTTATGCAAATTTATAAATTTAGCATTATATAAAATTTAATATACTTATTGATTTATAAAAACGAATCTGATATACTTACCATAAGGAGATAATATGAGTTTATCAACAAAATTTGAATTTCTAAAAACTGTGAAGATGCCAACCCAAAAGCAAATTTATGATTGTATTGTAGAATATATGAATTATAAAGGAACTATCGGTGATGCTGGCAAGTATGGTTATTTTGTCTTATATGACAATCAAGACCAGAAAAATGATGAAAATTTACTCAATTCAGCATTTTTTGAGAAAGAACGTAAAAAATTTATTGAAAAAATTAAAACATTAATACAAGACGATAAACAAATAAATATCGAAACTGACGAATTCGTACACGTTAAAATCAATAATTCTGAAAAGGTAAAAACCGAATGTAGATTGTATTTACGTCTACTCCCTAGTAATGTTTATGAACTAGCATCTTTACTGACTATTGCCTGTGCTCAAAAGAATCTCCCTACTCATTTTAAATTTTCACCATCTTCTAGGATTGATACTCTGGTTCTTTATACAGACTATGACCACGTTCAAAAATTTGTCGATATCATTGATGAATTATATCAAACAAATCCTAATTTGTTTGAGCATTCTGAAAAAATTCACCCATTATGGGGAAATATCAATGGATATATTGGTTTTATGGAAGAGCCAATCATTCAAGCAAAAATGTGTGAAAAACCTCTATTGTACTTATCTAAATCTGCAAATACTTATAGAACAAAACTGTTGGACGAAATTTCTACCTTTTATAAAACCCAATCAATTAATCCGACATTCATCACCACAAAGTTTTTGCGAAAATTTGCTTCACAATTAGATATTGATTCCAGTTTTTTGCCATTAAACGAAAGTAGCGTGATTGAATTGGAAAAGGCAGGTTATAATATCTCAGAAATAGGAACTAATGCAAATTCTACTTTTACAATTTAATTAACTTATCAAATTATTACTTATCATCAATTTTACGTCCAATTCTCTTTGAGTAAAATTTTGTCTATAATATGATGAATAATAAGAATCATATACAGTATAATACTGTTCTAACCAATCTTTTTCTTCTTCATAAACGCTAGTGAAAACCACCACAAAATCACAACTCTGACTCTCTATAGACTCAATTAAACTATTGTCTAATTCAGGAAAATTTTGATTTCTAAAGAAATTTAATACCCAAAATTTTTCTGTAGGAACAATACCTGCAACATTATAAAAAGCGTAGTCATATATTTTGTAGCAAAACAAGGTTGGATCTTCTATATTAAATTGATCAGATATGGTATGAATGTCCTTTGCTACTTGAAATTGAGCATAATCATCCTTGCTTTTGCCTAATTCTCTAGTAACACCGCTAATAGCATACCCTATTGGAAAAACTGCTATACACATTATTATTGCTAAAACTTTTTTTGCAATTTCATTAATTTTAAATTCTGATAAATTTTTAAACAATAGTGCACACCCTAGCACAGCGAATGGTATCAATATTACAAAGTAATTGACGTGACAGTCTTGCAACAGCAAAAGCAATATATTGAATAAAAACGCCGATAGAATAAAATATCCCTTTTTTGCAAACATTTTGAAATAGAATACAACTGCCAAAATCATAAAAACAAAATTAATATTCCCTAGACTTATCATTAATCTTATATTGGTCCACAAATTGACAGGATTGTCCGAATAAATAAATAGATTAACATAAAAATACACATAAAATAGATCGTATAAAGCATCGTTGACAGCGTAATAAATGAATATTGGAATTGTGACAATGATGAAACTAATTATCATTAGACCAATTGAAATAAACATTTGCTTGATCTTTTTATTTTTGATACACATTACAATCCACATTATCATAATCGCGATTGGTAATATTAGCATAGTGTATTTAATCCAAAATAATATGCTAATGCTTAGTCCTATACCAATGCTACGTAATACATTAAATTGTTTGTCGTCCTCTATGAACTCCAAAAACGTTAATAAAATATAATTCAAAAATGGTAAACTATAAAACTCTACCGAACCATATCCTAAAAGAGTATAGTACGACGTAAATGTTAAAAATGCTGTCAAAAAAAGTAATATAATACTAGATTTTTCAGATAAATATCGTTTTAAAATTTTATAAGCGGTATACAAAAATGCAACACCAAAAATTATTTCAAATAAAAATGCACCGACATAATTATTATTGAACAACGCCACCAAAGCATAAGCAAAATATACTAGTGGTCCCTTTTGCTCAAACAAGTCTTTATAAGGGACTTTCCCTGCCAGCATTCCCTCACCCATTGTTATATACCAATTCTGATCAGGATTGTTGTTGAACACATATAAAAAAGAATTCGGATTGCAAAATAAGAAAAACAAAAATGTTATCCCAAAACAAAGCAAAATAATCAAAAAATTTTTCAAATGAATATGAACTGACAAATCAAATTTTTTTATTTCAAACTGTTTCTTTTCTTCATTGTAAGAGATCTCTTTACTCATATAATCATATTAAAATAATTCGAATATTTTGTCAAATAAATGATTTAATAAAGTGACGATGATTAAATTTTTCAATAAAAAAAGCAATGCCTAGACATTGCTTTTAGATGCAATTAATTATGAAAGAACAAGTGGAACGATAATACCTGCAATCACAATCAAAAGACAAATAAAGTACAAAACTTTCCAAATCATTTGTTTAGAACGAACGTACTTCCAAGCCAAAATTGCAACGATAACAATCATAATAGCAGTTGCGATACCTTGTAAAGCATTGATTACGGTCGCATTAATACCGCACGCTGAAAGGATCAGAGCGATTGCATACAAAACTGTTACTGCTACAATTGTCCAAAATGAAATTTTGTTTAGTCCCCAACCGCTACGTCTTGAACTAGAACTGCTTGATTTTGAACTCTTTGATGAATTTGCCATAGATACCTCCTATTATTTTTATTATAAAAAATTATCAAAATTATGTCAATTATTTTAAATAAAATATAAATTTTTTATGACTTTAATATGATTTTGAAGAATCTCATTTAAGAAATTAATTTTCGATATAATTTTTAATTTTTTCTTCCAATTCATCCGCCTGCTTTTTAATTTCAAATAGACAACTTCTGCAATCAAGTAACTCATTCTGTTTATAAAAAATTTCGTAGTCTAATGAAATATTATCCAAAATGTTATCACATTTTGCCAACCTTTTTGCGACCATATCCCAATCTATTGAGCCAAATCTATTCAGTGTGTGTTGATCAGAATTTCCGTCATTATCGTGCAGATGTAATGCTATCAATTTGTCCTTGAAATGCCCTAAATAATCGAAATTTTTATTATAAACATTATTATGTCCCGAATCGTAGCAAATTCTCAACATATTATGATTGATATTTTTGAAAATTTTTAAAAACAAAGATAGATTATTATTGATATTTTCAACCGCAAGCATTATGTTTAGCCTTTCACAAAAATCCAAAACTTCAAGTAACCTATTTTCACCAATTTTAGAATAGACACCTTGCAAATGTACAACAACGCAAGGAAAACCATATTTCTTAGCAATTTTCACATCCTTGATAAGTTTTTTCTTGAGTTTTTCGCCCTGTCTACCGCTTTCCCAAAAATAGTGTAAATTTTTGCTTTCATATCGAAAATGTAGGCTCGATAAATTCAATCCATATTTTTTGAATAACCTACATTGCTTTTTTATCGTTCCATTTTGATGATCAAACTTTTTATCCGCATTCGTTATTACCGCGTCGAAGCCCGCATCCTTTATCATTTTGACCCGTTCTTCAACATCATTATCAAATCCAAAGTAAAAACTAATTCCTTTTTTCATATTTATAACCTCTTTGCCTATTGATTTCGTACAAAAACACACTAGTAGCGCACGCCAAATTTAATGAATCTATATTTTCGTTCATATCAATTTTCACCACACTATCTGCCAATTCATAATAATGTTTGCCTAATCCTGCTCTTTCGTTTCCCATTAAAAGTATGATAGGACCTGTGAAATTTTCTTTGTCTATAGATTTTTCTGCCTGCAAAGAAGTCGCCACGATTTTTAGATTTGGGAATCTCATCTTTGCGTTCTCAATAAAATTTTCAAATTCTAAATTTGAACTCAAAAATTTGAAAGGTATTTTAAAAAAAGAACCCATTGAGGCTGAAATCACTTCGTGATCATAAATATCAACACTATGACCAGAATACAAAACTAAATCAACATTGAAAGCATCTGCACTGCGTAAAATGTTGCCGAAATTTCCCTTCTTGCTCGGCCTATCTAAAAATAGCAAAATTGGATTTTCACTCTTTATAGTAATTTCTTGTTCTTTCATTTTGAATATTGCCACTAGTTCACTTGTATCAGTTTTGTCACTCAATTTTTTCATCAGAGGAAGAGTCAATTCATAATTATTCGTGCTATAGTTATTGACAATATTTTTTGCCCAACCTGATAAATTGTTGAAGTCAGCGAAAAAGAGTGAATCAATTTCCCAGCCATTATTCAATGCATCGTTTATATTTTGCACTCCTTCTACAAAAATCTTATTCAAGACCTTGCGCTTATTCCTATTCTCCTTAATAGACAAGATTTGTTGAAAAATTCCGTTTTCTTTGCTAATTTTTAAAATCCTCACAATTTTCCCCAAAAAAATTAAAAATAGTATAGCAATAAAAAACAAATTTTGCAACAAATTGATATCATTTCTATCAAAAATTCATTACGAACCGCAATCTAATCCTGAATAGAATTGTTAAATAGTGGACAAAACTAGGAAAATTTGATAAAATTATATTCGAAATTAAATTACATTAAATATTTTTTCTTAATTCTATAGAAGAAATATATTATTGAATTTCACAAAAAAGGAATGAATTATGGGATTATTTTCTTATTTATTTGCTTCTGATAATAAACGAAGTTTAATGAAAATCGAAAAAATTGTCAAAAAGATTGAAGACAAAGCGGACTTCTATGCAAAGATGACTGACAGCGAACTTCAATCTCAGACAGACATTTTAAAAGAGAGATTAAAAAACGGCGAAACCACCAACAGTATCCTGCCTGATGCGTTTGCTGTCGTTCGCGAGGCCGCTTCAAGAGTTTTGAACCAACGTCATTTCCACGTCCAACTGATTGGTGGCGTTGTTTTGCATCAAGGACGTATCGCAGAGATGAAGACTGGTGAAGGTAAAACGCTCACTGCAACCACTGCTGTTTATCTAAACGCTCTCACGGGAAAAAACGTCCATTTAATCACGGTCAACGAATACCTTGCCACTTCCCAAGCGGAAGCAATGGGAAAGTTGTACAAATTTTTGGGTCTGACGATTGGCGTCACGCTATCTGGTCAATCTCCTGAGGAAAAGAAAAAGGCGTATCAGTGCGATATAACCTATGGAACCAATAATGAATTTGGCTTTGATTATCTGCGCGATAATATGCAGGTCAACAAAAATTACAAAGTGCAACGCGGACATCATTTTTGCATCGTAGACGAGGTGGATTCAATTTTGATTGATGAAGCGCGTACTCCGCTTATTATCTCTGGTATGGGAGGGAAAACTAGCGAATTATATGTTATTGCTGACAAATTCGCAAAAACTTTGAAAAATGAAGATGTAGATATAGATATAAAGAGGAAACAAATTCGTTTGACAGAGACAGGTGTAGCCAAAGCAGAAAAATATTTTAAATTGGAAAATCTATCAGATATCAACAATCTTGAAATCAATCACCATATAAACAATGCCTTACGTGCTAATTATCTAATGAAAAGAGATATTAACTATATTATCAAAAATGATGAGGTGCTGATTGTAGATGAATTCACTGGTCGTATAATGAATGGTAGACGATACTCTGACGGACTGCACCAAGCCATTGAAGCCAAAGAAAATGTGAAGATAAAAGAAGAAAATAAAACGCTTGCCACCATCACGCTACAGAACTATTTTAAACTATATAGCAAACTTAGCGGTATGACTGGTACGGCGAAAACTGAAGAGAGCGAATTCAATAAAATTTACAACCTAGACGTTGTCACCATCCCTACTAATAAGCCAGTGCTCAGAATTGATGAACAAGATATGATTTTCTACACAGAAGAGGCAAAATACAAGGCAATTGTAGAAGAAATTCAGGAAAAATTCAAAAAGGGTCAGCCAATATTGGTAGGTACCGCATCGGTAGAAAAATCTGAGCGAATCAGCAAAGAGATTAAAAAATTGGGCATTCCACACAATCTTCTGAATGCAAAAAATCACGAAAAAGAAGGTCAAATTGTCGCTCAATCAGGTAGAGTTGGTGCAGTAACAATCGCGACAAATATGGCTGGACGTGGTACAGATATTCTGCTCGGCGGGAATCCTGAATTCTTGGCAAAACAAAAGATGCTCAACGAAAACATAGAACCCGCTGTATTAGAAAAAATCACAACTTACAATTCCAATCTGAATGAAGAAGAGAAACAATTAAAAGATAAGTATACCAAATACTATAAAGATTTCAAAAAGATAACCGATGAAGAAAAGCAAAAAGTCATTGAATTGGGTGGTTTGCACATATTAGGCACTGAAAGACACGAATCTCGTAGAATTGACAATCAATTACGTGGACGTGCTGGACGTCAAGGCGATCCAGGATCTAGCATATTCTTCATTTCATTAGAGGACGATCTACCTCAACGATTCGGCGAAGATAGGATGAAAAACTGGTTTTCACTAGCCTTTCGTGGTAATGAAGATATGCCTCTGCAATCAAAGATCTTGACAAGATTTTTTGAGACTGCTCAAAAGAAAGTGGAGGCAATGAATTTCAGCATAAGAAAAAATGTGCTTGAATATGATGAAGTTTTGAATAAACAACGTCAGATAATTTATGCAGAGCGAGACAAAGTGCTAGACGGCGTGGATATTCACCCACAGATCGTTGAGATGCTGAAAGAATATGTGTTCGATATTTGTTCTGCCTATTTAGACGAAACAAAACCGAGTTATGAATGGGATCTTGACGAATTAAATAAAGCACTAGAAGATAAATTGCTCAAAAAGGGCTCTAATTTAATTACTCAAGAAATGCTAGAAGATACAGATGTCAACACCGCTAGTCAAATAGTGGCAGAAAAAATCATAGACATTTATGAGCAGAAAGTGTCTGAAATCAAGAAATTAGGGATGGACTTCTCTATCATTGAACGAGATAGACTATTGCGTGTGGTAGATAAATTCTGGACCGATCATATAGACGCAATGAACACACTTAGAAACGAGATTGGGATACTTGCTTATGGACAAAAAGATCCTATTGTTGCATATAAAAATCAAGGTTTTGAAATGTTTGATAAAATCATATCAGACATACGTGAATATACTGCTTCTATCTTGTTTAGGACTAATGTAAACGTTAGGATTATCCCAGCGACACAAAAAGGTCCTATCCTAGCAGGCAATCAAAATAGATCCGAATTGACTAGAGCAAAATCAAATTCATCTCACATCGGACGAAACGATCTTTGCCCTTGCGGTAGTGGAAAAAAATACAAAAATTGTTGTATGAACAAGGATAATAATTGAAAAATTTAATACAATAATAAAGTCTAACAACAAAAATGATTTGCTCTGTATAAAAATCGATACTGCTTTAGAACTTAGCAAAGTGCTATACCAAAAATCGAGAAAACTGCATCCTTATGTAGAAATTCAACAGAAAAAAACTCTATCATATCAATAGAGTTTTTTTCGAGTAAATTCAAAAATGAATGCTCAAAATTTTAATTATATAAAACTTAAATAACTTTTTAGTAATTAAAATCGTGTATAAATTTTGTGTAATTTTTTTATTTTACTTTATGATTTTTGTTGCAATTTTGATTTCTTGCTAGGAACACTTTTTATTATTTTTTTATTGATAAACCTTCATATCGCTATCTGGAAATTTTATTTTTACAAAAAAGAGAGATTTTATCTCTCTTTTCTAAATAATCAGATAGTATTGACCCTCTATTTGTTGAATGCTTGTATAGAAATCTCCGAAGATAGATTCGAGTCTTTTGTTATCTAACGCAAATTGAGCCTCAATTTTCCATCTGCTAGCATATATTCTATAGTCTGTAGATTCATTATTTAAAACACGTATAAAGCCATCTTCACTAATCAAGTTGATAACTTCACTAGATTGTAAATTGACAGTGATACCTATAGTTGTCTTAACAATAATTTCTATTTCGTCAACAACCTTATTGAGTTTATAAACATATTTGCCATCGGCGGTTGTAATTCGAGTAAAGTCGTCATTACCATCTGAGCCTGTACTATATTGTTGACCATCTAATGTGTAGATAACACCTAGGTATTCTTTTCCGCTCTCGCCTTCTATTAATGTCGAAGGGTCGACTGTAATAGTCACATCTGAAGATTCAGCGATAATACCATCAAGTGTTGACCTATCAGCCTCGATTGTGACACCAGTAGCATCATCTTGATCTGTTACGCCCACAGCGATTTTGTATCCATCTTCGAATACAAATCGGATAGTGATATCTTCCTCCACAGTTCCCCAATTCGTGCCTGTGATGTTATTAATAGTTCCTGAATAAGGTCCAACGATCAAATTTTCGCCTCTATAGACCGAAACTATTTGATAATCATTTTCAGCCACATTTTCAGCCCTAGTTTGACCTTCAATTTTGATCGTACTACCACTTCTAACTATTACATCGTCAGTGTATTTTTCGCCATTGACATCAATTCCGAAACTTTCTCCAGAATTCGTGTTGCCTTCCACTTCGATGGTGACATTTATTGTCTTTGCGAATTTTGCAGTGATCGTAATAGCACTCGTGATTGTACTATTTTGAGGAATTCCTATGAATTGATCAAATTCATAGCCTGTGTTCGCTGTAGCAGTGATTGTATAACCGCCGATTGTCAAAACATTGTCATTTGCACTGACATTTGTGCCGTAATCTACTGTTACACTAGTCTTATTCACGCTACCACCATTGCCTGCGACAATGCTTACAACGAATGTTTTTAGTTGTCCATTCGCGGTCAAATTGATATTACCAGTAATTTCTATGGTAGCACTCTGAGTAGTGATAGTCCTATCTCCAGTCCAACGATGCCAATTGTATCCTGTCGCTAGTGTAGCATTGATGGTCACCTCTGCACCGTATTTGTAATTTCCAGCACCTGAGACGGATGTGATACCTGTACCTGCAGTTAATGCGAGTTTATATACAATTCTGTCGTAATAATAATTCACCACACTCTTGCCATTCGCGGCGATCGTAATCGTCTGCGTGCTAGGAGAAGTGAATCCTGTATAGGATTTAACTTCTGGAGTGACTTGTGCTCCTGTAGTACCAGTCTTATTCTCGGTCGTGAATAATGTATAATTGTCATTTTCAATATTTTGTTGATAATGTCTTACTATATAAGGAGTATCCGTATCTGGTTCAAACACTGCGGTTATAGTCAAGTTTCCTGTCACAGTAGTATTATTCGTTGCCCCACTCCAACTACCCAAGTGATAGCCGACCTTTGCAGTGGCTGAGACAGTGACTCCATCGACAGTGAGTGTGCCATTATCTCCACTGACCGCCAGAGCAATAGTATCACCATACTCTACATCTTGGATAGAAGTTCTGTTGACTGTACCTCGATCAGTATTGTTCGACTGAATCGTGATGGTATACGTACGTACTATTGCGGTGTGTTCTACATAGATGTAGATACTGCTATAATAAGTGCCAGTCATAGTAAATGTTGCACTAGTACCAGAGGTGTAGGTTGCAAGTAGTGTTCCGCTAGTGCTATTTCCACTGAACACCCTCACTCTATATAGTTCGTATTCATACTGAGCGGTAGTGCTGTTTGCAGACCAACTGAATGTCAAACCGCTGTTGAACGTACCTGTAGCAGGAGCAGTCACGCTATTCGTGTTGGCGTCCTTACCTGTAGTTATGGTATAAGTTTTGGCATTCCATTTAGCATACAAAGTGATGTTGCTAGAATATGCTGTTGCACCGATTGTTGTGATTGGACTTCCTGTGCAACCTGCGTTGGTGTACCAACCAGCGAAGTCATATCCAGTCTTGCTTGCACCCTTCAATGTCGTTGCCGTGCCGTAAGTATGAGTAGTAGGATAACCAGATTCGTGCGTTCCGCTGAATGCCTGTCCGCCTTGATCATAATAGTTGATATTATAAGTATTTGCACTCCAAAGTGCCGTCAGAGCAGTATCAGTATTTCTGATATAATATGTGCTATTGCCGAGCAATTGTGTAAGATTGCTTGACACTAATGCGAGATCGTCAATCTTCACCCAGAGAGACACACCATAGGATGTGCTTCCACTTTTGCCCTGAACAGTGATATCACTAGCCGATGGCATACCTGCTTGTTGCACAGAATATGCACCGATTGCGTAGAACCAGTTTGAATGCCCTACAGAGCCCGATAGCAATGTAGACGACATAGTGCTGATACTACTATTTTGTCTGGTCAATCCGCCCCAATAGTTAGCGTCCCAATCAATATCAATAGCCTGATATCCAGTCGCTGTAGTAGGAGTTCCTGTTGCTTTATATTCATCTAATGGATTGGAGGTTTGAGACCAATAATTGTGCCCATTAGCGTACTCATATTCTAGAATGAATGTATATTTTCCGTCTAATAAGAATTTGGATAGATCGTTCAAAATGCTGTATTTGTATTGACTGTTGGTAGATCTAGCCTCACTCACTGAGGTGAACAGTTGTGCTCCTCCCTGGACGTCATGATAGAATACGCGAGCGAATGTGCTACCATCTCCTAGCAAATCGGCAGTTTCTACCCAACCTGCGAATGAATATCCCGTCCTAGTAGGTGTAGGCAAAGTGATCGTAGAACCGAAATTTCCGTTGGTGCTATTGATGTTTGCTCCGCCGTTGGTGTCATAAGTCACGGTATGATTCTCCACTCTCCACACAGCATATAGAGTGACGGTATCTCCGTTTTTTGTGGTCAGGTTTCTTACCGTTGCTCCGTTGGCATAAGTCGCTGAACTTGCGGTGCTAGACCTAGCCCAACCCAAGAATGAATACCCATTACGCTTGAATGCATTGCTGATCAATTTGATATCTTCGTCATAAGTGGCATTGATATTTGCCATCGTTCCCCAGTTTGCTTCAGAAGAAGAGCCACTGACTGAGAAGTTTTTGTTGAACGCTACGGTGTAGTCGATAGCAGTCCATCTTGCGTACAGAGTGGTCGTAGATGTTATGTCATAATTCCTAGCGCTAGTACCATCCGCATTGTAGTATTGAGCACCGTTGCATTCGCTGTCTATAAAGTATCCTCCGAATATATAACCATCTCTAGTAGGAGGAGTGATGGTAGGCATAGCCTGACCATAAGTTGCTATCACACTGCTGTCTCCGCCAGTACCGCCTTGCTTGTTCAATGTGACGGTGAAGTCTGCCAACTCGAAGTTCGCAGTGATCGTCCTATTCGCCGTGATCGTACCGCTAGCATTGCTCCAAGAAGTGAATCTATAGCCACTGCCAGGTGTAGCGGTCACTGTGGTGCCGTTGATTGTAAGAGTATTTTCATCCACGCTAATCGCGCTACCATAAGGAACATTAGCAATAGATGTAGGGCTCACAGATCCTGTTCCATTCACAGCGACTGATACCAAGAATGTGTCTATCTCCCAAATTGCATAGAAAGTGGTATTTCCACTGCCAGTATAGGCATCGCCTTCGTTATATGCTGTGCCAGTAGCACTGCCCAGTGCCCAATGATCGAAGTGATAACCTGTCTTGGTGAATCCATTATCTGGAAGAGTGATTTCATTATAGGTGGTCGTATCTAAAGAATTTGATCCATAAGAAGAATCTACTTCTTTTGATGAAGTTAAATTGTAGTTGTATTGTAATTTATAATTTTGAGTACGTTTATAAGTATAGTCAATTGTACCTGTCACACTTGAAGTGCTACCTCCCGTATTGGTATTACCATTGAATGATACTGTGTAACTGCCAGTTCCTGTAGCAGGACTACCTGTCACCTCACGAGAGTTGGTGGTATTAGATTTCCACACAGCGTAGAATGTTGTGGCACTAGTCACAGTTTTATTTCCGCTAGTCCAATCAGCATCATACGTGCTAGCATTGGTATCCCACCCCATAAACGTATATCCGCTTTTTGAAGCAGATTTATATGCTAGAGTTGAATAAGAAGGGCTACCTGCCGTACCTCCAGTTGATAATGTGTTAGATTGAGATAGGTCGTAGTTGAAGTATTTTGTTACTCCTGTATATGGAGTAGTCACTGTAACGGTATTTGTGGTATCTGTACTAGAAGATCCTGTCATAAAGTCCACTTCAAAACTAGAAACTTCGCTACGCGTACCACTTGTATTGCTCCAAACTGCATAATATGTGGTGGATGATGAGTGATTGCGGGCACCCGCTGTCCAACTAGCACTGGTAGCAGTACTGCTGGTCGTCCAGCCACGGAATGTATATCCTGATTTTGTAGCAGTCCTATAAGCAGTCGGTTCATATACCGGTGTGCCTGCCGTTCCTCCAGAGGTCAGCGTACGAGAAGAAGATAAATCATAAGAGAAATATCTAGTAACTCCAGTGTATGTCACTGTTCCGCTAGGATTTTCAGTCGTGGTGGAAGATCCATTGTTGAAAGATATTGTGATCGTGCTGGCAGTTCCCTCTCTCGTGCCGTTCCTGTCGCTCCAAACTGCATAATAATATGTATTCGAAGTAGGTCTTTGCGTACCGCTAGTCCACGTCGCTGTATTTGATGTGCTAGAAGTGGTCCAACCTGCAAGAGTATATCCATTCTTCGTTGCACTTTGATAAGAAATTGTTCCGTACGATTTTGACGGCGTTCCATTTGAGATGGTAGAGTTGTATGATAGATTATAATTATAATTTACCACTCCGCCAGAATATGTAATGCTAACACTAGAATTTACTGTATCATAATCTCCGCTAGCCGTATAGAATCTATGTGTCAAACTAGAACTGCCAGTCGTGGTGACATCGTCATCCTGCCAAACAGCATAGTAATATGTGGCAGAACTAGGACGTTTGGTACCGCTCGTCCAAGTGGCAGATGTGCTAGTAGAACTCGTGGTCCAACCCTCAAAGTTGTATCCACTCTTCGTGGCTGTACGGTATGAGATAGTGCCCCAAGATCCCCAACTACCATAAGAGGTGGATCCGTAACGTGTTCTAGTATAATTGTAATTATAATAAACCGTTTGAGAATATGACCTAGATCTTGAGTTTGAAGTCGTAGTGTAGTCTCCGTCATCTGTATAGAATCTATGAGTATTTGAGTCATAATCTGTGCCTGAACTATAATCTCTATAGACTGCATAATATGTAGTATATGAAGATGGTGTAGTATCGGCATTATTACTGGTACCTGTAGAACTGGTGCTCCAGCCATAAGGACCTGATGGAAGTGATACTGAGCCATAAGATGTGCTAGATAATGTCCCTCCACTTCTTCTAGATGAAGATAAATTATAGTTGTAATAAATTGTGGCGCCTGTGTACTTATATGTAACCGTTGAGGTAGTACGACGA
This sequence comes from uncultured Clostridia bacterium, assembly GCA_944383415.1. GTDB lineage: Bacteria > Bacillota > Clostridia > Christensenellales > UBA1242 > Onthoplasma. The sequence goes on along the minus strand of CALWPK010000012.1, from coordinate 19,569 downwards.
CTACCAGAACTGATATAATAAGTATGGTTCAATGTTGTTGTTGAAGTATATGAACCACTTTTGCTCCATACTGCATAGCGAGAATATGTCTTGTCTGATGTCGCCGTGCTTACTGTCACTGAAGCAGATGAATTGGCACTAGTGCCAGAACTGCTACTAGACCAACCTTCGAAAGAATATCCGCTCTTAGTAGGAGTACCAGTATACGATACAGTTATAGGACCGTGACTTGCAGTCACTGTACCTAGATTAGGAGTTCCACTCCAATTGCTGTATTGCATCACCTCCATCATAAGTCTGTTTGTTCGCTTAATCGGGCTCCCGCTACCTGTATAAAGATTCAATGTAATAGTATATTGTGGTGTAGAAGTTGTTTGATAATATACCGCATAATAGTTTTTATTAGATGTTGCTCTAGAAATTGATGTGGTAGTTCTGGTTGCGGTGGAAGTCGCCCAACCTACAAAATGTCTAGCACCATAGCCACCCGTCGATCCACTAGGAGCACTCGGATAACTACCACTTGAGACGCTCACCGAAGAATTTGTGCTTTTATAATAAAATGTAATTTTATAAATCTGCACTGCGTATGTTCCAGCGCCACCATTAGCGATTGTTATGTTTGGATCAATGTTTACAGCCATTGTACTTATGGCATTATTCGCTGAATATGTAGATGCGGAGGAACCAAGAGTAGTGTTGGTGCTATAGATACCGCCACCGTCATAGGTAGCCAAATTCTGCGTGATGAATGCATTTGCCACACGGGCATTAGCACCTGTGCTGACAGCACTGATAGTTGCGGTCTCGGTAGATTCATTGATGACATTGAGTTTCACATCGTAGTCCTCAGGCATTATGGTATCATCATATTCCATACTGCTGACACTAGCCACACCGCCACCATATTCGGCGCTATTTTCTGAAATCAGACCGCCATTGATGGTGAGAGTGGCTGGAGTGTGATCGATGAATGCAAATATACCGCCACCAAACTGACCTTCCCAAATATCCCCTTTATATTCATAACTCTTGTATGCTCCACTATTGCCGGAAATTATACAGGAGATGGTCTGGAAGTCGTATTCGCGATTTGAATTGTCGACTGTGGTAGAAGAATATTTGCTAGCAAGAGTTTGCTCGTAGGTGTTGACATCCTCGATGATATCACTGAAATATGCACCGCTACCTGTACAATTGCTTACTGTCATATTGTACAAAATGACATTGGTGCCCACCACTGCAAAACCGCCACCTGCTGATGCTGAGCAATTCTCTATCGTGCCACCATTGATAGTGACGTGACCAGAATTGTCAGACGTATTGCCTGCCTGCAAGCCATATAGATACAATGCTCCGCCGTAGGATGAGTCTGAAATGTTGTTGATATTATTCTTCAATGTTATGTTGCCATACATTGTGAAATCTTTGCCTTGAGCGTATACTAATACGCCAGTTTTGAGATCGTTGCTCTCCACATAATCTCTACTTCCATCGAAAGTGATTGAGAATGTCGAATCTTTGCTACCCAATCTAAGGATTGAGTCCTCTGCTCCCACGATAATTATCTCAGGATTGCTTGTGCCACGATAGATAGTGGTGTTCACTGATGACGTAAGAGTGATATCACTAGAGTCGGATGCCACAGCCGTTGCGTCCACATATACGCCCTCTACTATAATATTGACTGTGGCGGTGCCGATCTCTCCAGCACGCTCGAAAGCGGATGCGAGAGAGGAGAAATTCTCACTCATACCCGTGTTTTCATTGAAAATGGTGCTTTCATAATAACTACCTGTCAAGAAAACTTTGTTGAAAGCACTAAGAATTGGATAATCAAAATCTAGTCTTTCGCTACCATAAATATTGCTATAATCGCACCATCTAGTGTCTAAATTATATTTGCTAGAATAATCCCAAGCGGAGAATTGAGATATATTGTTTGCTTTAATAATGTTTCCATAAGAGACGAAGTCGCTATCCGTCTTGCCGTAGACCTTATATTCACCAGTATAGTAACTGTTGCCTACGTCCACATTGTTCATTGATGAATGGTTAGCGTTGCCAAAGCCGACTATCCCTCCCACAATTTCACCATTGAGAGTGGTGTCGGCGAATGAATATTCTACGCCATACATTCCGCTTGTAGAAAGCATCTGACCTACGATTCCGCCCACAACGTCCGTACCATTCACACTGCCTAGACGAACGTAGGTGTTGGAAATCTGAGAATTGACAGCATATCCTACAATACCGCCAGTGTATTCTTCTGTGCTATTGATGGTGCAATTGTATAGACCGATATTGCGTATTGTGGCATTCTCTACGAAACCGAAAAGACCATTGCCCTCAATATTGGCGTTGTATATCGTATAGTATGAGCCATCAAACGTACCCTGGAATGTGCAAGAGTCTGAAAGCGTATTCAATCTCTTACCAATCGACTCAATGGTGTGACCCTTGAGATCTATGCTCCTATTGAGATATATGGTGTATCCTCTGAAATAGTCATACTCTGCTGACCTTGCTGGATCATTCACCAAATTGACAAAATAAATGAACGATTCGGCAGAGTCGATCGTGAATTCATACGATCCTCTGTCACCAAAAGAGGAACTATAGTACCATTCGCTATCGCTAGTGCTCTCTCCGTCCCATTCGTCAATCGACCAACTGATAGGATTGACCACCTCTATGACATTTGGCTGACGTCTGTTGCGACTGGCGTATATCCCTACGCTCGCTATCGCGATGATTGCAACTAAAAAGAAAGCAAGACAACTGATGATTGCAATCTTCCCTTTTTTAGTTTTGTTATTCATATAACCTCCGCGTTTATACAAATTTTGATAATCTAGTCTTATTTTACATTTTTTTTGAGGAAATGCAAAGAATTTTGGCAAGTTTTCGTGAAATTCTTACATTTTTAGACCGATTTTGCTATTATATTGTGTAATAATTTTGAATTTAATGAAAAAATATAGAAAAAAATCTACCTTAATGGTAGAATTTGAGTTTGCTATTATCATTTAATTTTTGAGTCGAGATTATCCGCAATTTTTCATCTACAAAGCAACCGAAACGTGTCTGCCTACATTTTTTACATTAGATTTTTCATTGATATTAATTCCAATATAAGTTGCCTATCGATCTACATCTCTCGCCTTGAACTGAGTGCTTTTGATAGCGTCATAGCGTCTGTGAATTCGAGTTCACTACCCATTGAGATACCTTGCGCAATTCGCGTGACTTTCACCCCGAGTGGTTTCAAAAGATTGGCAATATACATAGCAGTCGCCTCTCCTTCCACGTCTGGATTGGTCGCCACTATCACTTCTTCTATATTCTCATTTTTCACTCGTTCTAGAAGAGAACGAATGTTCAGATCATTCGGACCTTTGCCCTCTAGTGGGTTGATCACTCCGTGTAGCACGTGATATGTGCCCTTGAATTCACGCACCTTTTCTAGCGCGGTCACATCCTTAGGCTCTTTCACCACGCAAATTATAGGTGCTTTGTCCTGCCTTGAACAAATATCGCACACCTCTTTGTCTGTGAAATTGGCACAAATTTTGCAATAATGTATGCTCTCTTTCGCTGTCACCATTGCGTCGGCAAAATTTTTCACTTCATCGTCCGTCATAGTCAACAAAAAATATGCATACCTCTGTGCAGTCTTCTTCCCAACTGCTGGTAGGCGTGAAAATTCGTTGATCAATCGTTCAAATGAATCAATTTGCATTCTACATCAATCCGCCGAGACCACCCATAGGTCCCATTTTGTCTTTTGAAAGTTCGTCCGCTTTCGCCGTAGCGTCATTGATCGCTGCAATAATCAAATCCTCTAGCATCTCCACATCGTCTGGATCTACCGCCGACTTGGAAAGTTTGATACTCTTGAATTCCTTCTTCCCATTCATTGTGACAGTCACCATATCTCCACCTGCCTTGCCTACAACTTCAGCCTGCTCAAGTTCCTCTTGCGCTTTCATCATCTGATCTTGCATCTTTTTGGCCTGTTGCATTAGCGCGTTCATATTCATTCCGCCACCAAATCCATTAAATCCGTGTCCCATTTTTACTCCTTAAACTTGATTTTTGTTTTAAATACTTCTTTCAAATTGTCCTTGATATCTTGCTTGGAAGCATTTTCTCTATCATATTCAATCTCTATCCCTTCAATGCTATCATCGAACAACTTTACTATCCTTAATATTACATCAATTCGGTCTTTGTTGTCAATCATTTCATAACTACTTGAATCATTTGTGTGAATAATCAATTTGTGCCCCAATTCCTCCACTTTGTTTACTGACGTAAGTGCGTTTGAGAGTGCAAATAGATTTTTTTCTTTCACTTTCAATAGCACATTCCCCCATATCCTATCTATGTTCGAATTTTGAATCGGTTGCGAAGAATCTTTCATTTCGCTTGGAACATCCTTTATCTCTTGCAAATCTATATTAGAATTGTCGACTACTTCATTTTTTGTATTCGACTGAATTTTTGAATTGCCTATAGGTGTGGCGTCAACTGGACCAAGTGAATTCTCTCTAGTGACATCTATCATCTCAAGACACGCTGATTCAAACAGATTTTCAGGATTCAAACTATATTTCAGATCCAATTCTATCTCTGAAAACCTTGAAAACGCTCTCTTCAAATAATTCATCTCAAACGAACTCGCAATGTCTGCATAACTCTTGAATTCGCCTGGCAAAATATCCAAAACTGCATAATCTGTGACACCAGATTTTATCATAATCAAATTTTTGATAAAGTCCGCCATCTCTTTGCATAATATTTGGATATTTTTCCCACTACCTAACGCATTTTTGATTGAAACAAAAAGTTCGTTTATGTCCTTTTTCGATATGGATAATAATATATTCTTTATGCTATCTCTATCTGATAATCCTATCACCTGCTCGGTCGATTTGTAATCAATTTTATAGTCGCAATACGAGGCTACACTGTCTGCTATCGACAGCATATCACGTACACTACCTTCCCCCGCTTTCGCAATTAAATATAGACTCTTTTCGTCATACGTTATATTCTTCTTGTCAAAAATATTCCTAAGATGCTCGGCTAATAAATTGGTGGGAAGCAATTTGAAATCAAAACGTGTGCATCTTGAAAGAATTGTAGCGGGCAGTTTATGAATCTCTGTCGTGGCTAGGATGAAAATCACATACTCTGGTGGCTCCTCTAGCGTCTTGAGCAATGCATTGAACGCACTATCTGTGAGCATGTGAACTTCGTCTATAATATAAACTTTGTATTTCCCAATAAGCGGTGGGAAATTCACCTTTTCTCGCAGGTCGCGAATCTCTTCAACGCGATTGTTCGAAGCAGCATCGATTTCCAATATGTCCGTATTCGGTGCACTAAGCGCGGTGCACTCTGCGCACATTCCGCACGGATTGCCGTCTTGAGAATGCGTACAATTCACAGCCTTTGCAAAGATTTTCGCACAACTTGTCTTGCCTGTACCTCTTGGCCCACAAAAGAGATATGCGTGCGTCAGCCTATTAGTCTTAATTTGATTTTTTAGAGTTTTGACAATGAAATCCTGCCCTATCACTTCGTCAAAATTCTTCGGTCTAAATTCTCTATATAACGCTAAATTCATCTAAAAATCTCCTTTAAATTTCCCCTTTGATTCTTCTCAATTTTTTCTTGATCGCTTGAAGTAGATTATCTACCTTTTTCTTGCTAATATGTAGCGAATTCGCCATATCTTCATAGGATGCACCATTTATAAACATCTTCAACACCCTAAACTGCTCGTCTGACAACAAATCTTTCACCCTACTTATAACAATTGCATTCATCTCTTTGTCTATATAATTCTTCTCAATATCGCTGTCATCATCCACTATCACTAGTTTATTGATCTTATCATCATCGCTTGTGTTTGAGCCGTCATAATATTTGATCGGCACGTATGAATTCAGTGGGGCATTTTTTTTCCTATTCGCATTTTTTACCGCGTTTTGAAGTTGTCGGTGTATGCAAAGAGAGGCAAATGCACTGAAATTGTGATTTTTTTCTGGATCATATATTCGTATCGCCTTATAAAGTCCTATCATTCCTTCTTGCAACAAATCATCAAAATCTGCTCCAATCAAAAAATATTCACGTGAAATTGCGATCACTTTTGGCTTGAAAATCCGCAATAGATTCTCCATTGCGTCTTCATCGTGTGCTTGTGCTCGTTTGATCTCTTCATTTATATCTATATCAATCAAATTATTTTCTCCTTTGTCTCACCACTTCATATATGGCGATTGCACCCGCATTGGATGCGTTCAGGCTATTTACTTTCCCATACATATCTAGAGAAACTACTTCGTCTGAATGCTCTTTCACCAGTCTTGACACTCCTTTGCCTTCACTACCTATCACAAGTGCTGTCGGATAAGTAAAATCACAATCATATATTTGTTTGTTGCCCGCTTCTAGTGCATATATCCAAACGCCAGATTTTTTCAACTCATCAATCGTCCTAGTCAAATTCACCACTTTCACAATCAATGTATGTGCCACTGCGCCAGCACTTGTCTTGTAAACAGTGTCTGTAATATCTGCTGCTCTATTTTCTGGAATGATCACACCATCTACGCCCGCACATTCGGCTGTCCTAATTATTGCCCCTAAATTGTGCGGATCTACAATGCCATCAAGTATCACTATAAATGGCTTTGTACCCTTGTTTTCTGCCAATTTGAATAGGTCTTGCAATTCAGCATACTGAAAGTTTGGCACAAAGGCAATCACTCCCTGCGTCTTACTTTTGACAATTCGTTCTAGTTTATTTTTGTCCACTTTTTCCACTAAAATACTATTTCTATTAGCCAACTTGACAATCTCTTCTATCTCTTGATTTTGATTATTTTCTACAATGATTTTATCTATTCTACTATTCGAATTCAGTAATTCACGTACCACATTTATACCTTCAACGATCATAATCTCTCCTTCACATATTTATCAAACATCTGATCTAGTTTCGTAATATTCCCGTTCAAATACCAATATCCAAGCAGTGCTTCAAATTGGGTGGCTAGGCTATACTCTTTCAATGTGCTATGTTTCGCTTTGCTATTAATATGGCTATTCCTCGCCCGCATAACGATATCCAATTCATCCTCATTGAGACTGTCTCTCAACGAATTCATCAGTTCTGCCTGAGTCTTAGCACATACCACATTATTAGCAATTTTATTCAGTTCTCTTGCCTTGAGACTATGATTTTTGACAAGATATCGCCTTACCATTAATGTGAACACACTATCTCCTAAATATGCCAAAACGAGTACATTTTTGTAATAATTTTCCGATAATCCCAGTTTTTCCATATAAAAAATATAACATAAAAGCACACAAATGTAAAGAAACTGACCTAAAATCTTTGACAAACTCTTCAGTTTAGTATATTATTAATGTGAGGAGAACTTTATGAAATTCATAAAGAGGATGAGGAATAGGGAGTTCATAGAGATGACTTTGAAGGCTCTCTCTGCACTGCTAGCATCATTTTTGGCAATAATATTAATGGAAGGGATGATATATGCTATAGAATTGAATGCTATATATAATCATAGCACTGTAGCGATTTTTTATAGTGATAAGACCACCGCTTATTGCATTGAACAAGAGACAGATCAATATTTTGTAATTTGCTATGACGAGGAAGACAAAACATGGTCAGGCACTGGAAACGTACTTTATACTAGGGATGAATGTGAAAACTTCAATGCAAAAAATGTAGTATTCAATGCTCCTAACGCTTTTATATTCTCGATCACTCCTATACATTATGTGGTTATGGTCGTATTTGTATCGGTCGTGGCAGGATTCTTCGTGTATAGGTTCATTGCTCTCAAAAAAGATTATGATAAGATTATCAAAGAGTTTAATGAAACAGGTACTATTGAAATAACTAATCTATAAATCATATATAAATCATAGATGAATATATATTTCCACAGGTGACGTCCTGTGGTTTTTTACAAATATTTTAATTTTTATTCTTTTATTTCAATTCTATTAGTGTGAATTTCATTTATGTTGCATTTTGATAATGGATGTCGATCTAATTTATGGACAAATGTTTATATGCTTATATTAATATTTGCACCAATGCACATATTAAATATATGTATTATAATTATCACGCACGTGCAAAAAATCTGATACTAACCCATCATTGCATCGGGGCTAGCATCTTTTCAAATTATCATCACATCTACCCCGCTCTTGTCTTATACTTTGACAATCACAAGCCTATCCCCATTCGCGAATATAGATGGAATGAATATTTAGATATGTTGAAAACTCAGAATATCACGATTCAAAATGATAAAAACATTCCGCTAGAATAATTCACCTGTATTGATTGAATATATGTATATATGTTCAACCTTTTTATTGAATGCAATTTCAACTGCTTTTTTGTATAATTCCAACTGTTCTCCATATTTTTCTTTCAAAGTCTTAATGTGCAATTTTGAAAATTTATAATCTACAATAGTGATGCTATTTTCGTATTCAATGATCAAATCAACAACACCCTGAACCAAAACTTTATCTTGAATATCACTATCTACTATCTCATTGTATGGCACATACATCATAAATTCTGCTTCTTTTTTTATGTTTATTGAATTTGTAGCCAATTTTGAAAGCACAGAGTGTGCCATTTCTACCTTTTTATAATCAATGTCCTCAAAATCTGTATTTTTCTCATAAGGTCTATTCAAATCTAAATTTTCTAGCGCCTTGTGATAATGTGTGCCTACGAGTGCTCTATCTTCATCCTGAGAATATTGGGTGACTGGATTTAGCCATTGTTTTGTTGAAAATTTCTTGGTCTGCGAGATTTCGCTATTTAATCCTGTGACCGTGTTTTTCAAACTAATGTTAAATTTATTTTGATTTGGATATTGAAAATCTCTATTCTCCCATTCTATAGATCTCGTTTTTTTATCATTTTTATTGTCACTAATCTGTACATCGTCATAAAAATTTATGTCGCAATTCTTTAGTGAATTTTCACATTCATTCACTCTGTCTATAAAACAAGAAAGTATCATATTCATATATGAAGATTTGTTCATCTGTCTATCTTCGAATATTTTGGGTGAATATTGTCCTGTGATTATCAGTTTGTTTTTCGCTCTCGTCATCGCCACATACAATAGCCTCAACTCTTCTTTGTATCCCTTGTCCTTGTTTTTCAAATCAATAGCATATTTCACCAGACCATACATTTTGGTTCTATTAGGTATATCAAAATAATCCATACCCAACCCAATATCCGAATTGAAATTGATATCATCATTTTCTCTAAGATAAGAAAACATCTTGCTTGAGTTGTATAAAATCACGACAGGATATTCCAAGCCTTTACTTTTGTGAATAGTTTGAATAGTCACGCTATCTTCATTGTCTACACTTGAATAGTCGGCACCAGTACCAAGACTCGTCTCTACAACATCAATAAATTCGTATAAATTCAATCCATCTTCAAGAGGCGTGATTTTGTTTAAAAACTCTTCCACAAGCCCCAACTCTCGATTTCCATTTTCCTTAGTCAAGATATAATAGCGCAATTTACAATCATTTAAGATATAGCGAATCAATTGACTATTAGTTCGCGTGAAACTTGCATTTTTTATTTTCTCCAAAAGATCGAAACCCACTTTTATCTTTTCATTGTCTTTGTTTGCATTCAGATTTTCTATAAAGTTTGTGTTCGTATCTCGAATTTTTATCAAATCGTCCATTGTCAAATTAGTCAATGCCAAAAATGTAGCCAAATAATCGACTTGATCACCACAATTGATGACACATTTCAATATAGATAGGATCAATTTCACACATTCATTTTTATTGACTTCCAGTTTATTGTTGATATTGAGAGGAATAGAATTTTCTTTCAAAATAGACATTAGCAATTTTGCATTTTCATCTTTTTCGCTCCTAGCCAAAATCGCTATATCTGAATATCTCAATTTCCTATACTCTCTCATATTAGCATCATAAAACTCGGTACCGATCAATTCGCTAATCGTTTTCAATACCAACACTGCCTCTTTCGCTTTTGCGTCCGAATAGTTGTTCGATTCACAAGTCTTGTCTTGCTTCACACTATATATCCCAGAATCTATATCCATATCTTTTGAATTTGATACCAGCAACAATCTAACTTTGTCATCCAATATATCCGTACGCTTTGGTTCAATCATAGCATCTGCCTTGTAATCTACATCACCATTTTCTTTTATCATCAGTTTTGAAAAAACTTCATTGATAAAATTGAGGATGATTGGATTTGATCTGAAATTAATATTCATATCAAATGCGTTGCCCAAACTTTTATCCGATTTATACAGATCATATCTGGTATTAAACCCTTCTGGATTCGCCCCTCTAAACCCGTAAATTGATTGTTTTACATCGCCGACTAAAAACAATTTACTATTATCACCTACCAACTGTGAAATTAACGAATCTTGAAGAGGATTGACGTCCTGATATTCGTCCACGAAAATATATTTGTACTTGTTTTGCAATTCAGTTTTGACACTGTCTATTTTCAAAAGTTTCAACATCAACCTGTTCAAATCATTGAAATCTATAAGATTATTTTTTTCTTTCAAACTATTATAATTCGTTATGAATTTTCCTAAAATTTTCAAAAAATATTGAAAATAAACTAAAATTTCATTATTTTTTATATCAAAATCTTCATTTATTCCGTTTTTTCCGAAATCTGAACGCAAGTCCTCTAAAATTTTCACCGTCTGTTTTATTTCTTTTAGATCTGCGTTTTCACGCACTTCTTTTGTCGTGAATTTTGGAAAATTGAGATTATGAAACGCTCTTAGATTGGATTTCAAATTGAGATTCTTATTGATCTTGTCCAATTCATTTATGAAATTTATCAGTCTATTAGCCACATCATTTGAAAGTGTACCGATAGAACTCTTTATCAGTTTTGATATTTGCAAACTTCGCTTGCATAGATAGTCATTCACAACGAACTCTGATTTTACACTATCCATATATTCTGCTCTAGCGCCCAACAAAAATTTTTCATAATCCTCAATATTGATGATATTATAATAACAATCTAGTATTATCTCATTGAGATTGTCAAGATTCCTTCTATTTCCACCATAAAAATCTAAGAGAATATTTATTATATCGGTTTTTTCGAATTCTTGCATTGTCATCTTCATCGCTTTGGATAGATAATAGTCTCGCGTGCTATCCGTTACTATTTCAATATTTGGAGATATGTTCAATTCATAAAAATATTTTTTAATCGCTTTTGAACTGAATCCATCAATTGTATCAATGCTCGCAGTCTTTAATTTTTCTATCACCGACAGCAAGTATTCCTTATCTTCGGCGTTCTCTAATTCGGTCATCAATTTTTTGTTCAATCGATCCTTCATCTCTTCAGCAGCCAAGACAGTGAATGTCACCACCAAAATTGAATCAATGTCCACCCTCTCTTTTATTATCAAATTTGCAATTTTTTCGATCATTACAGTAGTCTTTCCGCTTCCAGCGCCCGCACTGACCAATTGATTTTTTTCGGAAGAATCTAAGATCTCTTGCTGTATTTTTTCAAACTTGTTCATTTTTCCTCCTCATCAAAACTTGCTGGCACAATCTTTTTTGACCGCCTATATCTTATGCCATTAGTCGCACGCATACAAATATGAATATATGGGCAATAGTCACAAGGTTTGCTAATATCGGTCGGAGACGGCTTGATGTAGCCCGATCTTATTTCATCTATTGCATTATTCGAAACATCAATGGCATACTTTTTCAACTTGCCCATTTCTTCTGCATTTAGTTCCTTATATCCAGTCGTACGTGTGGCAAGATAATTTTTGTTCATATTCACATTCACTATATCACTTTTGTCTCCAGGACTCAATCTAACATCTAGTGCATGTACTACATCGGTGTCATTTTCAAAAAATCCTTTCAACGAATAAGCATTTGTTATTTCGCGACTATAAGCATTATGCAAAGGAAGATAGAATCCGCCAACTGTATGTTTCTTTATGCCATTTTCTATGGCTACCGAATACAAAAATAATTGTAATTTATTTCCATAAAACAATTCTTTCAAACTCGCCTCTGCCTTGCCCGATTTGTAATCTATAACTCGCATTTTATCTTCATAACAGTCTATCCTATCAACCTTGCCGACAAGATCCATATCTTTTAAGTGCAAGGCGTTGTCATTACCGAATTCATATTCGAAATATTTAGGTTTGAAAAGTGTGTTTTCATCTATATAATTTAGCCCATTGACGACACGCACCGCCTCATCGATGAGATTGATTAGAATTGGACTATTGGCATTGATTTTCAATCGCTCATCTCTGTCTACGATTTTGAAAACTTGAGATTTGCAGAATTCATAGATGTCACCCACTTGCTTATTTTTTTTATAATAAACAAATAAAATCTCATGCAAAATATTACCCACGTCTAGCGACTGAATATCATTTTCGATATCCGGTTTGATCTTCAAAATATTGTTCACAAAATAATAAAATGGACATTTGAAATAATTTTCCAATTGTGAAGCAGAGATTGTATTTTTATCTTTATATATAACTTTGTTCTCGTCTGAAATTTTAGAAAATTCTTTTAAATTTTGATAAAAATCAGTGAAAAATTCATTATTTTTGTTATATTTTGATAAAAATTCTAAATAATCCCATTTTGACAGTGCGATATATTTACCGAAATTTATATTACTAAATACTGGCAAATTAGCCACATCATCTCCCACTTTTATTTGCAAACGTGCAATTAATTCTTTTATCAAATCGCCGGCAGTATGTGAGTAAGTCACTGTCAAATTATTTTCAAACATCAAACAGGTGTTGAACAATTCCAATTTTTTCAATCTGTTTATATGAGCAATTGTTGGAGAAAGTTTGTTTTTGAAATTCAATTCTTCAATCTCTCCATCTAAAATTATACCGCAATCAAATTTCAGTTTCGGTGCATTTTCGAATCTACAATTTACCAAATATAAATTTGAAAAAATCTCAGTACAATCATTTGCTTCAATCACTTTCACTGCATCTAAAGTTTGAGGCAAATTGTTTATTGTCGCCACGCTTGCGATATGTGAATATATATCATAAATTTTGTTTAAATCCGCATCTGTATAATATTTTGAGATATCTTCAAGCAAATTGAAAATCACCTCTTTTGATTTTATCAAAATTATCCTATCATTGACGTCCGCTTTTTCGTTTGCTACGTTGTTCAAGACACTATCGAAATTGAAAACTTCATCTGCTCTTTTTATCAAATCTATAAAATCAAGAATATTCGATTTTTTATCTATTGTTAACCGATCTAGAAAAATTTGAAGATTACCTTTTATTTCAGTCAAATCATCTCCTAATTGAATACTATTTAGTTTATTACCTCTGAATTTTATTAGTTTCAGTTTTTGAATCAATCTCAGTTTTTCTTCATCTTCTGCTATGAAAAATGGCGAGTTAATCAAATCTATTAGATGTATCAAACTATAGCCATCCAAATTGAATTTCAATAAACTTAACAAAAATTTATAAAATATGCTTTGATTTAATTGAAATTTGCTGTCAATATAATAATTTATCTCATATTTTGAAAAAATTTCTCTTACAATTTCTTCTTTCCCCGCCAAATCAAACACAGCAACTCCGTTGTCTGAAAATTTATCTTTATACAAAATCTTTTCTCTAATGCAGCGTGCCACAAACTCTATCTCATCACGAAAATCTCTTCCAGAATAGATTTTGACTGTTTTTCTATTTAAAACAAATTTTTCTGATTTAATTCCAAATAGATTGTTTGACAAAAATTTTCTTAAACCATCTTCATTGTTTCCGCATTGCGAGCAGTCTTTTCTATTTTTAGGATTCGCAATTACTTTAAATTCGCTGATTTTTTTATTTTGTTTTTCTGAATCATTTGCGACAACAAAGTCGTTTTCTGTATTTTCATCATCTAGAACCACTTCAAAAGGTAATTCATTAATATATGCTAAATTCTTCAACTTATCATACACTTGACGATTGTACAAATGCCGATTGTTTTCTTTCGAATAATAATTGATGACGTTCACTTCGCTCACACTTGCCAATCGTTCTATGATCGTATATTCAATTGCTGTGAAATCATCAAATCCAACGAACAAAATGTTTGATTTCTCTCTACCATCTGCCACTGTCAATGCGGATAACAAAAATAAATCGGATGAATCAATCAAGCCTGCTTTGTTTTGCTCATAATATTGAAATATTTTTGCCAAGTCCTGTATTTTTTTTGCCAATTGTTCGTTTTTCGATGTAAATCCTAACATTTCATCAAATGAAATCTTTGATGCCTTTAATTGTGCAATAGTGCTGAAAATCTCCTCCGCATAACTGAACGAGTAGTGCTTGTTTTTTAATATCCCAAACTCATCCGAGTGATCGTTCAATATTTTATATATCAAAAGTATGCTACCAATTTTAGTGATTTGTTTGTCTTTTGGAATTGTACAATTTTTCTTTGCGAATCTGTTGAGTGTGCTCACTTTGATATTGAAACTCGAACTCAATCCTAATTTCTCAAATAAAAATCGTTCCATAAATAAACTCAACTTATCCGGAACCACTATTTCAATATTTTCGTTTTTGTGTTTTTGGCAAAACTCTACCGCCTTATATAATCCAGAATACAAAGATTGTGTATTAATTATTCGTATCATATTTTGATTATATCATAATCATAACTTTTTTGCAATCTTAACAATAGATAAAACGTTTGAATTGAATTATATAATTTGTGTGACGGTTGGTGATAATGCTTCACTCGCTTGTCTTTGATTAAACTTTGTTGTTCGTGTAGTTTTGTATTAACTGAACAAAATTTATAATAAATAGATATATTTCAAAGATTAATACAATTAGGGAATATATTTTATAACAATTTCAACAACATTTTTACTCTCTGCATTTTTTTTAATCTTTTAATGTTGCATAATTATTTCTATATTAAAATTTTTTGATATATTTACAATTTTTCTTAAATTGCTTCATATTATATTGAAATTTAATGGAAATTTATATCATTTTTATAAAATTTAATAATTTTAATGTTTCTAATCACAAAAATGACTAATAATATTTTGAAATTTTTGAATAAATAAATTTTACCTACACATACTAGTTGTGGAGGTGCTATATGTCAAATAATAAACAATGGAAACCTGGTGAAACTGTTCCAAAGTCTGCAACTTATGTAGCATTTGATGCACAGGGTCACAATGGCGGTAGCCTTTATCTTGAGAAAGGTAAAAGATTCCCTGCTACTCAAAATTCAGGAAGTTATTATTGTTTAGGTGAATAATAGCCATCTGTCTTGCTTATGCAAGAACTAAAACCATTGATTGAAAAATCAGTGGTTTTATTTGTAATTGAAAATATCAAATCTTCTGGAATTTTTGTTGATATTATTCAATGAAGAAAAAATACAACTAAAGTCATCAAATAGATTTCAAAATTCCAATAATAATTTATTAAACAAAAATCAAAAATTGAAATTACAAAAAGAATGTGCACAATTTCGTGTCACCTTTAATAGTCCACATCCTCTTTAAACAAAACAATCAAATGTAAAACACTCTCCATTTTTGCACCCGTTCAAGAAATTTAATTTTCTTTATTTACTCAAAACCTAAATTTCAATTCTGACTAAAATACTTTATTTATCAATGCTATAGAGAAAAAGTTAAGATTGTTCCATATATTTCAACTGATATTCAAAAATTGTTAAAAAAATTAAATTTACAACTTTAAAAACTTTAAGATTTCAATTTTAATACAATTATATAACTGCTATAAGTATCCATTATACACTCTTTCTTGTTTTGAGATACTTAAATTATAAAAAAATTTTGAATTTATAAAATATAAATGTTGACAAACCTTGAATTTTCTGATATAATAAACTCGTTTAAAGTAATATATTCAAAATTTAAAAAGATCTAATGACATCCATATCTTATTAAATTATCATTTATATTACTTTAAACTTTTTTGAATATCATCTTAATTTTATATAATTTGTCATTTGGTTAGATCTTTGTTGAATCATATAATTATCGACAGCAAAACTAAATGATACTATTGGAGAGTTACTCAAGAGGTCGAAGAGGCGTCCCTGCTAAGGATGTAGGCGTCGAAAGGCGCGCGAGGGTTCAAATCCCTCACTCTCCGCCAATCAATTTCGCGTTTGAACACCGATAAATTTAGGTATATTTTTACCAAAGGTGTTGCGGGCGTGATTTTTTATAGAGATAGGTAGAAAGCTTATCTCTTTTCATTTAATAACTCCTTATTATCTTTGCCTTTCGCCAGTGGTGGTTAGCAAAATTCTCGTAGCAAGTCAACGGAAGTAAATATTGCTTAAACAATTTAATAAAATGAATGAGTTTTAGACTAGGTTTTTAACCTGGTCTTTTTTTATTGTCAATTAAAAATATCAATACAATATTTTCTTCTTTTTCGTTGACTTTCTACAATAAGATTTTTAAGCGAAAACTTCTCATTCAAATTTTGCTTTTATTGGTTTCTGTCGAAAGACAAATCTAATAAGGAGGTAAATAGAAATGAATGAAAAAGAAAGAAAAAAAGTAAAGTTTAGTCTTACTAAATTCACTAAAAAAGGTTCTTTCAGATTTGTAAGTTATGGCGAAATAGATGACGAAAATCTATATACAAAATCTAAAACTTATGAAGATTGTATTAGATATTGCCATAAATTGCCAAACAATACAAACGAGTTCAAAGGCAGTTTTAATGAATTTGAAGAAATTGAATTTGAAAATGACAAAGGTCATCTAGTCAATCTTGAAATTGAAAACTGCTACACATTATGGTTTAGAATTTTAAGTTAAAAAGGAGTTAAAAATGAAAACAACAAGTTATTACTTAAAAGAGTTTCAATACTTTGATGGTTATACTGAAATCATATTCAACATTGTCGATATTAACTTTGATAAAATGACAATCACTTTGGCTATTACAAATCAAGGTAAAATTAGCGTTATTGAATATGACCTAAAAAGAGATAGAGAAAACAATCTTTATTTTGAATATGGTTACCAAAGTGAAAAAATCGCTGTTGATGACTTTGAAACAATTAATGATTAAAAGGAGAAACATTTATGAATGAAATACAAATAGTTATTGGCTCTTGGGGTTCATACAACGAATGTAACGAAAGAGCATTAGGTTCAAAATGGTTGAATCTTGCGGACTATGAAGATTGGACTGAAATTGAAGAAGAGTTAACAAAAGAAGGTTTTAAACTTAAAGGCATAGATGAAGAATTATTTATTCAAGATATTGAGGGCTTTAATACTGACGGACTTAATTGCGATTATACTCACCCTAAATATTTATTTGAATTATTAAAAGAATCTGGTGTGCTTGATGATGATTACAAATACGAACTTATGCAAGCATATTTAGATGTGAGAAACTTTGACGATTTTGAAGAATTAGTAAACAATAAAGGCTCACAATGGGACGATGACATTCACATGTATAAAGGCTACACTTGGGAAGATTACGGAAGAATGATTTATGGTGAATATTGCTATCAAATTCCAGAAGTTTTAGAAAACTTTATAGATTTTGAAGCTTATGGAAGATATATAGGCGATTGTTACGCAGAAGAATATAACGAAGGAATAATTGAAATTTGCTAATTAAAGGAGATAAAAATTATGGAAAAAGAAATTAAACAATCAAATACAACAAAAGAAGAAAGAAAAGAAAAAGCATTAGAAATTATGCAACAATTAGAAATATATAAACCTTACATAAAAGGATTTGAAAACAATGATGAAGTTTGTTACTTTGAACGATACGCTGGCTTTTGGGCTTGGCAAGATAAAGATGTGCAAAACAAAGTAAAAGAAATAGAAGAAAAATATAATTGCACAGTTTATGCAATTACACATGAACTTACTGACTTTGGTGAATTATATGACTTTCTTATAGTAACTGACTACAAAGAAGAATGGGAAGACTTAATATGTCAATATTCTAAAAATGAATTTTCTGCTTTCTCTTATGTCTGGAATAAAAGCGATGATTATTTAAGTGAATTTGGCACTATTTTAGTCCAGAGTTTCGGTGGTGGAATTAGGAGGACAGCATAATGAAAAAACAAATTATTTATATGGTACAACTTGACTACTCCACTGATGATTGTAATGGAATAGATAACTATTTATTTAATACAAAAGAAAAGGCATTAGATAAATTCTATTCATTGATCAAACTTGAAAAAGAATTCTACAAGAAAGAATATTCTTACATCGATGATTTTGAACTAGATACTAACATTGAAGATAAAAAAGCAAATGAATATTGGTGGAACTATACATGTCAAACAAACTATTACTTACACACATTTATAGATTTAAAAATTATGGAGGTTAATTAATATGGCGAATTTAAGCACATTAAAACAATATTTAAATTATGAGTTTTCAACTGGTTGCTACACTGGAAATGATTATAAAACATTTCAAACTAAGTACATAAACTTCCTTAAATCAATTTGCAAAGATAATAATTGGTGCTTGATAAAAGTAAACAAAAATCACTATTGCTTTTCTGCCTTTATTAAAGGTGGAACTGAAAATAAATGTGTATATATTTCAATCAGTGATGTTAGATATTTTAATAATGATTGGTATAATCACATACTTATTAGAATCGCTAAAAACGAAGTTGATTACAAAGGTGGTTTTAATCACTATTCTACCCTAGAAAAACTAGAAGGTAAAATTTGTGAACTACTTAAAGAACTACCTTTTTAGGAGGAAATTATGATTACTTTAAATCTTGAAACTAAAAACAAAGAACAAGAGATTATTAAAGCATACTTGGAAGAAAATGCAAGCGATATTCTTGCAGATAAAATCAATAATGGAGTTAAAATTCAGAAGGATAATAAAACTTTGATTAGTAAGAAAACTCTTGATACTTTTATGAAATATGCTTGTGAAGAAGCAAGAAAACTTGCTAGTAAAGGCACAAATGCTACTTGTATAGAAGATAAAACTGTCTTTGGTTGGGCTATTCATTACTTTGAAGAAGACTCAATCGAAGGCATTTTTTATAATGAAGATGGAACTGAATATAAAAATGAAATATCTGCTCCACCTAAAATAGAAAAATCAGTAAAACCTAAACCAGAAAACAAACAAGCAACATTATTTGACCTAATGGACATATCCACAAATAAAGAAGAAAGAGTTGAAAATATCAATGAAGAATTAAAAGAAGATGAAATTGTTAATGTAGATAATGAAATAATCGATTACGAAACAGGAGAAATAAAACGAGAAACTAATTTGCCTACTGATAATGTGGACATTCATAATCAAACTTTTGATAAGTTTTTGCTTAAAACAATATCTTCATTATTCGATGGAAAAATTAAATTAAAATAGGAGGAAAT
>CALWPK010000011.1 GCA_944383415.1 uncultured Clostridia bacterium | reverse complement strand
ATCAAGAAGAATGCAGGTAAGAATAGCAAGCGAAAGAAAGCAGCGATAGCCACTGCTGTAGTTTTGCTAGTCACAGCAAGCGTAGCCGTGCCAACAGCAGTATATCTCTCTAGAAGAAAGGTGTCGGTAGATATATCCAACAACATAGACATCATACAGGAATATACTGTCAATGTGAATCGTGGTAGCACGATCAAAGATATCGTTCCACAAGAGATCACGGGATATACATTTGTAGGGTTCTACAAGGATGCCGAACTCACTGTGCCATACAAAGATACGGATAAGATAAATAAAAATATGACCATATATGCCAAGTATGAGGCGAATGTATATAAGGTGAGTTTCCCAACCAGCCCAGCATTCACCATTGAGGGCGAGGATATAGTGAACAACCAAGTCGAGATAGAGTACAACACCGAGTATAGATTCAAACTAAATCTCGCTACAGGTTATGACGAGAGTGACATCACAGTCAAAGTGAATGGCGAGACCGTTACTCCAGATCAAGACGGCTATTATACCCTCACAATCTATGGAGACACACTAGTAGAGGTAGAGGGTGTGGAGATCAACACCTATGAGGTAACATTCTACGATAGCCTAGAGAAGAATGAGATGTATCAGACTCTAGATATACAATACAACCAACTCTGCACCTACACAGGCGTCACACCAACCAAGCATAGCACCCATACATACACATACACATTCATAGGCTGGGTAGATGCAGAAGGGAACGAGGTAGATCTAAGTACAACCCACATAGTATCTGACCTAGAACTCTTCGCCAACTTCCGAGAAGAATATATAGAGTACACGATATCCAAGCCAGAGCAAGTGAATGTGAAAAACGCAGAAGGTATCTACCTATCCAACACAGCCACACTTCACTATGGAGATATAGTAGAGATAACTTATGACACCACAGAGGGACACGATGTCACCGCTTTTTCTGTATCAGGAGCAGAGAAAGTAGATGGAAGTGAGAATCAATATAAGATCACGGGCAACCTAGTGGTCACCTATAGCGAGGAGATACAGAAATTCACAGTGCAAATAGTGTCTAGCAATTCTGAATATGGTTCAATTAATCAATCTAGCATAACAGTAGAGTATGGCACAGAGATAATAGTCAGTGGCAACACTCTCACCATAGGAGAATATACGATCACTGCTACACCTACCGCAGATGATCCAACTTATGACTACGTATTTGTGAATTGGACAAATGCAGTGAGTGAAGTGACAGGAGATATAACTATCACTGCGAACTTTGAACGTACGATGGATGAATATGTGGTATCCATAGTGGTAAACAATGCTAGTTATGGTACAGTGAGCAAAGCGAGCGTAATAGTAAACTACAATACGCCAATCACAGTAGATGGCAATAAACTCACGATCAATGGTCAAGAGATCATCGCCACCGCTACAGCAAGTGATGCACAATATACATATACATTCACAGGATGGACGAACGCAACCGATCCGATCACAGAAGATAGAGAGATCACCGCGAACTTCACTCGAGAGACTAATACCTATACAGTGTCTATTCAGAGCAATAATACAGGATATGGCACAGTAGACGAATCTAGCGTGACAGTAGAATATGGCACGACATATACAGTGGAAGGGAATGTGTTGAGATTCAGTGATGGTCAGACAGTGACAGCCACACCAGAGGAAAACACCGCTCAGTATACATACGCTTTTGATAATTGGAGTAGCGAGAGCGGTATAGTCAATGGAGCAATGCTGATCACCGCGACATTTAGTCGCGAGACAAACACTTATACAGTAACGTGGAAGAACTGGGATGGCAGTACATTAGAGACAGATACCTCAGTTCCTTATGGCACCACTCCAGAATACAACGGAGAGACTCCTACACGTGAGGAGACTGCAAGCCATAGTTATACATTCATAGGATGGGATCAAGAGATAAGCCCAGTGACAGGCAACATCACATACACAGCCATATTCGACTCTGAGATCAAAGCGAGTTATGACTTCACCATAGAGGACGGCATCATCACCTCATACACAGGCAGTGCTACAGAGGTAGTGATCCCTAGCAGTTATTCAATGTTGGAAGACGGCACGATTATAGAGGGTACAGACCATACAATCACAGGCATCGGCGGTGAGGCATTCGCTAATAGAAATATCACCAGCATCACTATACCAGAAGGTGTGACCAGCATAGGAGTTCGTGCATTCGAAGGATGTAGCAGTCTCACTGATGTATATTATACAGGAGATATCAACGATTGGGTATCAATCAGGTTTGATCTTTATTATAGTAGCTGGGAACCCAAGAATTATAATTCAAATCCATTATCCAATGGAGCAAATCTATATGTAAATGGAGATGAATTGGTGACAGAGGCAAATATAGATACAGCCACCTCAATTCGTGCTCCTGCGTTCTATGGATGTACTTCAATCACTAGTGTAACAATAGGCGATCAAGTGACCAGCATAGGAGAGAGGGCATTCTATGACTGTAGCAGTCTCACCAGTGTCACCATTGGAGACGGTGTGACCAGCATAGGAGAGAGGGCATTCGAAGGATGTAGCAGTCTCACCAGTGTGACTATAGAGAGCAATTATGTGTACAAATATGCTACCAGCACATCGAATTGCGGATATCTTT
Source organism: uncultured Clostridia bacterium (assembly GCA_944383415.1). Classification (GTDB taxonomy): domain Bacteria; phylum Bacillota; class Clostridia; order Christensenellales; family UBA1242; genus Onthoplasma. The sequence continues at coordinate 42,177 of CALWPK010000011.1, read as the reverse complement.
TGCGATATGCTACAGAGGTGCGGGTGCTGATCAGTTGTATTGAAGAGGGTAGCACGAATAGTTATCTCGAGGACACAGCGACCTTCACCAAGACCACCTCTGAGGACAGACTATATTATATTTACACCAAGTAGGTTTATCAAAGAGATTGATAGGATCATTTGAGTTTGCCTCCCGATTGGGTGGTTTTGCTATCAAACTTGAATTAAATAATTATTTGATGATAATAATATTTGAAAAAAGAAATTTTGATCTTAATGAGATTTAAGAAAAATTAAAAAGTCATTTGAATTATAGCCTTTAATATTTTTCATAAAAACATATTATCGGATAAAATATAGAGCACGTGTGCGCTCTATATTTTTTTAAGATAAAAGCAACAAGGTAGAAGAATGAAGATTCAGAGTTTCAAACTGCCGTTTTCAAGCCGGATGCGTTTGAGGTCGCGATAGGCGTCTAGATTTTGGTCATCAGGCTCGCAGGCGATGATGGTTGAATATTTTTTCATTTCTTCAATGATTTCTATAGCGGTAGCATAAAAAGGCTTGTCTAAATTTGAGAATAAATGCTCTACCAAAACATATTTTGGCTTTCTGACTAGGGCACGCAACAGGGTGATGATTATCTGCTCTGATTTTGATAAATCTTTGACCTTTTTCTCTAAATTATCCAATTTGAATTGTTTAGAATAATGATTTATTAAGTTTTTTACATCAAATTTATTAAATTTTCTTATTTTCAATGGATAATATAGATTTTCGAACACGGTTTTGTGTCTAAACAAATATGGTCGCTCGGGGATGTATGCGATATCTAAATCTCTATCTTTGACTTCCTTCAAATTTTTGCCTTGAAGATAAATCTCTCCAGAATATTTTTTATCAATCTTTGCAATTAGTCTAAAGACGGAATTTGTACCATCCGAGCATTCGCCCAAAAATAATGTGTGGTCATTTATTTTGAAACTAATATCATATAGTGTGAAAAAATCTTTTATATACTTGAGATATACATTTTTGAATTCTATCATATATTCATTTTATCAAAAATTCGAAAAATTGCAATCAAATATTGAATGTTAAATAGCCTGCACCCTCAGAATCTATATCGCCTGTGATTTTTTTGCAATGAGAGAGAAGAAATCTCTTAATCTCATCGTTTGAGATGTTATTCCAGCGAGATTTGATATCTGCACATATTCCTGCCACTATCGGTGTGGCTACACTCGTGCCACTCATACGAGTATATAGAGGGAGTTTGGTGTCGCACGAAACAATGTTTACGGCTGGGGCTAGCAGGTCTGGCTTGTGCCCGTAGATTGTGGGTCCGCGACTAGAAAAATCGGCTGTTTGCATATTGCTTTCGTCCAATGCACCTACAGTGATTATGTATGGATTGTTGCCAGGCGATTTTATGGTTTGATTTTCTGGACCGCTATTTCCCGCGGCAGCAACTACAGTGATTCCTCGTTTCCAAAGTGCCTGCGCACCCTGAGAGAGTGGGTCGTTGCCCTCTATGACTTCCGCTCCGAAACTCATACAGACGACTGAGATATTATACACTTTGTGATTCTCATATACCCATTGCATTGCGTCCAATATCACATTGCTGTTGCTGTTGCCTTTTTCACTGAGTGCTTTTATGGATATGATATTTGCACGAGGGGCAAATCCTATATTTGAATTGTCAATTCTTCCCGCTCCGCTAGCGATTCCTGCTACAAAGGTGCCGTGCCCGTTGTCATCGTAAGGTTTGTTGTAGTGATTGACTAGATCAATGAATTTGATAATTCTGTTTTTGGGGTATATAAAATCGAAATGAGGATGTATACCTGTGTCTATAAAACAAATCGTTTGCCCTTGACCTAAATATTTGTTTTCGGTGAGACGATACAAGTTAATGCTATCGACTTGCGTCTGCTGAATTTTAACTAGTGGGTTTGAGTGTAAGTATTCTACATCTGCCAGGCTTGATAAAATAGATATGTCGTCAAAATCTAGATCAAGGGCAAAGCAATTGGCAAACTTGTATGGAATGTACGAATATTTGTATTTATCCAAAAAACTTTTCGTTTTCCAAAAATTGTATGAGGAAACAAAAACTGAGTCCGTTCTATTTTTATCCATAACGGATACGGCGTTTAATAATTCAGGCGAAATTTTATTTTTGTTCATTTATTGTGTTTATGAGGGAATTTAACATCTCTTGTTGTTCGCTATTCAAGAATGGCGAGATGGTAGATTTGAGATTGTTTAGTTGATTTGAATCCAACTTTCCTTCCCGTTTCAGTTTGCTTGCTTCGCTAAATAAATTGGACATTAGTTCGTTATTGTCCATATTTTTATATCTATCCAGTATGTTTTGATATTCGCTGGCTTTATCTTGATTTTCTTGAATAATATTCTTATTTTCTTCGACGACCTTTTTGTGATCTTTTGAAAAATTTTTGAAATCTCTTGGCATTTTCACCTCTTAGATATTATTATGAGATTGCGGATTTTATGGTGACAAAATCGAATTTGATTCATAAATAATAGTATGAAGTTTGAAGATAGTAGAGACGCGCTTTTCCCAGAGCCTAATGCATATATTCAAAATTTCGGACCGCGAGAAAATCAAAAAGATAAATCTCATCCTAAAAAAATCATATTTCAAGAACCGTATGAAAATATGCCAAATTTTTACATAGACAATAACTTTAAAAAGGGGAATTGTGACTGTATTCCAAAGCCAAATACACCAAATGATAAATGTGATCCGCCAAAGAATAATTCACCATTTCCATTTGATTTCAAAAATATTTTTCCGCTCCTTTCATCACTGGGCAAAGGTGGAGGTTTAAGCAATATACTTAGCGGATTGACTGGTGGGCAAAACTCGAAGAATGTTGGTCAAAATTCAAATTTTGATTTGTCCAGTATATTGAATTTGCTCAATTCAAATAATGGTGGAAATGGACTACTCGATTTGTTTAAATTTTCTAATCTGGGTAATATGTTTAATAAAAAAGATAACACAAAAAAAGAGATGAAATCTACCGACTTTTGCATAAAAGATTATAAAAGGATTGAATAAAATCTGTTCATATAAAGGCTATCAAATTATTGCTATATTTTCCACACAAAAAAACTTTTGTTTGGCATAGACAATGAGATATATTAAAATCTATTCAATTAAAATTTTTCATTTTACCAGCAATCTTCATAAAAAAATCAAAAATAATATAATTTTTCTATCATTTTTCATTTTTTTTTAATAAAACAAAAGTTTTTAACGAAAAGTTGTAAAGATATTGACTAGTTTTAAGATGTGTGATAAAATGAAAAACAAAGGAATTTGATATGTTGATTATATATTGGGATGAAAGAGTTAATAAATGGGGATATACCGATAGTAATGGGAAAATAGTCGTCGAGCCAATATACGATTATGTCAAAGAATTTGTTAATGGCATCAGTCTTGTGATGCGCGATGAAAAATATGGATATATAGACGAGCAAGGCAGAGAGATCGTCAGATGCAAATACGATAGCGCGGGAGATTTTTCTGAGGGGCTTGCCCTTGTGAAACTGGATGGGAAATGGGGTTTCATAGACAGGACGGGCAGAGTTGTCATTGAATGCAAATATGATTTGGCTAGTGCATTTTCAGACGGACTAGCCCGTGTGCAAAGAAACAAAAAATTCGGATTCATAGATAAAGCAGGCAGAGAGATCATTGAGTGCAAATATAACAGTGTTCGTTCATTCAAAGAGGGTCTTGCTTGCGTTGAGAGAGCAGGCAAATTTGGTTATATAGATAAAACAGGAAGAGATGTTATAGAATGTAAATACGATGATGCTAGCGATGTCTCAAACGGGTTTGCGAGCGTAAAGAAGGGCGACAAATTCGGATATATAAACAAAGCGGGTAGAGAAATCTCAGAGTGCAGATATGATGTTGTTTATAAATTTTCAGAAGGGTTCGCTCCAGTGAAGAGAGATGGGAAATGGGGATATATTGATAAAGTAGGTAAAGAAGTCGTCGAATGCAAATATTCCATCAAACAAATAAGAGAAAAATTAAATGCTTATAGGCAGGAGAGGTTAAACGATCTACCTACTATGGAAGATTCAAAATCGGAACACACGCAAAAAATAAATGAGACTTGTGATAGGGGCAGAGGCGAAGAAGAGATAGAAAGATTATTGGCAGAGTTCAAAATATATTGACAGTCTTGGTAAAAGAAATGGGCATAAATGAAAGCGGAAAAGAAAAAGTGCTAAGAAAATTGGACAAAATTCTAGATGAAGTGGCTGAGGGTCTCGCGGATGGTAGTATGAATATCAACTAGACTAGGTATTAACGTGATATAAGACTCATTATAGTTTTTAAATGTAATAATTGAGAAATCATAAAATATCATTATAAACGCAAAAGATTTATATACGAAATGAAAGAGTATTGAAAGTAGTATAAAAATCTTTTTTTTAAATCACTTGATAAATTTAAACAAAATCAAGTTCGATTAACAATTAATATTCGGAATGAAAACTATTTGAAAACAGTTTGTGTAAAAAATCTTAATGAATTTTGAATAGAAATATAAATATCAGATCTAATTTGATTGTAATCACATTTTGAATAGATTTATATCGTCATTTGAAATGATAGATTAAAACGAATGTTATCTAAACAAATATGAAATTGAATAAAAAATCAGCAATATTAAAAAATGCAATTGAATTTATCAATCGCGCTATTGTAATAAAATATAATTCAAATTTTAATCAAGAATATGTTTAATGCCCTTTTTCTCACTATGCCTATACAAAACGATTTTTCTACCAATAGTGGTGACAACTTCTGCACCAAGTTTCACAGCCATTTCAGTTAATTCAAATTCTGTAGGTGGAGTAGCGTTCTCTTGCATACTAATTTTTATCAGTTCGTGATTGTACAGTTCTTCGTCAATTTGTTTAAGCACATTTTCAGTAAAGCCCTCTTTGCCAACTAAAACGATAGGATTCAAAGTTTGAGCCATACTTCGCAATTTTATTCTTTCTTTTTTTGTTATCATAAATCTCCCTTTATTCAATCATAAATTTTTAATAAAAACAAGTTTCGTCAATTAGTGGAATAATATCTATTTCTGGTTCTTCGTACGGATGCGTTTCTCGAAGTATTTTCACTACTGACGCAACGTTTTGAATGTCGCAACTGGTTTCTAATTTTATTTCTTCTACCTTTTCTAGATTGCCAATTTTTCCGATAGAAGGATTCGCACTTTCATTCGGAAGAAATGTGCCAATGCAATTTGATGATGTGCTACAAAAAGTGTAATTTCCTATTTTTCCTGCACCGTTTAGACAAATTGCTCTCCTTACTTTGTCAACATCATTTTTAGGTACCATAGTTATAATTTTCACTTTACTAAATTTTATTTTAAATTCATCGCTCATAGTTTTCCTTTTTAAAGTTCAAAATAATAAAATTTTATGAATATTTTGATTAAAATTTAATTTTTTTACTTTAAATTTCTAAATTTTGCTGTTTTTTAATTTTTTATAATGTATCCGTTTATAAAATTTTTATTTATCTTTTAAAAATAAATTTCATATTGCAGATTTCCAAATACTACCGTATCTCCATCTTGCACGCCTGCTTCTTTAAATTTATCCATTATGCCATCTTTTTGCAAACGCATTTGGAAATAGGCTAGGGATTGGGTATCATTGAATACAATTCCGCGTTGAAGATTCTCGAGATATCCTCCAGATAATTCGTATACGTGGGGCTCTAATTTTGTGATTTTTACTGAAGTTGTATCAATCTTTGCAAGTTCGGTTTGTTCTATTGGCATAGATTTTGATTTTGGCAAAGTTTTTAATTTTTCATACACCATTTTTATCAATTCATCCACATTTTTTCGTGTGATCGAACTGATTGGCACGATCTCCACCTTATCCTTTATTTTTGAGCGAAAATATTTAATTTTTTCATCAATATCTTCAATCATATCAAGTTTAGTGAAAACTACAATTTGAGGCAATTTGGCAAGACGTTCATTATATTTTTTTAATTCGTTATTAATAATTTTATAGTCTTCAACAATATCGTTTCCATAATATCCTGAGGCGTCTATTACGTGAATTACCAAACGCGTGCGTTCAATATGGGCGAGAAATTCGTGACCAAGTCCAGCACCTTCACTAGCACCGTCAATCAAACCTGGAATGTCTGCCACGACAAAACTGTCATCAAAATATTTTACCATTCCTAAATTGGGAGATAGGGTAGTGAATTCATAGTCGGCAATCTTTGGCTTCGCGTTCGATATGACGCTTAATAATGTAGATTTGCCAACATTAGGTTTTCCTACCAAGGCAACGTCAGCAATCGTTTTCAATTCCAAAATGACTTTATACCATTTCGTACTTTCACCAAGTTGACTAAATCTAGGGGCTTGGCGAGTAGGAGATTTGAAGAAATTGTTTCCCTTGCCTCCGCGTCCGCCTTTCAGTGCCAAATAGGTCTGCCCGTCTTCGTAGATATCGGCTAGGATTTGATTAGTTTCAGCATCTTTTATTATAGTGCCAAGAGGCACTTTGATATAGATGTCTTTTCCATTTTTTCCGTTTTGGAGTTTTCCACCACCGCCACCGCCATTTTCTGCTTCGAACTTGCGTTCATATTGGAAATCTATTAGAGTATTTTTAGATCTATCGCCAACGAAATATACAGAACCGCCGTTTCCACCATCTCCGCCATCGGGACCACCTTTTTCTACATATTTTTCACGGTGAAAACTGACTTTTCCGCTACCTCCATTTCCTGATTTAATTGAAATTGTCACTTTATCTAAATTCATTTTATTTTCCTTTTTTAATTATATTTTTTGAAGATTTTTTATTTGTATTAGCGTATTTATAAAATTTACATATATTTTTCAGTTGACATTCGTCGCATTTGGGATTGATCGCTTTGCACACGTTTCTTCCAAATAGTATAAGTTGATGATGAAATTTACTCCGTTTATCTTCAGGTATAACGGACAGCAGATTCATTTCACATTTTAGCGGAGTAGAATTTTCGCTCGTTAGTCCAAGCCGTTTAGAAACTCTATGTACGTGTGTATCTACAGCAATTGTTTGCCCATTGAAAGCATTGGCAATCACTACATTGGCAGTTTTCCTGCCGACACCTTTTAGAGAGGTAAGTTCATCAAGAGTGGAAGGGACTTTCCCGTCAAATCTATCGATTAAGTCTTGACTTGTTTCAATGATTGCTTTTGATTTTGTGTTGAAAAATCCGCAAGGATGTATAATTTCTTTTAACCTTTCTTGACCTAACGCAAGCATTTTTTCGGGCGAATTGGCGAGAGGAAAAAGATCTTTTGTGACAATATTTACCCGTTTGTCAGTGCATTGTGCGGAAAGAATGACTGCGACTAGCAATTCATAAGAATTATTGAAATTCAGTGCACATTCAGCCTCAGGAAACAATTCATTAAGATAAGACATTATTTTATCAATTTTTGTCATAATATTATGATAACAAAATTGGATCAATTAGTCAATAATCTAATTATTTATTATGAAAATAGATGTCAATTAAAAAATAGTCTAAGGGATTGATATTTCCTTAGACATCTTTGAGTTTTTATTAATATTTATATTAGTTTTGATTTGTTTATGATATATTAAAGGTGATAGGTATATAAATATATATATCATTAATAAAACTTTTCTACCTCTTCATATTGACCTTTTCTAATAACAGAAAAGACGCCTATCAAGCCTGGCAAATTAGATTTTTGAAGAAGTGAAATTATAAATTGCAGATTTCTAAATTCTGTCCGTATGCTTAGACCGCAACTCACAGAGACAGATCTGGGAGTATTGATAATATTAGTGTACAACCCATTTTTCCTTGCAAGTTTTGCAAAAGTCATTACGCTGTTCCTTGAGTTGAATGATATTATTAGGTATTTCATATTAAGCCCTCTATAACACTATATTTTAAAATTTCATATTGTGTTATATGATATATTTTGATAATGCGGCGACCAGCCTATTAAAACCATATTCAGTAAAAAGAGCGGTAATTGACGCTTTAGATAATTACACTGCCAATCCTGGAAGGAGCGGACACTTTAGATCAATGATGGTGGCGGAAAAAATCTTTGACACACGGGAGATGTTGAAGCACTTTTTCAATGCTAATGATTATGAAGTAATATTCACAAAAAATTGTACTGAGGCTTTAAACTTAGCAATTTTGGGAACACTTAAAGAAAAAGATCATATCATTGTCAGTTGCTATGAACACAACTCGGTGTTGCGAACATTAGAGCATTTGAAAAAAGATGGAATAGAGGTCACAATGATATACTCTGACTTAAACGATTTTTCCAATCATCTAGAAGAGAACATTAAAGTCAATACAAAGATGGTAATCTGCACGATGGTGTCAAATGTGACAGGAGAGAGCAGCGACGTTGAATCAATAGGTAATTTTTGCCAAAAACACAAGTTGATCTATCTAGCCGATGGTGCACAAGCAAGCGGACATATCAAAATCGATTTAACCAATTCAAACATCGACTTTTTTTGTTTTGCTGGACATAAGGGTCTGATGTCTATAACTGGCGTTGGAGGATTAGTTGTCAAAAAAGGTATCAAACTTAGCCCAATAATGTTCGGAGGTACTGGAACTGAGAGTGAAAATCTGAATCAACCAGATGCAATTCCTGAAGGATTTGAAGCGGGAACGTTGGCATCCATTCCGATAATTAGTTTAAAGGCGGGTGTTGAATTCCTTGAAAAAAATTTTTCAAAAATCATAGAAAAAGAAGAAAAATTAACAAATTATCTATATAATTCATTAAAAAATTTAAAATTTTTAACAATTTATTCAAAAGATGATTCGAAAAATGTAATTTCATTCAATATGAAAAATCTTGATTCTTCATATCTGGCGGACCTATTAGATGAGAAGTTTCAAATTTGTGTGCGTGCGGGATTGCATTGCGCACCATTAATACACAAGAAATTGGATACAATCAATACTGGAACGGTGAGAGTTTCTTTAGATTACAACAATAGATTTGAAGAAATTGATAGATTGGTCTATGCGCTCAAATCTATTTATTCTTCTTTATCTTAGGCAATAATTTGCAAACTATTGCAAATATCAATAAAGTGCTTCCAAATAAAATATAGTATATATGATATGGTAAAATTATACTGCTGAATATCAATATCAATCCGCAGAAAAAATAAGACCTAGCCTTTTCGGGTAGGAAAAAGTTTTTCAAAATATCTCTGAATTTTAATTTGGTAATGCTGGTATCTATTTTGCTATCATCAGGGAAAATTGAATATTTTGAAAAATAGTCAGTATATAATTTTTCTTTGGTTAAAAATACAATCTTTTTATCTATAAAAATATTTGAATTGATATTTTGACTTACATCTTGACATATAATGTCAATCACATCAAAGTCAAGATTTACAAATTCGTCGACTAGATTGATCAATTCATTTTCGTTGATCCTGTCGATGTGCGTGGCAATTAAAACAATGTGATTTTTGTCGTCTTTTACATAAGACAATATCCCATTGTCTAATTTTGTTTCATATTCTCTGCTGAAAATTTGATATAACAAATCTAACTTTTCTTTTTTCGGAGTCAGTCTAAACGACAAAAAACTTTTGTTCATTTCGTCCGTACTTTTTTTGCTTAGTTTGACTCTCTCATGTTTTTTGTTTAAGAAATAATATAGTACGAAAATAATTGCCGAACTAAAAATTAGACTCAAAATAAAAGTTGAAAAAAGGTTGCGAATATAAAAATTCAACCAAGCATATATGATTAAAAAGATTGATACGCTGACAAAGATTTTATCAAATAAATTTACAATTTTGAATTTTGACATATATAAATGATTGCAAAAATGAGTTAATTTATACATTTTTTAAAATTTTTTACTTTTTCTAATTTGTATTTTTATTTAATTGATAAAATATTTTAGACTGAAAAGGATAAACTATATCGAGCACAAAAAATTTTTGTGACGTATTTTAAAATTCGAATTTGAAGTGTCTTGATCTCGTTAATATGGGCGAATGATTTAGTTTTGATTGTTCTAAGTGTATCAAAATGAAAAAATTATTTTAGATTGCAATACTAACTATTGATAGTTGTTTGACAAAAATTGGATAAACATATAAAATAAAGTAAGGTGGAGTTATGTTAGAAAATTTCATATTTGAAAAAGCCAATGCTCACGAGTTGACGCAAGAAAATTATTATGAAATAGTGGACTATATGTTGAGACACGGTGCAGATAAATCTGTCACTAAATTGTTTCTTGCACTTGATTCATTTGGTATGACCAAACGTGAGGTGTTGAGTCTCGCGCTAGCCCTGCGTGACAGTGGCAAGGTGATCAAGTACAATCAATTTATTTTTGAAAAACATTCGACTGGAGGTATTGGAGATAGTTCAAGTTTGGTTTTGATCCCGTTGCTCGCTTGCTTAGGTTACAAAATCATTAAGACCACTGCGAAATCACTCGTGTTTACGAATGGCAGTGCGGATAGATTCAAGGCCATTCCTAATTTCAGGGTCAAATTGTCTGACGAAGAAATAAAGAGCGTATTGGACAAAACGAATGCTTGTATTTTATCTCACAATGGAGATATGTGTCCTGCTGATAGAATACTATATGACATTATTGAAAAAAATAGATTGGAGAAGAATATTAATTTTTTGGCTGCATCTATCGCGGCAAAAAAACTTGCCAGTGGTGCAAAACTTGTTTTGGTAGATATTAAATATGGACACGCTGCAATTATTAAGTCTTATTTTAGAGCGAGAAGAATGGCGAAAATTTTAAAATATGTGTTTTCAAAATGCAATGTAAAATCAATAATGGCCATCACAAATACTGATCAAACATTTGGAGAGGGCATCGGTAATTGTGCTGAGGTGGTGGATGCATTGAATACACTTCAGGGCAAAAAGTGCTTGTTGAGAGATGTCTCTTGCAGGTTCGCAGTAGAAATGATCACTACAGCAAACCCTCGCATTAATAGGGATGATGTGTATGATATGGTGTACAGTGCTTTAGACAATGGTAGTGCATACAATAGATTTATGGAGATCGTCCGCAGTCAAGGCGGAGATGAAAAGATCTTAAAAGAAGCAAAATTGTTCAAACCTTATAAATCGGTCAATTTTATAGCGGATAAGGAAGGCTATGTGGGGACGATCAATTCGTTGCTTTTGGGTGAATTGGTTCGCAGGTTGTGTGTCGCCTCGCACGATGATAATTTAGGCGTTGTGCTAAGAGTAAAAATCGGTGATTATATCAAAAAGGGTGATATAATTTTATCATACTACTACAAAAATGATGAAGATTTGAATAGGTACAAAAAAGCGATTCTTGGATGTATTGGAGTGACAGAGAAAAAGATTAAACCAGTATATCCAATAAAAAAGGTCATAAAATAATGAAATATACAGTCAAATCGATAGATGAAACACAAGCGTTGGCAAAAAAATTTGCCACAAAATTAAAAAATGGAGATATAGTGTGCCTCAATGGTGATTTGGGTGCTGGGAAGACTACATTTACTCAATTTGTTTTTTCTGCATTGGGGGTCAAAGAACCTGTGACGAGTCCTACATTTTCGATATTGAAGATGTATCAGGGTGAAAAATTCAAATTAAATCATTTTGATACATATAGGATAACTGACGAAGAAGCAATAGAAGCGGGTTTTGATGAGATATTGGAAGACAAAGATGGTATATCGTTTATAGAGTGGGGAGAAAATATTGATCCGCTCATACCTAAAAAACATATTGACGTAAATATAAAGATAATAAATGACAGGACAAGAGAGATCGAGATAAAGTATGAATAAATTGATAATCAACACTGCTAATGAAGAATTGGAAATTGTGCTAAGCATCGGGGACAATGTTTTTTCCAAGTCTGACAAATCACGATCACACCACAATGAAACTATGCTACCGTTACTAGACGAATTGCTAAAAAGTCATAATCTAAAAATAAGAGATATAGACGAATTGGGTGTGGTTGTAGGTCCAGGTTCATTCACTGGAATAAGAGTGGGAATCGCTACAATCAAAGCCTTTCGCGATAGTTTAGGAATATATGCAAAGGGGATTAACAATATGGATTATTTATTCCATCTTGCTAAATCTCAGGATGATAAAATCGACATAGTGGCGATCAAAGGGAGTCGTGATAGTTATTTTGTCGCTCGATTAATTAATAAGGTAGTTTATAAATACGAAAGGAACCTTTCGCTCGAAGAATTAAAGGACATATCCAAAGGCAATAAAATTGGGATGTTTGTTGCTGATGAAAATTTGAATGTTTATGTTGTCAAATTTGATCCGAAAGTATTGCTGAAATGTTTTGAGGATTCCGCAGATGAAAATTTGATTCCGATCTATTATCAGTTGTCTCAAGCGGAGAATGAAAAATTGAGGCGAAAAAATTTTGAAATTCTTAAGCCGACTAAGGATGAACTGAATTTGGTTGCAAAAATTGAACAAGATTCAATTGAATATAATCGTTTGAAATTGGAAGATTTTTTGCAGATGTATGACAATACAAATTATGAAATTGCGGTAGGAAAATTGGATGACGAAATAGTCGGATTCATTTTAATTCAGATCACTGATGAAATTAATATAACAAGTTTGGCTGTCAAGAAAGAATTTCGAAATTTAGGAGTAGGAACCAAGTTGCTAAATTGGCTAGAAAATTTTGCACTATCTAAAAATATTGACACCATTAGTCTAGAGGTTAATAGCAAAAATATTACAGCATATTTGCTATATGAAAAATTTGGATTTACGGTTAGGCGTGAGAGAAAAAATTATTATTCAGATGGAAATGCCTGCCTAGAAATGATGAAGAAAGTGCAATAACAATTAATAGCGATTTTATAAAGTCGCTATTATTTTTTTTTGCATAAATATTTTATTTTTTATAATAAACTTTAAAATTTAGAATATAATTTAAAAAAATTCAATTTGTGAAGTGAGGATATTTTTAAAATTTTTATAAATTGACAGAAAAATAGTAAAAATTTCAAGAAAATTATTAATTTTTAAAAAATTTTTAATGATTTCAAGAATAATCGTCTGGCAAATCATTTAATAATAATAAATTATCACCATTATTTAATAATTTGAAATGTTTTCTGGCATCATCCAATGAACTGGCTAAAATAATTTCACAATTAGGATTTTTTGCAATTGCACCATTTTTAATAGCCGTTCTATTATGATTTCCTACAATCACTAAGTAGTCAGATTTGCTACACATTGCACCCAACTCAAAATTGATTTCATATTCGTTTTTTCCGCCTTCAATTATGCCAGGAGTGACAATCATCTTTCTGTTCTCAAAATGATTTAATACATCAATAGATTCCTTTGCGCTCGCGAGCGAGCAGTTGTAACTATCGTCCAATATATTTATATGCGTTTTTATTAATTCTAAACGATGGGGAATAAATTCTAATTGTTTTATACAATCCAACAAATCATTTGCACTTATATCCAATTTGATAGCAAGGGCAAATGCGAGTAAAATGTTTGTCACATTATGTTTACCTAATAAATTTGTTTCCGCTTCGTATGTTTCATCTTCAGTATGAATTTTAAAATATGTCTTGAAATTTTTTATGGAAATATTGCTTGCGTAAATGTCTGACTTTACGTAAATTGAAGAACTGATTTTTAATGTTTGTTTTTCAATATATGAACGATACACGTAGAGATTGTCTATATTGTATACGCATAAATCAGTTTTCAAAAATTTGCTCAATTCATTTTTGGATTGAAACACATTTTCAATCGTGTGAAATGTCTCCAAGTGCTGTGGTGCGATGAGAGTGATAATACCATAGTCAGCACCATATATTGAACATAAATTTTTTATATCACCTTTTCTTCTCGCACCATATTCAAGTATCAAAAAATCGTATTTATTTATATCATTTTCATTTATAAATTTCGCAATTCCGAGCGGAGTATTATAACTTTTTGGAGTTGATAAAACTTTGTATTTGACTTTCAAAAATTTATCTAAAATATTCTTTACACTAGTTTTTCCGTTGCTACCAGTGATAGCAATTATTTTAGCAGGGGATAGTTTGATCTTTTCGCTCGCTGATTTTATAAAATTATGATTTTTTATTCTATCATAAATATTTATAAAATTTGAAATTATTGGTGAAAACAATAGCAACAAATTTGATATGCTGGGGAAACATTTTATAGGGAAAATAAGTGCTAATAAGACAATGGAAATTATGTATAGTCGGATAACTTTATTTGTATATTTGATTGGTGTTTTTGAATTGTTGAAAGAGAGATGATATAATGAACCGACAATTAAAATAATAAGATTTACAGATAACAATATTATTAAATTTTTAAAAATTAGTTGAAAAATTAATAAAAAACAGCAAAAAATGTAGTAAAAAATGCGTTTTTTCAAAAAAAATTTGAAATATCTAACAAAATTATAATCTCTCAACTGATAGATGTGCAAATAATTTTCAATAAATATTGAATTCGAAAACAGCGTTAATAAGTTTAAAATATATAATATTGTCATTGACATAAAAACTCTACCAAAGCATTGTTGAACAATGCATTTTCTTTCAAATATGCGAAGTGATCTGAATTGACAGCAATCAACTTTACATTATTTTTTCTCTTGATAAATTTTGCGAATTTATATTTAGTTGCTATATCTTTTTTGCCCCAAAAAAGTAACATCGGACAGGAAAATTTGATTAAATTTTTTGTGTTTGTATTTACTATGTTTTTAAATGTCATTTTGTTAAACTTTGACAAATTCTTGAATTCTCCACTTGCGATTTTTTCGTATAAATATTTAAACTTTTTTTGTTGTAAAAGGAGGATATTGTTTTCATTTTCAATTTTTTTATATGGGCTAATTTTTCTAATACCTGCACCTGCGGTCACGACTATTTTTTCGATTTTAAAAAATTCTTTCAAAACAGATGCTACTCTAAAGCCAAAACTGTGGCAGACCAAATATACGGATTTTATATTGTGTGTTTTTAATATACTTAAAATTAAGTCAGTGTAATCCATTAGCGTCCACGCCTCACGAGTAGGGGAAATCGTTGGCATTGTGACGCTCAATAGATTATATTTTGCAGACAAAAGGTTGAAACTAGACAAAAAAGAATTTTTATCTCCTCCCCATCCGTGCAAGAACAAAACAGTCTTTTCTTTTTTCGTATCAAGAAAGGTGTAATCTATTATTTCTTGTTTGAAGATAAAATTCATATTAATATTTATGCAAACAATTTTTTTTGTTTCATCATAAATAAAATGTATGGAAAGATTATGTGTAATTTTCGGAGGGGCTAGTTGCGAGCACGATATATCAATTATTACTGGTATGCAACTATGCAAAAATTTAGAATCAAAATACAAATTGGAAAAAATCTATCTAGGCTTAGATAACAATTTTTATTTAGCAACCTGCATTGAAGATATCAGTTTTTTCGTAGATAAATCAAAAATCAAATTGAAACAAATAATTCTACACAACGGAGCAATATATTTTAAAAATATGTTTTTCAAAAAATATTGTGATATAGCAGTGATTATAAATTGCTGTCACGGTGGTGTGGGCGAAAATGGAGACTTACATAGTTTCTTTGCGATGAATAAAATTCGTTCTACAGATGCAGGCAGTTTGCCATCTCATATCGCGATGGATAAAAACCTTACTAAAACACTATTAAAAGATATCGTCCCGACAATAAAAGGAATAAAAATTAATAGAGATAATTATGAAGAGGCGATAAAAGATATAAACGAAAATTTTTCCAAATATTTGATAGCGAAGCCGAATTCATTAGGTTCCAGTATCGGCGTCAAGACGGTAGACAAATCGAATTTTGTTGAACAGGTTGATGCGATACTCTTAATGGATGAGTCGGCGCTAATCGAGGAGAGAATAGTCAACAAAATAGAATACAATCAAGCGTGCATCTTGGATAATGGGGAATTGATTTTAAGTGCGATAGAGCAACCTATTTCAAAAGATGAATTTCTGTCTTTTGACGAAAAGTACATTAATTTGAACAAATCAAAGGGAGGAGACAGGATAATTCCAGCGAAAATCAGTAAAACATTGAAAAATAAAATTGATTCGTATACCAAGATGATATACAGGGCATTGAATATGCGAGGAATAGTGCGAATAGACTATATTTTTGATGAGGACAAAAAAGTTTTGTACTTCAACGAAATAAACACAATACCTGGCAGTATGGCATTTTATCTATTCGAACCTGTAGGTATAGATTATATAACATTGATAGAAAAATTGATTGCAAATGTCATTGATGACAAGAAATATTTGTATTTTAATAGCGATGTTCTTTCAAAAAAATGCATTAATTTAATTTTATTGCATTAATTTTTAATTTTTGGTATAATTAGTTTAATTATATAAAAACTTAAAAAAAAGGGGAGAGATCGTGGCTAGTTATGATTCAAAAGATTTAATTGTTTTAGAGGGTTTGGATGCGGTGCGTATGCGTCCAGGTATGTATATTGGCACTACAGGGCCAAAAGGTTTACATCATTTGCTGTGGGAGATAATCGACAATGCAATAGACGAGGTTGCTAATGGTTATGGCAACAAGGTGGAAGTAGTGTTACACAAAGATGGCACGGCATCGGTGCAGGATAATGGTAGAGGCATACCAGTTAGTCCGCATCCAAAACTCAAAATCAGTGGTGTGGAAGTGGTATTCACGCAATTGCACGCGGGCGGAAAATTCAGCGATCACAATTACAAATATTCAGGAGGATTGCACGGCGTAGGTGCGTCTGTCACTAATGCACTCAGTAGGTATCTTGAAGTCACAGTATATAAGGATGGGAAAAAATATTTTGCCCGTTTTGAGTCTGTAGAGAAAAATGGCAAAATTCATAGTGGGGTGCCCGTCATTCACCTAAAACAGATGGGTAATACGACACTAAAAGGTACGTATGTTCGTTTTTTGCCAGACGATAGAGTATTTGGCGATATTAATTTCAATTTTGATACAGTTTATGAAAGGTTGAAAGAAACGGCATTTTTAAACAAGGGTGTACATATAGAATTGATTGATGAACGCACGAATAGAAAAGAAACACTATGCTATGAGGGTGGCATTCGCGACTATGTCACAAGTCTTACAATTGATAGGAAACCTTTGTTTGTGCCACCTATTTATATAGAGAATGAGATTGAGGATACCTATGTATCTCTAGCGCTTCAATATGTGGACAACTACAATGAGAGTATTTTTAGTTATGTCAACAACATCCCAACGCCAGAAGGCGGAACACACGAAGTCGGATTCAAAACTGCTCTTACTAAAGTGCTGAATGATTTTGCGAAAAAACACGGACTCATTAAAGATAAAGACGTTCCTTTCATAGGAGACGATTTTAGGGAAGGATTGGTGGCGGTGCTGTCAATCAAGATGAAAAATGTACAATTTGAAGGGCAGACCAAGACTAAACTTGGCAACGTTGAGGCACGTTCTAGAGTAGAGACGATTTGCACACAGGGACTGAATGAATTTTTTGTGAGCAAGAAGAATGAGAATATAGGTAATATTATAATAGAGAAAGCGAAGGGGGCAGCACGCACTCGAGCGGCAGCAAAACGGGCGAAAGATTTGACGCGTGCGAAAAATTCAATTGAGGGAAGTATGCTGATTGGAAAACTTGCCAATTGTACAAGCAAAAATCCCGACATTAATGAAGTGTTTATTGTAGAGGGAGACTCTGCAGGAGGCACGGCGAAACAAGGGCGTGATAGATATTATCAGGCAATACTACCTCTAAGAGGAAAACCATTGAATAGCGAAAAAAAGCGAATAGACCAAGTCCTAGCCAATGAAGAGATACGTACCATCATAGGTGCTATCGGGACAGGCATAGGAGAAGATTTCAAATTGGAAAATCTGAAATACAACAAAATCATCATTCTTAGCGATGCAGACCAAGATGGTATGCACATTAGGTGTATACTGCTAACTTTCTTTTTCAGATATATGCGACCACTCATCACGAATGGCAATATTTATGTAGGTATGCCTCCGCTGTACAAGGTCAAGACCAAAGATAGAGAGTGGTACTGCTATACCGATGAGGAACTTGAAGCCGTCACCTCGAATATCAAAAATTATACTTTACAAAGATATAAAGGTTTGGGAGAAATGAGTGCTGAGCAATTGTGGTCCACCACTATGGATCCGGCAAGGCGTAGTATGATACGTGTCACTGTTGAGGATGCAGTCCTGGCAGACAAAGAGATATCAATGTGGATGGGAGACGATGTCGGACCTAGAAAAGATTATATAAACAAAAATGCCAACTTTAATAAATTGGATAATTTTGAGACTTTCGAGAAGAAAAAGGAGAATGAATGAGTACAATTAGAAATGATGAAGACCGTGTAGACAAAATAAAGTCAATTGAACCTAGTGGTAATCTGTTTGAAAAGACGGTAGAAGAGGTGATGGCTACCTCGATGCTCCCATATAGCGAGTATGTCATTATGGATAGGGCTCTACCTCGTGTTGAGGACGGATTGAAGCCTGTGCAGCGTCGTATATTGTTCGATATGCTTGAATTAGGCGTCACTCCGGATAAACCATTCAAAAAATCTGCACGTATAGTGGGAGACACACTTGGGAAATTCCATCCACACGGAGACTCATCTGTCTATGGTGCTATGGTTCGTCTAGCACAAGACTTCGTTATGGGTGAATGCTTGGTGGAAGGGCAAGGAAATTTTGGCTCTATAGACGGAGATCCTGCCGCTGCTATGCGTTATACAGAAGTTAGATTGACTCCACTTGCTCTAGAACTGATGAAAGATTTAGATAAAGATACTGTTAGTTTCAGTTTCAATTTTGACGACACAATCAAAGAGCCGGACTATATGACTGGACGTTTTCCAAATCTTTTTGTGAATGGTGCGTCAGGTATAGCGGTCGGACTTGCTACAAATATCCCCACTCACAATCTTGGAGAGATGATAGACGGATGTATTGCATATATTGACAATCCGAATATCAGTCTTGACGAGATGCTGAAAATTGTGAAAGGACCAGATTTCCCAACAGGAGGTATGGTTTGTGCTTCGCAAGAGATGCGAGAAGCGTACGCTGTAGGTCGCGGTAAAGTGTCAATGCGTGCAGTTTTTCACACTGAGGACGATAAGGGCGGACGTACCAATATTGTTATCACAGAATTGCCATATCAAGTGAATAAAGCAGAATTTTTGAAATCGGTCAATGCGTTGAAAGAGAAAATGAAAGACGAATTGGCTGACATACTAGATATTTTAGACGAATCTGATAAAACTGGTATGCGTGCTGTCATTACGTTGAAAAAAGATGCAGATATAGATAATATTATAGGAATTTTGTTAAAACACACAGATATGCAGATGAATTTCAACTATAATGTAGTAGCAATAGCAGATGGCAGTCCAAAGCAGTTGGGACTGCTAGATTACCTGTCGTATTATATCAAATTTCAGTTGGACGTGATTGTTAGAAGGACAAAATTTGATTTGGACAAAGCAAAAGCGCGTGCTCACATTTTAGAAGGTCTAGTCATTGCTATCCAAAACATTGATGAAGTTATAAAAATTATCAAAACATCCTCATCCACTACTGAGGCAAAGACAAGGCTCATCGCTCGTTTCAATTTCACTGAAGTGCAGGCGCAAGCCATACTTGATATGCGTCTAAGTAGACTGACCAATCTTGAAACGGTCAAATTGCAAGAGGAACTGGCAGAACTAAGAAAATTAATTGCAGAATTGACAGCAATTTTAAATAGCAAAGACTTGCAATTCGGAGTTATCAAAAAGGAATTGAGAGAGATAAAAGATAATTACGCACATCCTAGAAAAACGAAAATCGTAAAAGATTTCGAGACCTACGATATCACTCCTATTGAAAAATTGCTAGACACAGAATGTGCGGTGGCGGTATCTATTGACGGACTTAGAATCAAGACGCTAGATATCAAACAAATTCAATCAGCAAGTCCTACATATAAATATGAAAATGTTAATGCGTTGCACAAGGCAGTGGTACATACGAGTAGTAATGGTAGCGTATGTCTTTTCACCAATTTTGGTAAATTTTTCAAAATCTCTGTGCGAGATATCCCTAATTCAAAATTTAGCCAGAAGGGCACGGCGTTAGAGAATATCACCAATTTTGAGAACAAGGAAAAAGTGGTGGGAATATTTGACGAGAACGAATTGAAAGAGAGTCGGGAACTCATTATAATGACGCAGGACGGATATATCAAACGAGTGGAAACTAGCGAATATTTGGATTTAAAATCTGGTAGTATTGCTTTGAAACTCAAAGATTTTGACCGCGTGATTTCTGTTCAGATCAATGATAACCTACCTTCAATTTTGATGGTAAGTTCTGGCGGAATGGCTGTTAATTTTGAATACAAGACCGCTCCAGTCAACAAACGAAATAGCGGTGGAGTGATAGGAATGAATCTGGGAGATGGCGAAAAAGTAATGTTTGCTAGTCAGGTAAATACGCTGGATAGAGTTTTGGTAGTCACACCTGAGGGCAATGCGAAGAAATTTAGTTTGAATGAAATTCCCATTGGGGCAAGGAATAGAAAAGGACTGAAAATCACTAGTGGAAAAGACAAGATATTCGCCGTTATTTCTCCTGTTGTCACCGGTGAAATAGTGCTTGAGGAGAAAGATAAATTGCACTCTGTGGATGTCAATGATATTCCTATTCAGACACGTACAAGCCTTTGCAAGCCAATAATACCAAAAGTTAAGATGAACCTAAAAGAAGTCGGTCTGTATCTAAATTAAAAATAGAATTTTGTGAGACCTCAAGATAAATATTGTCACTATATGTATATTAAATTATCAACAATTATGACATATATCGAAATTGCTCTATCTTATAGCACGATCAGGAGAAAGAGGATAAATAGATGCCTAAATCTAAAATACAGATTTTAATGAGTACTGATAACTTATTGAATTCTATTATCATATAGTTTATAAATCATTATATGACTGAAGTATTAATCGTTGTATGAAAATGCTGTTTAATGTGATATCACGATTTTCTTTCTTAAAAATAATGACGTATGGTGAAACAGATAGTCATTTTGGTAATCAAAGGATAATATAATAGAAATATATAAATTTTTGATATTTTAAATGAAGAAAATTCCAAAATTTGACATTTTATTCTAAATTTTAACATAACTTATAATATGGAAGTTTCTTTCCTTGAACTTAAGAGTAAGCAGGTTATCAACACTGTGGACGGCAAATGTCTAGGGCATATCACAGATGTGATTTTTGACGTTGTGACTGCCTGTACGTTAGGTTTCGTTGTTCCTCAGCCAAATCAGGGCTTTTGGGGAATGTTTAGGAGCAATCGCGAACTATTCATTCCATACAATTGCGTGTGCAAAATTGGAGTAGATGTCATTCTGGTAGAATTATATATTGACGAAACCCCACCTCAATCAAAACAACCTCAATCTAGGGGTAGAGGTAGACCGAATGTAATTACACTAGATAATGGAAAATATACAAAACAGTGATAAAATGTTAGTTTGAAATTAAAATTTAAAAAATATAAGATAAAATACAATTTATAAAAACGGGTAAAAACTAAAAAAAAATATCAAAAATATCAATCATTTTATTTGTAAAATTTGTCGAAATGTGCAATAATATATACTAGGGAGAAATTAAGATGAGATGTATATTTTGCGGAAATAATGAGAGTAAAGTGGTTGATAGTAGATATCTAAAGGATATGAGCATACGTAGAAGGAGGGAATGTTTGCGTTGTGGCAAACGTTTTACGACTTATGAAACGGTGGAACGCAATCCGATGATTGTTACGAATGTGGACAATTTGAGAGAGCCATTTAAACTTGAAAAATTGCAGGATAGTATCAAATACGCTACATATTGTACAAACGTTGCCGAATCCGCCGAAGATATAGCGAATAAAATCGAAACTAATCTATTGAGTCTACAGCAACAAGAAATCACCACAAAAGACATCGTTCGCGTGGCAATGGACGTTTTGATCGAGGTCAGTGCTATGGCTTGTTTGGTTTATTATACTCAGCATTCAGATTGCAACAATTTTGACGGCGTGCGTAGATTTATCAATAGATAGACCTGATTTGAATAATTTTAATCATTAGGAAACTCAATCGACCAATTGAGTTTTTTGTTTTTTTATGAAAATCATTTGTGTTTTTTATAATAATGAGTAGAATAATAATAATGACAGAAGAGACGAAGAATAATAATATCAAATTTTGTATCAATCTATCTATCGTGATTCTTGCAATGATCGCTTTCTTTGCGCTTGAAGTTTTTGTCGTTCATTTTGACAGTTTGAAGATAGATGAAGTGTTTTATTCCATTTTCCACGATGATATTGAATCAAATTTTATGACAAATTTTTATAAGATATTTACGCATATAGGATCGTTTTATGGACTGATAGTGATATCTTTGGTATTGCTGATAGCATTGAAAGACAAAAGGTTAGGTATAGCCGCAATAGTCAATTTGATAATCGTAGGAGTATTCAATTTTGTCATAAAAATCATTGTTAGGCGCCCACGACCCAATGACATTAATATAATAACCGAGTCAGGTTTCAGTTTTCCATCTGGACACGCAATGATGAGTATTGCTTTTTTTGGATTGCTTATTTATTTTGCATATAAATTTGTCAAAAACAGAGGTTTGAAAATCTTTTTGATAATACTATTTTCATTCACCACCTTTATGCTTGGAGCGAGCCGTATATATCTAGGAGTACATTATTTTTCTGATGTTTCTGCAGGCTTTTTGATAGGATATGTGATACTAAGTTTTGATATTTTTCTATTCAATCGACTATACAATTGCAAGTTCAAAATTTCAAATAAATCATAAATTAGAATATAGTAACTATGCAATAATTAAACATTAAAATTCATATAATTCTATTCTTTAGATAAAATGATTATCGAAGGTAATCTAAAAATTACTTTAAATATTTAATATCAGAAATTTTATATTATATAAACGAATGTAGTAAGCATTAAATTGTATATTTTTATTGCAAAAAATTATTTTGTATGTTATATTATATTTAACTTTTAAGGAGAATTATGATTACAGTCAGCAATGTAGCAGTGCAATTCGGCAGTAGGAAATTATTTGATGAAGTGAATTTGAAATTTACAAAGGGCAATTGTTATGGAGTGATAGGCGCCAATGGTGCAGGGAAATCCACTTTTATGAAAGTACTATCAGGAGAATTAGAGCCAAACAAAGGAGAAGTAATCATCCCTAAAAACGAGAGATTGTCAGTTTTAGAGCAAAATCAAGAGAAGTACAACGATTATACCGTGCTTCGTACTGTTTTGATGGGGCATAAACGTCTTGTTGAAATTATGGATGAAAAAGAGATATACTATCAAAAGTCCGATTTCACAGAAGAAGACGGCGTGAAATTGGGAGAACTTGAGGCTGAGTTTATGGAACTCAACGGTTGGGATGCTGAGAGTGATGCGGAAAGTCTACTCAATTCGCTAGATATTCCAAAGGAACTTCACAACGAATTGATGAAAAATGTAGATAGCAAGATCAAGGTGAAAGTATTGCTCGCCCAAGCCCTGTTTTCCAACCCTGACAATCTGATCCTTGACGAGCCTACCAACAACTTGGACTTAAAGACCATCCGATGGTTGGAAGATTTTATTCTAAATTTTGAAAATACTATTATTATTGTCAGTCACAATAGGCACTTTTTAAATAAAGTTTGTACCCATATTTGCGACATAGATTATGGTAAAATCAATTTGTATTTAGGCAATTACGACTTTTGGTACGAATCTAGTCAATTGGCATTGAAACAGCAGAAAGATCAGAACAAAAAAGCAGAGCAAAGAGCAAAAGAATTGCAAGAATTCATCGCTCGATTTTCAGCAAATGCTTCGAAATCTAAGCAGGCAACCAGCAGAAAAAAAGAATTGGAACGCCTCACGATCGAAGATATCAAGCCAAGTAGCAGAAAATATCCATATATTGATTTCAAATTTGAGCAAAGAATAGGAAATGACATTTTGTTTGTGAAAAACCTTACAAAAAAGGGAGTTTTTGAAAATGTGTCTTTCACAGTTCGTCCTGGCAACAAAATTGCATTACTTAGCGACAATAGTACGGTCGTGACAGCACTGTTTGAAATTTTGGCAGGAAGAGATACTGATTTCAAGGGCGAAGTGGCGTGGGGAAAAACAATCACGCACACATATCTACCTCAGAACAACAATGAATATTTCGAAAATTCAGATCTGTCGCTAGTGGATTGGATAGGACAATTTACGAAAGAAAATGACGCCACATTCCTGCGCAGTTGGCTAGGACGAATGCTGTTCAGCGGAGAAGAGGCGGAGAAAAAAGCAAAGGTGCTATCAGGAGGCGAACGCGTCCGCTGTATGCTCGCAAAGATGATGCTAGAGTCTGGCAATTTCTTGCTCCTAGACGAGCCTACGAACCATTTAGACTTGGAGTCAATCACGGCGCTCAACAAAGGAATGGAGAGATTTGACGGATGTATGATTTTCTCCACTCACGATGAAGAGATAATGAGCACGGTCGCCAATCGAATCATTCGCATCAATTCAACAGTAGAATACGATAAAGAAATAGACTACGAAACCTATCTTGACACCCAACTTAAAAAATAATCATCCAACATTTTAAAAGAATGTCATATTTAGTTAGTGAAAATGAAAATTTTTTTTACTTACCACCTAACAAACAACAAAAAGTCACTGTTTAATGAATTAAACGGTTATAATTTTGATTCTAAAGAAACTGATTTTTGGGGTAGATAAACTACGAACATTACACTAAGGAAAGAAAATGTATAGCAAAAATCAAAATGGATAATTAAAATACTTAGTTTAGCAAATTTAAATATTTTGCGAAAACGAAGCAAGCGAGCGACATAAAATCGATTCAAAGTGTAATCAATTCACAGCCATTTTAAGTGTTCGCTTGGTTATAAAATTTTTCCTACAGTTACGATGAAGTCAAAAAGATAGATTTTAATGACAAGTTTGTTTTACCAATTTTTGTCTGATCGACTAGCGGTCAGATTTTTTGTGTCTTTTTATTGATTTCTCAACATATAATTAATTATGAGTATGCTGGATGAGATCGATAAGTTAATGGTCAAAACTGACACGTCAATTAATTTCCGCACGATAAATTTGGGCGGGAAATATTTATATTTAGAGGGGATAAAATCGGTAATCAGTTTTGGCACGGAGGAAATGGACTTTCAGATGAAAAAATGTGTATTAATAGTCACGGGCAAAAATTTGAAGATAAAATATTTAGATAAAAACACGTGCGTCATTGAGGGCGATATAAAATCGGTAGGTGAGAGATGAGATTTGATCTGAAAGGCTACAATCTGGACAACCTTATTAAAATGCTATATTTGAAGAAGGTGACGCTGTATAATGTGACAAAACATTCAAACGATCATTTGACCTTTGAAATAGACGACAAAGATGAGAAGAAGGTCAAGAGATACATAGCGAATTTCAAGGTGACACGCACTTTGGGTAAATTAAATCGTGTGCCAAAGTTGGTGGCTACGAATGTGGGGATTTTACTAGGAGTTTTTATTGGAATAATCTTTGCTATATTTATGAGCAACTATACTTGGCAGATCAGAGTATACGGCACTGTCGAACTAAGAGAAACGGAAATCATAGAAGTCCTGAAAGATAATGGGGTGCGGGTTGGCAAGATAAACCTCGCGTCGAGCGAAGATATAGAAAATATACTTTTGAAAAACTATGATAGAATCGCTCAAGTTTCAGTCATCAGACAAGGCACTGCTATAATCATAAATCTTAGTGAGAAATTGGTATATTCAGAGACGGAATACGCGCCCATCACTGCCAAATTCAATGGTATTGTCAGTGAAATCAACATTATTACAGGCACCTCGAACGTCAAGATCGGTGATTATGTCAATGTTGGTGATCCGCTAGTCTTGCCATTCAATATCAACAGTGACGGCGAGAAAGTGAGTGTGGAGCCAATTGCGGAGATTCGAGGGAATATTTTTGTAGTGTATACAGCGGAACTAAAACGCACCGAATTTGTTCTCAATCGCACAGGGAAAAGCATCAAGACGTATCAGTACAAACTATTTGATCTAAATTTATTTTCAGGCAAAAGCAAAAATTCGTTTGCTCTTTTTGAAACAGTTAGTTATAATGAAAATATAAGTAGGCTCGTTCCGTTCAGTCGCGATGTGACCATATACTATGAACTGTCGCCTGTAGAGATAACACACGACTTAGATGATGAGAGAGACTCATTGATAGAATCATCTCGGGCCGGTGCGTACGAATTGCTACCTACTTATACAAAAATGATTGATGAGCATACAGAGGTTGCACTAGTCTCAGACGCTCTGTATGCCACCACAAGTGTTACAGTGGAAGGAGTAATAAATGATTGAATTTAATTCAAAGGTTGATGAAAAAATTATGCAAAATCTCACTAGAGTATATGAGGCGGTGGCGGATTTTGCTCATCTTCCCAAGAGAATTAAAGTCAACCTTTCATTTGTGGATGAAAAAACGATTAGGAGACTCAACAAAGACACCAGAAATATAGACAAAGTGACAGATGTTTTGACATATCCTTATGTTGAATTGAAACCAAAAGAAAAATTGAAGTTGTCTGATTACAAACTAGAGATTGATCCAGATGATAATAGATTGCTCATTGGAGATATTTATATTTGCACCAAGCGGGCAGAAGAGCAGAGCAAAGAATATGGTCATTCGTTGAATCGAGAGATGTGTTTCCTATTCTGCCATGGCTTGCTACACATCTTGGGCTATGACCATATAGAGAAAGAAGACGAAGAAGTGATGACTAAATTTCAAAACGAAATTTTAGACAAACTAAATATAAGACGTGAGAATTTTAAATGCGGATTTGTCACAATCATTGGAGAGACAAACACTGGGAAAAGTACGTTAATCAACCAATTGGTCGGCGAAAAGGTGGCAATAGTGAGTCCAAAGTCGCAGACTACGCGTGAAAATATAAAAGGCGTATACAATGACGCGACCACTCAAATCGTGTTCGTAGACACGCCAGGATATCACAAGAGAAAGACCAAAATAGATGCCGAAATGGACAAACAAATATCTGACGCTACAGAGGACACTGAGATATTATTGATATTGCTAGATGCCAAAAAACCGCTATTAGAGCAGTATGAAAAAATGGAGAAGAAGTTGTCTAGCAATGCCAAGAAAATATTGCTTATCAACAAAATTGATGAGGTAAAATATGAAAAGACTTATCCTCAACTAGCACAGTTGTCAAAAGTTGCAAAAGTGGATGAAATCCTTCCAATATCTGCATTAAAAGGTACTAATTGTGACGTGCTCATTGAGATGATCAAGAAATATTTGCCAGCATTCGATTTTGAGATGAGATATTATCCGCTAGACATTTATACAGACAAGAATCTTCGCGAGATAAGTGCAGAAATTATACGTGAGAAAGCACTTCTCTGTCTAGACGATGAGGTGCCACACGGGATTCAAGTTGTGGTGACACAATTTAAAGAAAACACAGATCCTGTCGAGATATATGCAGATCTATATTGTGAACGCGAGTCTCACAAACCAATCATATTAGGCAAAAATGGAGAAAAGATAAAGGAGATTTCCACCAAGTCAAGAATGGCAATTGAAAAATTGCTAGAAAGACACATAAATCTTCAAATCTATGTCAAAGTTAAAGAGAATTGGAGAAATGATATGCGATACATTGCCGAGTTCGGATTGAAAGTTGGTGAATAAAATATTAAATTCAACATAGAATATAAAAGGAGTGATTATGAAAAAAATGAAGACAATAGAAGAGATAGCGGATACCTATATGGTTCTATTCGCCTCTACAGGTAGACCGTATTATTTTATGATGTATCGCTCTTTATGTAATCTTGCGAAAGACGCCTATAATGCTGTAGAGATCAGTGAGGAGAAAATAGAAGAGGACAATTTGACTCTGTAATAATGGTGAAAAATAAAAAAATATCGAAAAATGATATAAAAAAGCATATAAATATACTCTTTTTTTGAAATAAAATGTAAAATTTTATAAAAATTCATAACGCTGTGCGAAAATTTCTTGTCTACAAATATTGAAAATAAAGAAGTGAAATGATTGATATTTATGGATACAAAAGTGAAAGGAATAGTTATCAAAACAACAGATTACAAAGAGGCGGACAAAATCGCCTCAATTTTTAGTTTAGAGCAAGGAAAAATATATGTGAAATTCAATGGTGTCAAAAAAGAAAAAGCAAAATTGAAGTCAGTTGCTCAACCTTTTGTGTTCGCCGAATTCAATATCAACTCAAAAGGCAAGACGAACACCGTCACATCTGCAAATGTCATAGATGGTTTTTTCCCAATTTTATCTGATTATAATAAAATGATGTGTGGCTACATAATACTTGATATCGTTCGCACCATCATCCCAAATGAAAAACCTGAAGAAGAATTATTTTTGTTGCTTTTGGCAAGTCTGAAAAATATTGAAGAAAAGGATGAATACATCTATACCATTGATTTTATTTTGAAATTCATATCATTTTCAGGTTTAGGATTGAAATTTTTTGATAGTCCTAAAATATACTTAGACAAAACGACAGGAGATTTTGATACAATTCGCAATCCGAATTCAATAGAAATAGATAAGAGAGTATATACTATTATCAAGAATATAAACGATGAAAATTATGAATTTACCTATAATGAAACTACATTCAAACAATCTTTAAGACTTCTTCACAACATCCTTTTTGCAAAATTCAATGAAGATATCAAATCTTTTCAATTTATTTAATATCCGCATTTGGATTGTCAATTCAATCATCCCCCGCAAAATATTTAAGGATAATTGAACGTAAAACTAACTATTTACAACAAATTTCAAATTAAAGCACTTTTTGCTTGCTTTTTTTTTGCATTTTCGCTATTCTTATTAACGTATGTTTTAAGGAGAATATATGAAAAAATACGTTTATCTATTTAGTGAAGGAAATGCTAATATGCGTGAACTTCTAGGTGGAAAAGGTGCAAACCTAGCCGAAATGACGAGAATAGGGCTTCCTGTTCCTCAAGGTTTTACAATTTCAACGGAAGCCTGCACTCAATATTATGAAGATGGTCGTCAAATCAATCCATCCATTCAAAAAGAGATTATGGAAAATATTGAGAAGATGGAGAAGATTACTGGCAAAAAATTTGGAGACAAAGAAAATCCGTTATTAGTATCTGTGCGTTCAGGAGCACGTGCTTCAATGCCTGGAATGATGGACACGATTCTGAATTTGGGTCTCAATGAAGAAGTAGTCGAGACTCTTTCAAGGAAGAGTGGCAATCCACGTTGGGCTTGGGACTGCTATCGTAGATTTATCCAAATGTTTTCAGATGTTGTTATGGAAGTGGGCAAAAAATATTTTGAAAAACTCATCGACCAAATGAAAGAGAAAAAGGGTGTAGTATATGATGTAGAGTTGACTGCTGACGATTTGAAAGAATTGGCACGCGAATTCAAAGCAGAGTACAAAAATCAACTTGGAAAAGATTTCCCAACCGATCCAAAAGAGCAATTGTTCGAAGCGATCAAAGCAGTGTTCCGTTCTTGGGACAATCCTCGTGCTAATATCTATCGTATGGACCACGATATCCCATATTCTTGGGGAACGGCTGTCAATGTTCAGATGATGGCATTTGGTAATATGGGTGACACGTCAGGCACTGGCGTTGCGTTCACTAGAAATCCTGCTACAGGAGAGAAGGGGTTGATGGGTGAATTCTTGATCAACGCGCAAGGTGAAGATGTCGTTGCTGGTGTGCGTACACCTATGCCTATTGAGAAGATGGCAGAAGTTATGCCGGAAGTGTATAATCAATTCAAAAAGATTTGTGATATTCTAGAGAAGCATTATAGAGATATGCAGGATATGGAATTCACTATTGAAGATAAACATTTGTATATGTTGCAGACTAGAAATGGTAAACGTACCGCTGCGGCTGCTATCAAAATTGCCTGTGATTTAATCGATGAGGGAATGATCACAGAAAAAGAAGCATTGATGCAAATTGATGCTAAATCTTTGGATATGTTGTTGCATCCTACATTTGATAGCAAAGCGCTCGCCAACGCTGACAAAAATAATGTGGTAGGCAAAGGTATCGCAGCCTCTCCTGGTGCCGCTGCAGGTAAAATTGTATTCACAGCGGAAGATGCTGTTGAATTGGGCAAAAATGGTGAAAAAGTGATCCTAGTTCGTCTAGAAACTAGCCCAGAAGACATCGAGGGTATGAAATATGCTCAAGGTATTTTGACTGTACGTGGCGGTCAAACATCACACGCAGCCGTTGTTGCACGTGGTATGGGTACTTGCTGTGTATCAGGTTGTGGTGATATTAAAATGGATGAAGAGAACAAGAGATTTACTCTTGCAGGAAAAGTGTTCAAAGAGGGAGATGTTTTGTCTCTAGATGGTTCTACAGGTAAAATCTACGATTGTTTGATCAAAACGGTTCCAGCCGATCCAAATAGCGGATACTTTGGAAGAATTATGAAATTGGCAGACAAGTACAAGGCACTTGGGGTAAGGACCAACGCAGATACTCCACAAGACGCTATTCGTGCTACCGAATTGGGCGCTCAAGGCATTGGTTTGTGTCGTACAGAACACATGTTCTTTGATCCTGAACGTATTGGCGCATTTAGAGAGATGATCTGTGCCGACACTGTAGAAGAAAGAATCAAGGCATTGAACAAGATAGAACCTATGCAACAAAAAGACTTTGAAGGTCTTATGGAGGCATTGAAAGGTCAACCTGTCACAATCCGTTTCTTAGATCCACCTCTTCACGAGTTTGTGCCTACGGCAGAGGAGGATATCAAAGCACTTGCAAAAGCGCAAAATAAAACCGTTGCTCAAATCAAACAAATCATAAATGACTTGCACGAATTCAATCCAATGATGGGACATCGTGGTTGTCGTTTGACCGTTACATATCCAGAGATTGCAGAGATGCAAACAAGAGCGGTCATCAAAGCGGCGATCAATGTTCAAAAGAAACATCCTGATTGGAAAGTTCAGCCAGAGATTATGATCCCATTGGTTGGCGAAGTGAAAGAATTGGCGTATGTCAAGAAAATCGTGGTTAAAACTGCAGACGAAACTATTGCAAAAGCAAAATCAAATTTGAAATATGAAGTTGGCACAATGATAGAAATACCAAGAGCCGCTTTGACCGCTGATGAAATAGCAAAAGAAGCCGAATTCTTCTGTTTTGGTACTAACGATTTGACTCAGATGACATTTGGATTCAGCCGTGACGATGCGGGAAAATTCTTACCTTCATATTATGGAAATAAAATATATGAATCAGATCCATTTGCACGTCTAGACACTGTTGGTGTAGGCAAGTTGATGGAAATGGCAATAAAATTGGGGAAATCTACTCGACCTGACTTGCACGCAGGTATATGTGGCGAACATGGTGGAGACCCTTCAAGCATAGAATTCTGTCACAACATTGGACTTGACTATGTGAGTTGTTCTCCATTCCGCGTTCCAATTGCAAGGCTCGCTGCCGCTCAGGCAAATATCAAAAATCCAAGAAAATAAATAATTCTTGTCAAGCAGTTTGATGATGATGGTAAATGCAAAGCGAGCCTTCATCTGGGGACTCCATAAAACGAAGTTGAAATGGGGATAAGGAATAACCGAGCAAAAGGTCAACGATTGCATAAGCAATCTGACAAAAGCGAGAGTTATGACGTGCCGCAGCCCAAGCGAACATAAAAAATCCAAGAAAGTAATAAAATACATTCTTGTTTGATAGAAAAACCTAGAGCAGACCAAACGAAAAATAAGACTCACAAGACAATGGTCGAAGTGAGGGATAAAAAGTTTATCTTAACGAAACAGGCAGACTCAAGATATTGTATAGTCTGTTTGTTTTGTTTTTGATTTTATGGAAGATTTATCTTATTTATCAAAAATATTTATAACAAATTTTATAAATATTTAGGAAAATATAAAGTTTATGTTGTATTTAGTTATGAAGAGGGGTAGGTAGGGAATCCTACATTATTTATTTTTTAAAAAATATTAATAATTATCAATAAGGAAAGTTTTTTTATGTGGTGTATTAAGCAAATAATTGGAGTGTTTACCGATGGCAAAAACTAGTATTTCACAGCAATTTTTGGAAGAAGTCAAGTCCAAAAATGACATTGTAGATGTGGCTAGTAAGTACATTACTCTCAATAGACGTGGTGGGAATTTTTGGGCGTGTTGTCCTTTTCATAATGAGAAAACACCCTCATTTTCTATTAAGCAAGACGCACAATTCTTCAAATGTTTTGGATGTGGAGTGAGTGGCAATGTATTTAATCTAGTTATGAAAATGGAAAATGTAAATTTTTATACAGCAGTTGAGATTCTTGCAAAAAATGCAGGTCTAGAAATGCCTAGTGAGAAAGACAATCAGAAGATGCAGGAACTCAAGCACAAAAAGGATAGAATATATCAGGTTTTGAGAGCAACTACCGAATTTTACCATAAGACTTTATTGAATTCAAAGAATTCTATTCAAAAAAAATATCTAGAAAAACGAAAAATATCTGACGAAATGATCGAAAAATTTCAAATAGGAGCATCTCTAAACTATGATGATCTGCCAAGACATTTGGGAAAATTAGGTTTCACCCCAGAAGAAATGTACTCAGCAGGCGTGGCTGGTTGTGGAGAAAGAGACAATTTGTATGATTTTTTCGGTGAGCGATTGATTTTCCCAATTTTCAATGGCTTTGGAGATGTTGTGGCATATTCGGGCAGATCAGTTTCAGAACGTGACGATCGCGCAAAATACAAAAACACACCTCAAACATTAGTATTCAACAAAAGTGATATTCTTTTTGGATACAATTTCTTGCGAGATTTGAAAAAGGAGCATTTGCTGGATACAATAATCATTGTCGAAGGTCATATTGATGTAATTGCTTGTCACCAAGTAGGGATCACCAACACGATTGGCTGTATGGGGACGGCTCTGACGTCACAACATGCACGCCAGATCAAACGACTCGCTGATAACGTCATTTTGTGTCTAGATGGAGACGGAGCAGGCAATCTTGCTACGTACAAAGCAATTGATACTCTCAAGTCAATTGATCTCAATGTGAAAGTTGTGAGACTTGATCCTACAATTGCGAAAGATCCGGATGAATTTTTGAAAAAACGCGGGAAAGAAGAATTTTTAGATTTGTTGAGCGAAGCGATTGATTGTGTAGATTTCGTACTAAAAGATAGTGCCAAAAAATATGATCTGCAGTCCAATTCTGACAAAAATAAATATATAAACGAAGCGTTGAATTATATATCGAAATTTTCATCTCCGGCAGAAAGAGAAATTTATTTAGGTGCTGTTCAAAAGATAGTGAAAATTCCAATCGATGCATTGAGAAAGAGCCTAATGACCTCCGAATTTAAAGAGAGTGAGGAGAAAGAAGTCACAGATTCAAAGTTGGATACAGAGAGCAACAAATACATAAAAGATAGCAAAATAATGCTGTTATCATCAATTTTATATAAAAAGATAAAAAATATTGATGACTTATCAGGACTTTTCGACTCTGATGATGAATTAAGTTCATTATATGCGTTTTTAAAAGAAAAAATTGACAATAATTCTGATTATAATGTATCAATGTTGTTTGACAATTTTGAGATTGATGACAAGTCTCTCATAGATCAAGTGATCAATTACGATTTTCCGCCAGTCGATGTATATAAGCAATATCTAGATGATACGATCAGACGAGTCAAAATTTATGAATTGACTAAATCGCTAGACGAATTGAAGGTCAAGATGAAAAACTGCACTACAGTAGATGAACAAATTTCTTATTTACAAAAAATAAAAGAATTGCAAGATAAAATTAATAAGGAGAAATCGAAGCGGTGATAAAAGTAGACAAAACTGACAGTTTGTATAAATATTTAGAAGATTTAGGAGTCCGAGACATTGATAAATTATATGAGGAATTGGCAAAAAATGGGCGATATAAACGATCGGATATTCACACATATTTTATGTCGAAATTCCAACCTAGTATGACTAATGAATGCGATGAATCGGATCTAGAAAAAATCCTTGATTATCACGTGGATCTTAAGAAAATTAAAAAAATATCAAATAAGGAATTAAACAATCTTTTGAAGCAATATGAAGAGAGACGAGAAAAAAATATTCGCGAAAAGATTATAAATTCGAAACTAATCGAAGTGCTATATTTATGTATAAATTATCATACATTGCATAAAGACGTGGATATTCAAGATTTAGTTCAGGTGGCAAATATTGGATTGATAGAAGCATTAGAACATTACAAGGCCAATGCAAAAATTACTTTTAATGATTATATACTCTATTGGATTAGGGAAAAAATAATAGAAGAATTTGAGGAGAAAGAAAATGGTAAACGTTGATGAGATAAAAGAAAAATTGTTGCAACAGATGAATGAAATTCATCAAAAAGCAATATCCGAAGACAGATTGTGTAGCAAGTTGATAGGAAAATATGAGGATATCACGGCAGACGAGGTAGAACAAATTAAACAATACTTGATAGAAAATGGTATCACGATCACAGAAAAGACTGAAGTCCCAACAGACAAAGAATTTGAAGATATCATTAGTCAAATCAACGTGAACGATTCAGTCAAATTGTATCTGAAAGAGATAGGAAATATTCCGCTTTTGACCCCAGAAGAAGAACGCGAACTTAGCAGACAACTTATTGAAGAACATAGTGAATATGCTAGGAACAAATTGCGTGAGTCGAACTTGCGTCTAGTTGTGAGCATTGCTAAACGTTATCAAAATAAAATGCCATTCCTAGATTTGATTCAAGAGGGCAATGTCGGTCTAATGAAAGCGGTGGACAAGTTTGATTACACCAAAGGTTATAAATTTTCTACCTACGGCACGTGGTGGATTCGTCAGAGCATCACGCGTGCTATTTCAGATCATGCAAGGTTAATTAGAACTCCTGTGCACATGGTAGAAACTATGCTGAAGCATAGTAGAGTGGTACGCGAATTGTTGCAAGAATTAGGAAGAGACCCTACAGTTGAAGAAATTGCAGAAAGATTGAACACGACCGTAGATAAGGTTATTGAAGTTCAAAGAATTTCGCAAGATCCAATTTCTCTTGAAAGCAAAATGGGCAACGAGGAGGACAGTAAGATTGGTGATATAATTCCTGACGAAAACGCACTTTCTCCTCACGAAATCACTCAGCAAAATATGCTGAAAGAGCAATTGATGAGCGTGTTGGAGACGCTGACGCCACGTGAGCAAAAAGTGATAAGATTGCGCTACGGCTTGGACGATGCTCATCCAAGAACACTTGAAGAAGTGGGTAGAGAATTTTCAGTCACACGTGAGCGTATCCGTCAAATAGAGGCAAAGGCGCTAAGGAAACTTCGTCATCCATCAAAATTGAAACGTTTGCGCGATGATCTATCGGACGATGATGATGATAAAAGAATGAGAGGGAGAAAATAATGAAGACGATTTTAGAGATACAAAGATTAGATAGACAGATTCGTGCATTGTTGCGCGAAGTGGATAGATGTCCAGCAAGCATTGATTTCAAAAATTACAAAAAATTCTTAAAAGAAGGACGAACAAGATTTGAACAACTTGAATCACAAGCAAATGAGATAATCAAGAATTTCAATATTGCATCGAATAAATATTCAAAATATAAGGGCAACAGCGAGATCGTTCGTAAACGCAACGTTGAAAATATCAATTTAGACAACATTTCAAGTCTAATTTCTGATACCAATACTTTGGTAGGTGAATTGAGTGAAGAACATAGAAGAGTGGAGGATTTGGTACGAAAATCTGAAGAAATTGTCAGGAAAAGTGCCGAACTTTCAAATAAATTGACTGAAGCAAAATCTCGTTCGGGTGCCATAAAGGCGAAAATCGAAGTGAAGAAGCAAGAGGTGGCGCCAAAGATTGCGGAATTGGAAAAGAAAATCAAAGAGTTAGAGCAAAATGTTGTAGACAAAGAAAAATATGAAAAATATAAAGAGATGAAAGCAAATGGAATATTCCCTGTATATGTTCCACTTGAAGAAAACTTTTGTGGAGGGTGCAAGGTTGAACTTCCATTGAATTTTATCGAAAAATTGAAGACAAAAAAAATGCTTCCTTGCGAACACTGTGGCAGAATTATTATGTTAGACAAGTAATTATATTTCGCTCCTTCTCATATATATTAGTATGAGGAGTGGAAACAAATTATGGTCCACCATCGTGGACTATTTTTTAATATTAAGTGCCATTATAGGTGTAGGTTTTGCTTCGGGCAAAGAGATATGTGTTTTCTTTTTCGAATATGAGGCGGGCTCATTGATTGGACTGATGGCGTTCGGTCTACTATATATCTATCTATTTTTTATAATTGATTATATTAGAAAGAAATGTGCACTGAATAGTTATAGCGAATTTAATACTGCAATATTTGGTAAACTTTGCAAATTTTCTGAAATCGTAATGTTAATAAACTTCGCTATCACCAGTGCGGGTATGCTGGCAGGTGCTGAATATTTATTCGAAACATTTTTAGGTATAGGGTATAAAATTCCTTCGATCATACTTTCAATATTGACTTTATTGCTGTTGATCGGAGGTATTGACAAAATCAAATTTGTAGCCAATCTAATTATACCAATAATGATTGCGGTTATTGTGATTAATTCGATAAGCAATATCAATCCAGAAAACGTGAATATGGCAATAACGGTGAAAAATTCTACAATGGCAATCTATTATGGTCTCTTGTTTGGGGTAAACAATTTTGTCGCGGCTTTGCCTGTTTTGTTTGAAACTAAATTGAAATCAAAAGGGAAGTTGGCTGTAATATTAAGTATATGCTTAATTATATTGTTAAATATTTTAGTTTTTGCTAGCAATAGTTTTGAAACAGATATGCCAATGTTTGAATTGAGCGAAAATGTATCAATCTGGTTTTATTATATCTACTTTGCCACATTGTTACTCGGTCTGTTTTCAACATTGATGATATGCAGTTACAATACAAAAAAGATCATATCAAAAGATAAAAAGACGGTATTTGTCCCAATACTGATCGTTTTATTTAATTTAATTTTGTCAAATGTTGGTTATGGATTTATAGTAAAATATCTATATGTTGTATCGGGAATCATTAGTGGTATATATGTGATTAGTCTTATAATTTTGATCAGTATAAAACTAATTAAATTATCAAGAATAAAACACAAAATTCAAGACTCGAAGAAAGGAAAAAATTCTAATACACTATCATCCACATCTGTCGATGAGGAAGAAAAAAACTGATATAATAATTTTTTTTGAAACGATTGGATATATAAATAATTAAATTTTCAAATTATCATTTTTCAGAAATCACATATTATAAATCATAATTTTTTTTAATTCGATTTTGTGAATTTTTATATGACAATCTTTGTTTAGATTCTATAGATTTTTCAAAAAATTTATAAAATGATAGAAAAAATAATGATTATTTATATATTTTTTCATAAAATTTCATATTTTTTTTGATTTTTTCTATATAATTTTTTGTTTCCTTGTATGGAATATTGTATATACTTTTACCATCTGTAGAAAAATTTTCATCTTTTAGCCATACCATTACTCGCGTTTCTCCTGCATTATAAGCGATTAGTGCAGTGAAGGTGTTTTCAAATTTATTTATTAAATATTTCAAATATCTACATCCGTATTCTATATTTTTTTCAGCAGTCAGCAAATCATTTTCCTGTATTGTCTCGCCAAGATTGTACAAGTCAGATATATATTGTGCAGTATCCAGTTTTACTTGCATCAGTCCCAGTGCATCTTTGCTTGATATTGCCGTCTCATTATACGAACTCTCGACATTGATTACGCTGGCAATTAGATAAGATGGAATAGAGAATCGCTCTGCATTGATCTCTATTATACTTTCATATCTAATTGGGTGCGCCAACGCTTGAATCGTTTTATATGCGGATAGGCACAGTGTGAACACAAATCCCGCAATCAATATAATGACTAATCTCTTCATACTTATATTATACGCAGTTAAAATTCTTTATAATCTTTTGCAAAAGAAATTATATTTTCTCCATATTTTTCTTTTAGATAATCAATGGTGGAGCAGAGGTTTTCATTCTTTACATTAGTGAATAGATTTACTTGGAATTCATCGGACTTGTTTATCAAATTTGTCGTACATATCCTAAGTGCACGCACTGGGGCAAATTTGTCTCCCGCAAGATGAGAAAAAATCTCAAAAGAATAATTATATATATCTTGCTCATTGCTAAAGTAGTGGTCCATTGTATTTTGTGCAGATAGATAAGTGAAATCTGCAAACTTAATTGTCAGATGAATTGTTTTTGCAGAAAATTTATGAGCGCGCAATCGTCTTGATACTTTGCTCGCCAGGTTGTGCAAAAATTCTTTTATTTCATCTATGTGCGTCATATCTCTTACTGCAGTGGCACCGTTGCCGACACTCTTTGTATCCTCATCTTTTGGCGTGATCAGTTTATCATCATCAATTCCGCTCACGGCATTGTGTAGATACAACCCTACTATCCCGAAATGGTGTCGCAATAGTTTTGGTTCCATCAAATATAGGTCATACAGAGTGTTCACATTCATCATCCTAAGTTTTTTTGCTGTGTGTTTGCCGATCATAATCATATCGTCAATTTTCAATTTTTTAATAATATCTATATGGTTTTTTTCATCAATTATAGTCAGCCCTCTTGGTTTTTTCATATCGCTACCAAGTTTTGCCAGTGTCTTTCCCCACGATATCCCGACTGAAACACTTAAGCCTAACTCGTTATAAATATGATCTTGAATTTTTTTTCCTAACTCCATTGGAGTGCAATTAAAAAATTTCAAACTATCAGTGACGTCCAGCCAACATTCGTCTATGCCAAAAGGTTCAATGATGTCTGTATATTGATAGTAAATTTTGTGAGCCTTTTCGCTGTATTCTTGGTATTTATCAAATTTAGGTGCAACTGTGATGAGAGTGGGGCATTTTTGTTTTGCCTCCCAGATTGCTTCGCCTGTTTTCACACCATAAACTTTTGCTAAATAGTTTTTAGCAAGTATTATGCCTGTTCGTTTGTTTGGATCCCCTGCCACCGCTACTGCGTAATTTTTCAAATCAGGGTTCAATAGACACTCGACTGAGGCGTAGAAGTTGTTCATATCAATATGAAAAATAACACGTTTTGACATTTTTTATCTCCATATATATATTATAGAACATTTGTTCGATAAAATCAAGAGATATGAAAAATAATTTCATAATTTTATCAAATTTTTATGATTCAAAATTAATTTTTGAAATAATAGATAAATAATTATTCAAACTAAAATTTAAACAAATAATAAAAATTTATTCGACACAATAAAATTTGACTAAAACTTCTTTTTTTGTTATAATAAAATAACAAATTGAGGAGAAGATGCATATATGAGATTTATTAATGCTAAATTTATAAAAAGTGCAGAAAAAAAATCCGATTTTCTAATTGATGAGTTACCTCAAATTGCAGTCGTTGGGCGTAGTAATGTGGGGAAGAGCAGTCTAATCAACTTCCTCACTAACAACAAGAAAATGGCTAAGACGAGTTCAACTCCGGGTCGCACGAGATTGATTAATTATTTCAATATAGATAATAAATTTTATATCGTGGATCTACCTGGTTATGGCTATGCCAAAGCGAGCAAAAAAACATCTGCCAACTGGGATAGTGTAATGAATGATTATTTTGTGGACAACAATAGGCTAAAATTGGTGATGGTATTGTTGGATAGTCGACATTTGCCATCCTCCCTTGATCAGCAAATGATTGATTATCTAGTAGCAAATGAGATCCCTACAGTGTTAATATTGACGAAAATTGATAAGATTAGCAAATCTGAACTTAATAAAAATATTGACCTAATCTCAAAAATTTTGCGCTACAACAAAGATATGATCATTCCTACGAGTGCAGAGAAAAAACTTGGAGGCGAAAGAATTGAAAAAATGTTGGACGACTATGTTGCTCAAAATTAAGATTTGTTCTAAATTTTTAGTTTTGATTGATCAATTGAGCGATTATTAGAATTGGATAGATTGAATTTTTGTTTTGGGCGGATGGAAACTGGTAAATTTGGTCCATTTTCGCATTTTCTGGGGTGATATTATATAAATATATAAGAATTTATATAAAATTTTCGTATAGCATATTGAATTTACTTGACAAGGCTAGGGGGAGGGGCATTAGAATATAAGTGTATAATAATGTACAGAAAATACAAATTAATACGAAGGAGACAAGATGGAAAATCAAGAAAAGAAACCA
This sequence comes from uncultured Clostridia bacterium, assembly GCA_944383415.1. GTDB lineage: Bacteria > Bacillota > Clostridia > Christensenellales > UBA1242 > Onthoplasma. Next base: position 1,471 of record CALWPK010000011.1, on the reverse strand, counting down.
AAGTCAACCAAGAATACAAACGCAAAGGATGTAGAGAAGAAAGTTTCTACATCGAAAGCAGGCAAAGCGAATGCCACCACTCAAGAAAGAGCAGTGAAATCTAATGCTAGTAAGCAGAGTGCAAGCAAGAGAGGTGTCAAGACTGAACTAAAGCAGACTGACGAGGTAGTGAAAGGTCAAGAGGTTGCTGTAGACACAGCAAATGTGGAGACAAACAGTTCGAGTGACGACTTCAGTATACAGAGTCAGGGCGAGAGGATCAAGAAAAATGCAGGTAAGAATAGCAAACGAAAGAAAGCAGCGATAGCCACTGCTGTAGTTTTGCTGTTAGTAGCAGGGGTGACAGTACCTACAGCGGTATACCTATCTAGAAGGAAGGTATCGGTAGATATCTCAAACAATATTGACGTGATACAAGAGTATACAGTAAATATCAAGCGTGGTAGCACGATCAAGGACATAGTTCCACAAGAGATCAAAGGATATACATTCGTAGGGTTCTACAAGGATGCCGAACTCACCGTGCCATACAAAGATACGGATAAGATAAATAAAAATATGACCATATATGCCAAATACGAGGCAAATTTATATAAGGTGACTTTCCCAACCAGCCCAGCATTCACCATTGAGGGTGAGGATATAGTGAACAATCAGGTAGAGATAGAGTACAACACAGAGTATAGATTCAAACTAAATCTCGCTACAGGTTATGACGAGAGTGACATCACAGTCAAAGTGAATGGCGAGACCGTTACTCCAGATCAAGACGGCTATTATACCCTCACAATCTATGGAGACACTCTAGTAGAGGTAGAAGGTGTGGAGATCAACACCTACGAGGTAACCTTCTATGATAGCCTAGAGAAGAACGAGATGTATCAGAATCTAGACATACAATACAACCAACTCTGCACCTACACAGGCGTCACTCCAACGAAACATAGCACCCATACCTACACCTATACATTCATAGGCTGGGTAGATGCAGAGGGCAATGAGGTAGACCTAAGCACCACCCACATAGTGACCGACCTAGAACTCTTCGCCAACTTCCGAGAAGAATACATAGAGTACACGATATCCAAGCCAGAGCAGGTGAATGTAAAATTTGGAGACCTATATTTATCCAACACAGCCACACTTCACTATGGAGACATAGTAGAGATAACTTATGACACCACAGAGGGACACGATGTCACTGCTTTTTCTGTATCAGGAGCAGAGAAAGTAGAGGGCAGTGAAAATCAGTATAAGATCACAGGCAACCTTGTGGTCACCTACACTGAGGAGATACAGACCTTCACAGTGCAAATAGAGTCTAGCAATTCTGAATATGGTTCAATTAATCAATCTAGCATAACAGTAGAGTATGGCACAAGAATTGCAGTCGATGGCAACACTCTCACAATAGGAGAATATACGATCACTGCTACACCTACTGCAGACGACCCGACTTATGACTACGTAT
>CALWPK010000010.1 GCA_944383415.1 uncultured Clostridia bacterium | reverse complement strand
TGTGAAACAACAATATTTACCTGACAAATTGAAAGATAGAATATACTACACTCCAGGCAATAATGGTAGAGAGCGTGGATTGATAAGGAAAAAGGAAAAGAACAAGTGATATTGTCGTCAGATTAAAATTGGACAATAGATTGTTGAGTTATGTTGATAACATAAACTAAAATTATAATACAAATTAGCAAAAATAACATCGAAAATTAAAATTTGACTATGAAAATGTTTGATTTTAGAAAAAATATATAGTATAATATTGTCGTATTTAGGAGGAAATTTATGGAATTAAAGGGTTCAAAGACCGAACAGAATTTGATGGCCGCTTTTGCAGGTGAAAGCCAAGCAAGGAATAAATATACTTATTACGCTAGCAAGGCGAAAAAAGAAGGATATGAGCAGATTGCAGAGATCTTCGAGATCACTGCCAACAATGAAAAAGAACACGCAAAAATGTGGTTCAAACTTTTGCACGATGGAGATGTTCCAGATACTATTGCCAATCTAAAAGACGCTGCCAATGGTGAAAACTATGAATGGACAGAGATGTACAAAGAGTTCGCAGAAGTGGCTAAGAAAGAAGGATTTTCTGCTATAGCAAAGTTGTTTGAAGGTGTGGCGAAAATCGAGGCAGAGCACGAGGCAAGATTCAACGCATTGCTTGAAAATGTTACGAAGAAAAAATGCTTTGTCAAGAAAGAAGTTTCAGTTTGGGTATGTAGAAATTGTGGACACAAGCACGTTGGAAAATCTGCTCCAAAGGTTTGCCCAGTTTGTAGCCATCCTCAAAGTTATTTTGAACTTGAATCTAAGAATTATTAAACTTAGATTGATTAAATAGGATCAAAATTGTATCTTGTTTGAAGAAATGAAAAAATGCACTCTATTGAGTGCATTTTTTGTTTAAACTAATCTGCTTGATAATGACTAATTATTCATTTGTATTAATTTATATTACGTTATAGAGTAGCCATCACCATCGACGCGGATTGTTACAGAGTGTGACCCCCTTCTTGTTTTACTTTCAAGAGCATTTATATTCTCATCAAGGAACGTATCGATATTTTCTTCAGTAAACGTACCGTGATATATAGGACTTTTTGATTCATTCATTAATTGTGACATTCTAGCGATTAAATTTTCAATTTCTGTTAATGGAGAGTCTTGAGAGGTGCCCTTTACAGTATCGTTAGTTTGTTCTGTTGATTCATTTTTATTTGCTTTTTTATCAGATTTTTTAGGTTCTACACCATCGTCTGGTTTTCTTTTCTTAGAAACTCGTTGAGTTTTTTCATCAGCAGGAGTAAGTCCATCTGTTTTAGGAGGAGTGCCTTTTTTAACACTATTTCGTCTGGTAGTAGTGGTTGTTGACTTTGGGTCATTGGTTGATGTAGCATTTTTTTCCGTAGGAGGTGCGGTACTTGTTTTAGTTGCACTATCTTTTTTGTCAGCAGGTTTAGGATTTTTTGTAGTATCTTGAGTAAGAGATTTAGCACCAGATGGGGTTGTTTTACTTCTCGGGGTGGTTGCTGTTTTCTCAGGGTTTTTAGTTTTAGAACTAGAAGCACTGTTAGCAGGAGTCTTAGATGTTATAGTTTTTTTGTTAGCATTCTTGCTTTTTGGTTGTACTGATTCTTCAGGGTTAGGTGTAACAGATGTCTTTTTAGCAGATGTAGATGTACGATTTGACTTTTTACTAGGTTGTGTTTCTGATACTAGTGTACTATTTTCAGTTGCATTTATTGATGGTATAGTATAGTTACTATAAGAGTTGCTGTAATCAACACCATCTAAAATGGTTTTTGCACTTAACCCACGTCCGCGTAAGACTTTTGTGTCTCGCGTTCCAATTCCACTAGTTTTTCTTCTAGGTGTTGTAGATTTAGGAGAAACAGGGGTGCTAGGCTTTTGTTCTGGATTTGTAGAAGCGTCAGGTGTAGGTTTTTGACTTTCTTCCGATTCTCTTTCTGCCTCTTCTATTAGTTGTTGTTGCTTTTCATATCTTTCAGCCCATATTCTAGCGTACTCTTCTCGTCTTTTAATTTCATCCATATCAGGATTCATTTCCTTCAAACGTCTTCCTTCAGGAGTTTGAGGATCTACGCTGTTATCTTGCGGTCTAGTAGGAGTTTGTTCTCTATCTCCAATTACACCCTCCACTAGTTTGCCATTGAAGATTTGCAGTTTTCTACGATTTGGTTGACGGGCTATATCTGGGTTCGAAGTGTTTTGGTCATATTGACTATTTTGAGCGCGTAGATTTTCTCTTACTTTTTTGCCATATTCAGTGCGCAGTTCCTCTATAGTTCTATGTTTATTTTTTTCAATGAAACTTTTCTCATTCTGTACGCTCAAAGTATTCTCTCCATATTCTCGAAGATAGTCTCGAAGAGATTTTTCTACCACTTTTCCCACTGTTTCTTCTTTCTTGATAGGTTCTTTTTTCACATTCACTGGGCTTGCTGGGGTAGGGAAACCTTTGCTGAGTACATCCATTGCCAATTTTTTGTATTCATCTTTATGTGAAGCCTTCAAATTAGCAATATGATTTTTTTCTTTTTTGTCAACTCTGCTTCTTGCTAGAATATCTGCATATCTACGAGATAGTTCAAGATTCTTGGTTTGATACACAAGATATCTTTGGAATAGTCCAAGTTTCGTTTCGGTAGTAGGATCTTGAGAATTTTTTAGATCCGCATTGGTTTTCTTCAATACATTTATCACTTCATGGAGCCTGTTTCTATTAGTTTTTTCACGGAAGTAATTGGCAATTCTAGAGAAAGGATTCTTTGAGTGCTTTGCTTTCTGAATCTTCTCTTCAGTCTTTTTGAATTTCTTGAACAATTCGTTGATTGGCAAATTAAGTTTTTCAATGTCAGCAGAGTTTGTGATGTCCGAATTCAAAAGTGTAGCCAAATTATTTGTTTTGGTGCCGTATTTGCGAGCAAAATATGACCTAACTATAGCATTTTTCGCCACAATCGCAATAGGTGTGATGACTGCACCAAAGGCTGCTCCAAGCGTTGCCAATGAGCCGATATTCAAAAGCAGACTATCAGTCAAGAACGGTATTGCACCTGCCACCAATCCGCTAGCGGCAATCGCTCCGCCAATCACCGCACATATCGCAGTGGTGATAAGTGTAGGGATACCGATTTTCTTACCTGCAAAGGCGGTCTTAGGATGCATTTTTTTCATCTTGTGGTCACTGTCTTGCAAATATTTGCTATACAACTGCTCAGAATCTTGCTGAGAAAGTCCGAGTCCAGCATTCAGTGGCACATCTTCCATTAGATCCATCAACATTTTTGATGTGGCTTTATCACCATCAAGTTGATTTCTGCTATCACTTCTTGATAGGTTAGCCAAAAAGGTTAGATATGAATTATATTTCTCAGGATCTGAAGTTAGATATGCAGTGTTTACAAACCTACTTTTTCTAAATTTACTAAAATCGTATACAGTAGGATCATTGCTATCGGTGTGGAAATAACCCTGACTCAAGCAGTAATCCACAAAGGCTTGATCGCTGGAGCCATTTTGTAAATAATCATTGAACATAGCGTTTAAAGATTTAACATCAATATTGGTTGCCATAATACCCCTCCAATTGAAAGTTTTTTACTTTCAGATTAGTATAATACGAATCGGTGTTTTTGTCAATACTGATTTTGAAAAATATTTTGTATTATAATAAATTTTATGAAAAGATATATAATTTCAATGACAAAAATGATAAATTATAAAAAATTTATAGTTTATAGATCTAAACCTTGTATAAGATTGCAAAAAAATTTATGTAAAGTTTATATATATTCATTGTTAGAGGTAATGTATTGCGTTAAAATACAATGTTCTTATATTAAAAGGCATCTAAAGGTGCCCACCATTTAATAAAGAGCGTTCATCAAGCCTAAAAGAATAAGATAATATGATAATACATTTTGACGATGTGGAATTTGAAAATATTGAATAAATCAAGAAAAACATATCATTAGATAGAGTAAAGCGAATAAAATTTTGATTTTTCCTAAAAATTTTCAATTTTTTTGCTAAAACTTAGAAAATGAATTGATAGTTTTCAACATTTTATCCACAACTTCATCAATTGATAGACGAGAAGAATCGATAATTACGGCACCTTTTGGAATTTTTAGCGGAGCGATTGTTTTGTTTCTGTCAAACTCGTCCCTTACCTCAATTTTTCTTTTGATTTCTTCTAGAGAGACAGATTCGCCTCTATTTTTCAATTCTTTATACCTTCGCCTTGCCCGCTCATTGACGTCACAATCAAGATAAAACTTGATCTCTGCATTGGGGAGAACAAAACTTCCAATATCTCTACCATCAATTACTATGTTGTGATTCATTGTAAATTCTTTTTGACATTTGTCAACAATGTTTCTAAGCGTGGGGTGAACGCTGAATTGAGGCGTCAATTCGCTGACTTTGATATCTCTTAATTTTTTCGAATAATCTATATTGTTTACATATACGTGCTGAAAATTGTTTATAAATTCGACTTTGATATCACATTTTTCGATTTTTTCACTGAAATTTTCGTTAGAAATAGAAAAAACTCCGTTGTCTATCAAATATGCGGATATTGCTCTATAAAGAGAACCTGAATTAAAATGATAAAAGCCTAGTTTTTTTGCTAAGACTTCTGCAACGGTAGATTTTCCACTTCCTGCTGGACCATCAATAGTTATTATCATATATTAAATTTCGCCTTTTTCTTGAGATTTCTTTCAATGCGAATCAGTTGATTATATTTTGCCACACGATCCGTTCTGGAGATTGAACCAGACTTTATTTGACCTGCGTCAACGGCAACAGCAAGATCTGCAATGAAAGTGTCTTCACTCTCTCCACTTCTGTGTGAAATGATCGTGTTATATCCATTTTCTTTCGCCAGTTTGATTGTGTCTAGCGTCTCAGAAAGGGTACCTATTTGATTCAGTTTGATTAGGATTGCATTTGCTATACCTTTTTTGATCCCTTCTGCTAAGATTTTAGGATTGGTGACGAACACGTCATCACCTACCAGTTGGATTTTGTTGCCTAATTTTTTTGTTATCTTTGCCCAGCCGTCCCAATCATTTTCACTCAATGGATCCTCTATTGAAACGATAGGGTATTTCTTTATGAGTTCTTCATACCATTTGATCATCTGGCAAGTAGTCAGACTTCCGCTTTGACTTTTGTTTAGGTCGTATTTTTTTGTCTTTGGATTATAAAATTCGCTTGCCGCTACATCCATAGCGATCGCTATATCTTTTCTCGGTTCATATCCAGCATTTTTGATGGCAGTGATAATTGCATCTAAAGGTTGTTCATTATTTTTAAAGTTCGGAGCGAATCCGCCTTCATCGCCGACTGCAGTAGGATAGTGCATATTCTTCAAAACCTTTTTAAGTTCCATAAAAGTTTCAGATGCCATTTGCATTGCTTCGAAAAATGTCTTTGCACCAACGGGCATAATCATATATTCTTGAAAATCCACATTTGAATCGGCGTGTGCACCTCCGTTGATCACGTTCATCATTGGCATTGGTAGAGTGGTACCGTTGCCTAAACTTTTGTATAATGGAATATTTTTGTTCATAGCGTTTGCTTTTGCAATGGCAAGACTGACTGATAAAATTGCGTTGGCTCCTAATTTGGTTTTGAATTCTGTTCCGTCTAGTTTCAGCATAATATTATCTAATTCACGTTGCTTGCTGACGTCTTTTCCTATCAATGCTTTTGCAATGATTTTGTTCACATTTTCTGTAGCCTTTAAGACACCTTTTCCGTGAAAACGTTTTCCTCCGTCTCTTAGTTCTAGTGCCTCACGCTCACCAGTGGATGCACCGCTTGGAACAATGGCTCTCACTGCGATTCCGTTCTCCAATGTGAGTTCACATTCGACAGTCGGATTACCACGACTATCTATCACTTCATAAGCGTCTATGTTTTTTATTTTCATAATTTCTCCTTTGTAATTTCTATTATATCACAAATAATTGAATTAATAAAATCTTTTTCAAAAAAATATTAGTTTTTAAGATTCTAGCATTCGGATTATCTCATCTTATAATATAACGTAATTTATAAAATTTTAGAATTGAATAAAGACCACCGCATAAAACTGAAAAATGTATATTGTGAATTTAGATAAAAATTATTAATCTCAATATTACGCTATTGCGGTTTGTAAATAAATTAAAAAATCTATCAATTAATAATTTTTCAAATAACAAAAAATGTGGCATCAATATTGAGCGAAAATTAAAAAAATCTATAAAATTTATAAAAAATTATTGAAAAACTGTGTTTTTTTCTTGAAATTTTGAAAATTTTTTAATATATGAATATTTTTGCATATATAAAAGGTGTTTTCAACAATTTTTTTAAAATAACAATTTATTTATTACAAAACAAGTTATTTTTTATTCTTTATATCAATTTATCTGTTTAATAAAAATAAATTATAAAAATTTCAACACTTTTTTTGAATATTTGTTATAATCAATATATGATAATTCAAGACATTAAATTGAAGTCAAAAAACAATCCTAATATTTTTGTCATCACGACTGACGCAGGTGAATTCATTTTTCACAGTGACATAATAGTAAAATATTCATTGTCTGGAAGTGATATTCAATCCGATCTGTTTTTCAAAGCATTGAGAGAAAGTGAAATATTAATTGCAACAAATTTGGCAATGAAATATCTTAGCACGAGGGTGAAGACGGAAAAGCAAACGAAAGAATATTTGTTGAAAAAAAATTTCACCTTAGACGCGATAGATGAAGTAATAATGAAGATGAAAGAATACAAAGTAATTGACGATAGCGAATACGCGAAGGCGTACATTCGCTCCAATATGCAAACTAGCAAAATGAGACTGAAACAAAAGTTGATAAAATCTGGCGTAAGTAAAGATTATATAGACGAGTCATTGGCGGATATTGATGATTATAATAGTTGTTTTGTCAATGCAAAAAAGTTTTTGAAAAACAAAGAGATCAACAAGGAGAATTGTGAGAAACTGACTAGAAGGTTATACTATCTCGGATATGCTTGGGACACGATCAAAAAAGTTTTGTGGGATCTTGCGAATTTGGATTTGGAAGAATCTTGATTGGTAGAAAACAAAAAATTAATTTACTAAATAGAGAGGAAATATGATAGGAATAGATATTGAAAAAATAAATCGATTTGAACATTGGACTGACGAGGGATATTCGAGAATTTTCACAGACAATGAGATCAAATACGCAAAGAGTTTTGAAAATTCGTTAGAGCGGTTTTGCGGATTTTTTTGTGCGAAAGAAGCGTTTGTGAAAGCACTAGATGACGATGGAATTGTATATAAGGAAATTGAAATTTTGCACACAGATTCTGGCAAACCATATATAAACCGCACTAAATTCATTGATTCTATTTTAAGAGAAAAACATAAAAATCAAATAGATGTCAGCATCTCGCACTGTAAGGAATATGCTGTTGCTATTGTTTTGATTGAATAGATAGACAATGAATGTTGGTAGGATATTGAATTTATTTGATCTATAATTTGATATGATTGGAAAGGTTAACAAATTTAGGCAATTGTTGAAATCTCGTTAAAGCATTCAATTTTTTTAAGATGTGATCATTTCGGATGGATTATAACAACGCGTTTGTTTCAATATCGTCTAATTTGTTAGCAAAAAAACGCCAAATATAGTCATCCATACGAGGTTCACTTCAATATCGGATGTATATTTGGCTAAATTTTATACTTACATAAATAGGCGAATAAAAATATTATAAGATAAATTTTGATACCAAAATTGAAAGAATATATTTGATACCTAAAAAGGATATAATCAATATCCAAAATTTTTCATAAAAAAACTGAGACATTTCGTCTTAAAACATTTCTAGCAATTACAACTTTATAGGTAAAAATGCCATTCCTAAAATAAATATTCCGATAACGAATTCTAAAATTCCCATATCGACATTATATATCATCTAAATGGAAAAATCAATAGCAAAATCAAAGTTAAATTTGCCAATTTATTGGAGTCAATCCTTTGCTAATCAAAAAATCATTGCACTTGCTAAAATGTTTGCATCCGAAAAATCCAGAGTGGGCGGAAAATGGGCTTGGATGGCTGGCAGTTAAAATCAAATGATTTGGATTATTCAAAAGGGGGATGAAAGATTTTGCGTGATTGCCCCAAAGCATAAAGACGATTGGGGAATTTTGTTCGTTCAAAATTTTCACAATTTCACGAGTGAAAGTGTGCCACAATTCGTTTGAATGAGACGCGGGCAAATGTTCTATAACTGTAAGACTAGTGTTTAAAAGTATCACACCTTGTTTTGCCCAAGCGGTCAAGTCTGTGGAGTCAGACATTTGGATGTTGAGATCTGTGCTTATTTCTTTGAAAATATTTTTCAAACTTGGCTGAGGCGTGCCGTTATGGCAACTAAACGCCAGTCCATCTGCTTGACCTTTGATATGATATGGATCCTGTCCAATGATCACTACTTTGACGTTTTGCAAGGGTACAAAATTGAGTGCGTTAAAAATTTTTTCTTTCGGAGGATAGACGGTGTGACTAGCATATTCATTCTCGAGCCACGAAAAAAGTTTGTGCTTGTATTCGCTCGAAAATCTAGACTTTAAAATTTCGCTCCAATCTTTTGTTAAAACATAGTTCATATTGTAATTATATCAAAAATTTTGTTTTTAGACAATAAAAATAGCAAAATATGTGTAAATATTGAAAGATTTTAAAAATTTTTTTAATTTTTAATGCCTATACTGCTGTTTATATAATTTTTCAACTTTTTCAAAATGCTGTCTGCAATCTCTTTTTGCTCGCATTCAACCAAAATCCTAAGTATTGGTTCTGTACCGCTAGGGCGGATGATTATTCGTACATTACTTCGTTCGTACTTATTAATTATCAATTTCAAGTCTTCATTCAATTTGAACTTGCTATCAAGTCTTATGGAGTCGTTTGCTTGATAATATTGTTTGTAATCTATCAGCAATTCGCGCAAAGATGATTTGGAGATGTTTAGAATATTGCAGATCACAATTCCTGTCAACAATCCGTCCCCAGTATTGAAGTATTGTCTGAGAATAATATGTCCAGCATTTTCTCCTCCAATAGTTGACTTTGTTTTTTTCATCATTTCGTACACATTTTTATCTCCAACATTTGCTCTAATTAATTCAATGTTTCTAGATTTCAAAGATTTTTCTAAGCCAGTATTTGAATATATCGTGCCTACGATTTTGTCCGATCCTTTCAAGTAAAACTTTGATAAAATATACAAGATTTTATCACCAGTGATTAGACTTCCATTTTCATCCACGATTGTGATACGATCGGCATCTCCATCAAGTGCAATTCCAATTTTTCTCTCTTTTATACATAGTGTGCGCAAAAACTCTATGTTGGTACAACCAGAATTTAGATTGATATTCAATCCGTCATAATTAGAATTGATAAACTTTGATTTTTCAAACACGGCTTTAGAAATGTCACACGCTCCACCGTTGGCACAATCTATTATGATTGGAAAATCAAAATGTTTCATTTCTTTTAGATACGTTATGTAACAATTTTTTAAATACTCAACATTTGTTTGAGTGGAAAAATTTTTCTCGTATTTCCAATTTTTTGTATCTATCAATTTTTCTAAAATCAATTCTGTTTTTTCACTGATTTTTTCACCATTTGTATCAAAAAATTTTATACCATTATATTCACTGCTGTTGTGAGAGGCACTTATCATCATCGCCAGCGGATAATTGAATTTCTTAGCAACAAAAGCAAGGCAAGGGCTAGAGCAAATTCCAATATTGTCTATTTGAATTCCGCAAGACAATATCACAGACGAAAAAATTGATAGGATATAATCACTGCTGATTCTAGAATCGTTTCCCACCAATAAGATCTTTTTTAATTTGTATTTGCTATAAAAACGAACTAATCCTTTTGCTATTTTTTTTATTTTTCGTTTGTTTAGATCGACGCCGATCACACCGCGAATTCCATCTGTTCCAAAATATTTCATAATAAGATATATGAAAATTTATACCAATTGTTTAAATAAGGGAGCAGATTAATTGTCGGATATTTGATCATTAAATACATTTATACTAATTCGTACATATAATAAAAATGATGTTTAATTGATAATTTTAGCATTATTTAGTATTTTTTAAGCAATCGTATATAATCCGAACAAGAATTGAAAAATAGTTGCTTTTATTTTCAACTAATCTTATAATAATAATGTTATGAATTTGTATTATATACCATCAGACGGCTTTTATATTGGCGATTTTGAAATCAAATTTTATGGTTTGATTATGGCTCTTTCAATGCTTTTTGGCATCATCCTTGCTTCAAAACTTGCGAAAAAGCACGGAATCAAAAGTGACGATATAATATTGCTTGCATTGATCGCTCTTCCTTGTGCAGTCGTAGGGGCTAGATTGTACTATTGTTTCTTCTATGAATACAATTATTCATTTTGGGAACTATTTGATTTGAGACAAGGCGGTCTTGCAATCTATGGTGGTGTCATAGGTGGGCTTATTGGAGTCATCATTTTTTGTGCAATCAAAAAAAATGTCAAGATTTTAGGTGTAATATGTGATATTTGTGTTCCTTGTTTGCTTTTAGGGCAGGCGATCGGCAGATGGGGAAATTTTTTCAATCAAGAAGCGTATGGAAATTTGATCGCGAATGAAAATTTGCAATGGTTCCCTTTCGCTGTTTGGATAGAGGACAAACAGGCATGGTATCAGGCGACATTTTTCTATGAAAGTTTGTGGAATTTCATTGGCGTGATAATATTGATCAAAATATATTATTCTTCAAAAGTCACAGGCACTACCACAGCGTCATATCTCATTTGGTATGGTATAGGTAGAGCATTTATTGAAGGTCTTAGGTCAGACTCGCTATATATTGGCACGACAGGAATCCGTGTTTCGCAACTGTTGAGTATATTTTTGGTGATTGCTGGTTTAGTGGTGTTGGTAGTCAATCAATACAAAAAGAAATTGAGGTTAAACGATGGGCAAAAAGTCTAAAATTTTATATTACTCAGTGCTAATTGTGAATATAGTTTGTTTTATCTTGGATTTAACGCCAATCAATTTTCCATTTTTTAGAATAAGTTTTGCGGTGAGTTTGATTTTGATAGGTATTTTATTGATTGTTCGTGCATTTAGTCTAAAATTAGACAGTAGTATGTTCTTTGGAGTGGTGCTATTCATTTGCGGAATACTCAATTTTATGTTATACTTTTTCCAAGTCTATTATGATGTTGATGTGAATCAATTTTGGCCATACTATTTGTTTGCAGTCTCAATTGCCAGTTTGTGTACAGCGTGGTATTTCAAAGATAAATTACAGTTGAAATTGTTCGTCCTATTCTTAGGTTTTGGTTTGATTTCATTGCTGTATGTGCAGAAACTCATAAATCTGTGGTGGATGATCGGATTATTGATTGTATGGTTTGTTGGATATTTTATAGTAAATATTGTGCTTTCAAAGAAAAGGAGAAAAGATAATGGAAAAGAAAGATAACGAACTTCAAAACAAAATAGAACAACTCGAGGCTACCATTTTGGAGCAAAGACAAACTATTTCCAGTTTAAAATCGGTGGTAGAGGACTATAAGAAGAAAGAACAGTCTATCTCTAGTGCCATTATCGCTAGTATGGAACACGCAAATCAGTTGGAGGCTAGCAGGAAGAAATTGTATTTGCTAGATATTCAGCGTACTCGACTTATGTATCTTAGAATGGAACAGATTATCAATGAACTATATGTTCGCTATCCTGAACTTGCGAAAGATTCGAAATTAAAAGAGATGTCGGACAAGTTCAAGTCGATGGTGTTTAACGATTTGAAAGAAAAGAGCAACAATAGTCTCGCGTTTGATGTGAAAAAACAGCCTTTGGTAGATGATCCTATCAAAAAATTGTTGCATAATATAATAGATTGTTTTGATACAAAAAAGGTCTCGGTGGAAGAAAGGAAGGAAATATCTAGCGAAGATGCATCTGCTAAAGTATCCTCTAGCGGTTTTGATTTCCAAGAAGCACTGCATCCAACAATGAGTCTAGCAGAAATAATGAAAGCCTTTAATTTAGGAGACAAGAAAAAAGATAGCAATTAATCTTATAGTATTAAGGATACTCATACAGGTTTAAGATGATTGTAGAGTATGAAAATTTTGTATAAATTGAAGTCAAATAGTTTTGGTATAAAATTCGAAAGTGGATTCCACTTTTGTTTTTTTGAAAAATTCATATAGAAATTGAAAATATATAAGAATTTAATGTTTGTTCTTGTCAAAAATTTTAGAACATTAAAAAGAATTTTTTATATATCTATTCAAGAAATTCGCTAAAAGTATAAAATTTTGAAAACATTACATATAACCGTATATTAAGACTAAAAATGTCATAAATTTACATTTTACAATTGTTTGCATTATTCTCAATTGATTGTCATAAATGAACTAGACTACGCATAGATTAGGTTAGATTGGAGGATTAAATGGACAAAAATTCAGACATCTACTTAGACATTGCAAAACGCACGAATGGAGATGTTTATATTGGCGTGGTAGGTCCAGTTAGATGTGGGAAATCGACTTTTATACAAAAGTTTATTCAAAATTTTGTGCTGGATAACATTGCCAACAAACACGATAGGGCACGGGCAAATGATGAGTTGCCTCAGGCGAGCGCGGGCAATATGGTGATGACGACAAAACCTCAATTTGTACCTAACGAAGCGGTCAAAATCAAAATAAACAACACGATTATGTCTGTTCGCTTGATAGATTCGGTGGGATATATGGTTGACGGTGCAGTTGGAGCGTTTGAAAATGACAAACCAAGACTTGTCAAAACCCCTTGGAGCGAAGAGGCAATTCCTTTTGTGCAGGCAGCTGTAATTGGCACAGAAAAAGTGATCAAAGACCATAGCACTATCGCTATAGCAGTTACAACAGATGGAAGTTTCACAGATATTCCACGAGAAAATTATGTAGAGGCAGAAAGGAGAACGATCAAACAATTGCAGGCAACGGGAAAACCTTTTGTGATAATTCTCAACACGAGCACGCCAGAGGAAGAAAATGTGAGGAAAATGGCTGACAATATGAAAAATGAATATCAAGCCCCTGTTTTAGTGATGAACGTGAATGAATTGAATAAGGAGGATGTAGATAAAATTATGACAGAGATATTGAAAGAATTTCCTCTAGAGGTGGTGAATATCAAGATACCAAAATGGCTAAAACCATTGCCTGTAGACAATCCTACTGTCAAAGAGATATTGGATACCATTATGGAATCAATCGATGATGCTGGACGCATTGGAGAGTATGATACAAACAAAATACTCTTTGAAAATTCTGAGAGTTTTGAACCGATTTTAAACACTAGCGTCGAGATGGGAAGTGGTGCTATCAGTTTTGAGGTGGTGCCGAAACCTGACCTATTCTATAAGGTGCTTTCATATAGTTGCGGAATGGAAATAAAGGACGATTACGAACTAGTAAATTGCCTAAAGGACCTGACCACCGCCAAGAAAAAATATGATAAGATTAGTACTGCTCTGGATAAAGTCAATGAAACGGGTTATGGTATAGTCATTCCTACGATTGACGAAATGGAGTTGAAAGAGCCAGAGATTGTTCGTCAGGGTGGAAAATGCGGTGTGAAATTGCGTGCACAAGCACCAAGTTTGCATATAATGAAAGTGGATGTAGAGACTGAAGTTAGCCCGATTATGGGAGGGTATGAGCAGAGTGAAGAGTTGGTGAAATATTTGCTACAAGAATTCGAAAACAATCCTCAAGGAATATGGCAAACAAATATGTTCGGCAAGTCTCTTGAAAGTCTAGTGAATGAAGGATTGAATAACAAATTGACTTCAATGCCAGTGAATCTACAAAACAAACTTAGACGCACACTATCTCGTATTGTAAATGAAGGCAAAGGCGGAATACTTTGCATATTGCTATGAATTAATTGAAAAAATATGATAAATCATACAGAATAATCAGAGATTAATCTGATTATTTTTTTTGCTTTAATTGAAATTTTCGATTAAAATATTCTTTTCTATGCGAAGTTTAGTTAGATTATGTACATTCAATTTTGACATTTTATATGTCGGGTTATATGATGAAAATTTGAATCAACTTATTGACATTATTTGATGTGGAAAATAATTGTTTATTAAAATCTAAATGTGTTTTCATCTGCCATAATCGAATATACATTTTTTCAATTGAAATAGGAATAATATATGATGAGATATAAGGTAGATATTGAAATTTTAAATTGACATTGCTATAAATAAATATTGACCTCTCATTCGTTATATATTCTTAAAAATGAAAATAAAATGTATATAAATAATCATTGATGATAATTTTTATGATTTCAATTACACATTGATAAAATCAATATGTTGAATATAAAAAAATTTTGTAGAAATTTGTATAAAATATAGCAAAAACATTTGCCTAT
Organism: uncultured Clostridia bacterium; assembly: GCA_944383415.1. Classification (GTDB taxonomy): domain Bacteria; phylum Bacillota; class Clostridia; order Christensenellales; family UBA1242; genus Onthoplasma. Next base: position 34,108 of record CALWPK010000010.1, on the reverse strand, counting down.
TTGTCTTTCATTTGATAATATATAATTATCTTAACTAAATTTCTTATTAAAAGGGGAAAATTATGGATTTTTTAGCAGATAATTGGTGGTGGATAGTTTTAATTTTGGCAGTCATTATCGTTGGGCTGGTTGTTTTGCTTATATGGATGGACAAGCGAGACAAAAAAATAATGGCAGATTTCCAGGAAAAAGTTTTGTCAGTAGAGAGTGAGCAGATGGAAAAAAATATTGTGCCGTCAGACACCATCTATGACCAAGCAGATCAATCTGTTCAATCTGAGGAGCAGAATGATAATTCCAATTTACGAGATTCGGCGAAAGAGGTCAGCGCGGAAGTTAGCATTTCAGAGCCAGTGAAGACCAAGAGTGCAAAGAAATCTAGCACGAGCAAGTCGAAATCAACTACGACAAAAAGTACGAAGAAATCTAGCACGTCCAAAAGTGCAACAAGTTCAAAAACTAATACCGCAAAGACGTCACGTCCAGTCAAGACCTCAACTCCTGTAGTCGAAGAATCAGTGTCGAAAGAGGATATGACTCCTGTTGTGGCTATAGCGTCAAAGTCGACGAAATCAGTCAAGACTAGCACAACAAAATCTTCTAGTGTGAAATCTACTGGGGTAAAATCAAAGTCAACGAGTGTGAAACAGACGACTGCGAAAACTGCTAGTGCGAAATCGAAATCTGCAGGTGCAAAGCAAACGTCAAAGTCCACATCTGCAAAGAAAACAAGCAACAAATAATTTCAAGTCCTTTCATTAAGGACTTTTTTTGTAGATTGCTAGACATTTTTTCAAAAAACTGTTATTATATTGATAATCTTTATTGAATTGGTAGGAGAAATTATGTATTTTGTATATTCGAGTTGGTACATCGTTATGGCAATATTATTGGTTGGGATAATAGGATTGATTGTGGCATTTGTCATGATGGACAAGAAAGATAGGACTATTATTCAAGAGTTTGTGAACAATTCAGGATCGGTTCAGACACCTGTAGATGATGAACAAATCAAGAGTGAAGAGTCAAACACGCATAATGGAAAAGAAAATAAATAAATAACGTAAAATTATTTATAAATCAGCGTGTCTTTTGATTCGGCAAAATGTTGGAGTGTTCTACACCATTCAACTCAAATGGGAAAAACTTCTTCGGAAGTTTTTTTTAAAAGTTTCCACAATCTCCTAGTATGGTATGCTTTTTGATAAATTTATTGACATATATTTTGCTCAATTGGATTTAAAGATTGTTAAAATATTGCAAATTAAAATCTTAAAGCAAACTAAGTGTATATTGACAAAAATAATCTAAAATCTATAGTTCGTTCTACGGACATTGAATAGACACTACAAACCATATAAGTTCACGCGAAATTTATTCAAAATACGATTGAAAAGAAGGAATTATGAAAATTATAAAATATAGTGACAAGATAGTCATCACTCATCCATACGATTTCGATGTAATTCAAACATTGAATTGCGGTCAAATTTTTCGTTTCGTCATCGATGGTAACAGTGCGAAAGTGTATTCGACGGATAAATTTGCCTATATCACTTGGGATAGCGAAAAGATTGAGATACACACAGATGATGTAGAATATTTTTACAATTTTTTTGACCTTGATAGAGACTACTCAAAGATAAAAGACGAGTTGAGAAAGGACGAATTTTTGAAATCTGCAGTGGATTATGGATCGGGCATTAGAATAATCAATAATGATGCGTACGAGATCATAATAAGTTTTATCATATCTGCGAACAACAATATCAAGCGTATCAAAAATTCTATTGAATATTTGTGCCAACATTTTGGAAAATATATGGGAAGTTATTACGCTTTTCCTACTCTAAACGAACTCAAAAAGGTCACAATTCAGCAGTTTAAACAGGCGGGGCTTGGCTACAGGGCAGAACAGATGTATATGACGGTGCAAAGACTCGCAGATGTAGATATTGAAAATTTGAAGTCCGAAGAAAAAGATCAGCAATTCAAATTTTTGCTATCACTAAAAGGCGTGGGAGAAAAGGTGGCGAATTGTATAATGCTGTTCGGTTTAGGGGTAAAAGACGTATTCCCAGTAGATACTTGGATCAACAAAGTTTATAATGATCTAACGCATACGAACACTACGGATAGAAAAAAGATCACGCAGGAACTGACTGCACGATACAAAGACCTTAGCGGATACGCTCAACAATATTTCTTCTACTACTATAGGGACAATAAGATTAACGCTAAAATCAAATAATAAGTTTATATAAAATGCTGATCAATTGAAAAATTTAATATTTTGAAAAATCATAGTGAAAATATATCTAAATAAAATTTTAAAAATTTGTATTAATACCGCATTAATATATAATCGTATTAATATTATTAGGACGCTAAATTGATTAGAACATAAGATTGACAATAAATATTTGACAAACGCAAGATATTTTTGTATTATAAAATATATAAGAATCAAAAGGAGAAAAAATGTTTTGTAATCAATGCGGGGAAGAAAACAGAAATGATAGAAAGTTTTGTTCAAATTGTGGAGCGAAATTAAGAGATTATACCAAACCTAGAGAGAATCTAATAATGCCTGAAGATGTAGAGAAATATGAGGAAAAAACAAAAAATTATGATAAATTATTAAATATATTCAAAATTTTAATGATAATATCATTTTTGTCCGCGATCATACTGTTAGCCGTGTCTTTCTTCGTAGAAGGTAGGGTTCAAATGGTGGTTATAATAATTTGCATTGTTATGTTTGCACTCTTTTTTGTATTTTTAATACTCAAAAAAGTCATTACATCAAAGAAATTCAAGCATATTAATGAAGATATTTAAACGAGATCGAAGAGATTTCGTTTTTTATTTTTGTCTATACAAAAATCTCTTTATCCAGTAAAACACGCATCATATATTTAGTTTTGAAATAAAAATAGAATATTCAACTATCTAAATCTCAATTGAAAAACATTTTGTTTGTGTCAGTATATCATATTTGATCAAGTATAAAATTGAAAAAGGGTATTGACGGAAACACGTTTTGGTTGTATAATTCTAATATAAGGAGAACTTATGGAATTTGCTGAAATTTTCACAGAAATGGGCTGGATACCTGCGTTATTGTTATGTTTGGGATTAGTGTTTTTGGTGGTAGAAGTCTTTATTCTAGGATTTGGCTTTTTTGGAATCACAGGTATTATCTCTATAATTGCAGGCATTGTCGTCAGAATATGTGAGGGCTTGAATTTGACCCAATCATTAGTCTTGATATTACTAGTCTTAGGTTTCTTCATCGTCGCATTTGCCTTTATGATATTTAGTGCACAGTACGGCATATTAGGTAGAACAGGACTTTTCGAAACAAGTTCGTCATTATCAAAAGATTACAACAAAGTTGACAAAGAATTGAAAAAGTTGGTAGGAAAATCTGGACGGGCTGTAGGAGTGCTCAATTTGGGAGGCAAAGCAAAGATTAATGGAAAATTATACGATGTCGTATCGAGAAATTCTTACATAGAGGACGGTGCACACATCAAAGTGGTTGAAATCAAAGATAATACCATTATTGTCAGAAAATGGTTTGAATAAGGAGAAAATTATGAATTCAATGTTGTTATTCCCTTTGTGGGCTACTTTAACTATAGTCATTTCGTGCATAGTCGTAGTGATTGTAGCAATAGTGCTTATTGTGCCGATCAATATTTGGTTTAGAGCACTTGCTAGCGGAGCACACGTATCAATGTTTCGTCTCATTGGTATGAAAATGCGAAAGGTTGATTATAAAAAATTGGTCAACATATACATCATCTCTCAAAAGGCTGGGTTGAAAATTCCTATAGCAGAATTGGAGACTCATCTAATGGCTGGCGGAGATATTGAAAAAGTTGTGGATGCGCTGATTGCTGCCAATAGTGCCAAAATGGATTTGACGCTAGAGCAGGCAAAGGCTATAGATTTGGCAGGACGTGATGTGGTGGAAGCAGTGAAGACAAGCGTCACCCCAAAGGTGATTCGTACGAACTGGATAGAGGCGATGGCGAAAAATGGTATTCAAGTGAAAGCAATAGCACAAGTGACTGTCAGAGCAAGGCTAGATCGTCAGATCGGTACTGCGGATACCGAGACTATACTGGCACGTGTAGGTGAGGGTATCGTCACGGCAATAGGCAAAGCGAATACTCATACAGAGATTTTGGCAAACCCTTCAATCATTTCAAAGACTATACTAGCAGATCACCTAGATAGGCAGACCGCCTATGAAATACTATCAATTGATGTTTGCGACGTGGACATAGGGGCAAATTTAGGTGCAAAATTGAAGATAGAAGAGGCAGAAGCGAAGAAAAAAATTAGCCAGGCATCAGCAGAGGAAAGGAGAGCACAAGCAGTGGCATTGGAGCAAGAAAATAAGGCAAAAACGCAAGAAATGCAGGCTGTGGTATTGGCTGCAGAGAGCGAGGTGCATCGAGCGATGGCTACAGCGATGAAGAACGGAAAATTTGGCATAATGGATTATTATAAACTACAAAATTTAACCGCTGATACGAATATGAGAAATTCAATTGGCAATGCAAAAGATAAAAAATCAGATAGACCAAATAGATCTGACGAAAATAGATAAAATTTAGGAGATAAATATGAGCAATATTGAGATAGCGATAATAGTAATCTCTTGCTTAATTCCTATAGTTGCGTTATTTATTATTTTGCCCAAGTTGAAAAAGAAAAAGAGCGTTAGTGTGCCTCAGGCTGAAAAGAGCCCTGTAGAGACAAAACCTATAGAATTAAATCCAGAAAAGAAAGAGGAACCAAAACAAGTTGAACTAAACGACGAAACAACATACACTGCAGATGATTTCAAGTCATATTTGCAGGATAAAAAGCAAAAAATTACACCTCCTAAGCGAAAAGAGGAGTTGCCCGATCTTAAATTTGAAGATTATGATCAATTCAAATCACACCAAAGATGGTCGAGAACCGATGTGCAAAAAACTATAGCAGAAGAGATTGACTCCCTTTCGCCAGAACTCAAAACCATTATAATTGCTGGAGTTTTGGACAAAAAAGATTATAGCGATTATTGATATGCAATTTATCTAAAAAGTTACTATACATAATCCAATAAATCATTAATTCATTCATTAATGTTATAAAATCAATCGAAATGAAACGTCAAAATCACCCTCACTAAAATGTATCAAAAAGTTAAGTATTTTTGAAAAAACATATTAGTTAAGGTGATTTTTTACTTTAATTGAACAAATTTTGCTATAATTTTAAATTTATAAAATATTGTGCTATATCACAAAACATATTTTATAAACGATGTAATGCTAGTTAAAAATTATAATTTATGTTAATTTTAAAGTATTTAGTTCTATTTTATGAAAATGAATTATAAAATAAACTTATATTTAGTTGACAACTCAACTAATTTTATGCTATATTATTTAGGTTTATTTTGGAGATGGTATGTTTAAATTGATTTGTAGGCAACTGAACAAAAAACAATGGCTAAGTATGATTTTGATTGTACTATTGGTAATGGTTCAAGTTTGGTTGGAATTAGAGATTCCAGATTATATGAGTGAAATCACAGTCCTCATTCAAACAGAGGGCAATATGATCAGCGAGATTTTGTTGGCTGGATCAAAAATGCTAGTTTGTGCAATCACTAGTGCTATCTGTGCAATAGTCGTGGGGTATATAGTAGCGAAAGTCTCTGCTGGAGTATCGAAAAAGATTAGGTCAGAATTGTTTGCAAAGGTGCAGAGTTTTTCATCAAGCGAAATCAAAAGTTTTTCGACAGCGAGTCTGATCACACGTTCAACAAATGATATCACTCAAATACAATTTTTTATAGTAATAGGTTTGTCTGCACTAATAAAGGCTCCTATTATGGCGGTGTGGGCGATAGTGAAAATCAGTGGAAAAAGTTATCAATGGTCTATTGCTACCGCAGTGGCAGTCTGTATATTGATAGTGGCAGTTATTACAATCATTTCGATAGTTTTGCCAAAATTTAGAAAGATGCAAACTTTGACCGACAATATCAATAGAGTCACGCGTGAAAATTTGACAGGATTAAGAGTGGTGCGTGCCTATAATGCGGAAAATTATCAGACTGAAAAGTTTGAAAGGGCGAACACTGAACTCACGAATACAAATTTGACCGCACATAGATTTATGTCTTTGCTAAATCCTCTAATGAATGCAGTGATGAGCGGATTGCCTCTTTCTATATATTGGATAGGTGCGTTTTTGATCAATTCCGCCTTTACGCCAGACAAATTGACAATTTTCTCAGATATGGTGGTATTTAGTTCGTATGCAATACAAATTGTGATGTCGTTTATGCTACTTATTATTGTATTCATTATGTTGCCACGTGCGAGTGTATCGGCAAAGCGTATTAATGAGGTGTTGAATACCGAATCTACAATTTTGGATGGTGATGGCGTCAACGTCAAAGATCTAGACAAGGGTATGGTAGAGTTCAAAAATGTAAGTTTCAAATATCAGGATGCAGATGAATATGTATTGAAAGATATCAATTTCAAATGCAAGAAAGGTGATGTTATTGCATTCATTGGATCGACTGGAAGTGGTAAATCTACTCTTATCAATCTAGTACCTCGTTTTTATGATGCTACTGAGGGTGAAGTTTTGGTAGACAATAAAAATGTGAAAGATTACAAATTGAAAGATCTTCGCGATAGGATTGGATATGTTTCGCAAAGGGCGATTTTGTTCTCAGGTAGCGTTTTGTCAAACGTCACTTTGGGGAGCAAAGATGACAATTTGGAAAGTGAAGATGTAAAACAAGCGATAGATATCTCTCAGAGTTCAGAATTTGTTTCAAAGATGAGTGACGGGATTCACTCTCGGATTAGTCAAGGCGGGAAGAATGTCAGCGGGGGACAAAAGCAACGACTATCCATCGCACGTGCAATAGCAAAAAAACCTGAGATTTTGATATTCGATGATTCATTTTCAGCACTTGATTACAAGACGGATAAAGCGTTGAGGCAATCGTTAAATGAAGAATTCAAAGATACGACAATTTTGATAGTGGCACAGCGTATAGGTACGATTAAAGACGCGGACGAGATCATTGTATTAGATGAGGGAAATGTTGTAGGTAAGGGCACGCATAGCGAACTTTTGAAAAATTGTGCGATATACAAAGAAATTGCTTTGTCTCAACTAAGCGAGGAGGAATTGAAAAATGCGAGGTAGAATGAATAATGTAGAAAAGGCAAAGAATTTCAAGGACTCAATAAGAAAACTTATGACATCATTGAAACCGTATCTATTCATAATAATAATAGCAATAGTGCTAATAATTTTAAGTACGGTATGCACATTGATCGGACCTAATCGACTCAGCAAAATGACAGATCTGATAGAAGAAGGAATCAGCGTAAATATAGATTTGACAGACGAACAAATGTCTGCTTTGCGCACTGAAAAAGAAGTGCGTATTGAAAGTGAAAATTTCACATTTTTGTTGCAATTTGAAGATTTCAACAATCAAGACAGTTCGGACGATCTAGTCACAGTTTTGCTTGAAATTTCAACAGGAGATCAAACTGTCACACAATTTGTAGGAAGTGAAAAATTTTCAGTAATTGAAGAAAATGAATTTGTGAATTTCTCCAGTTCTGAGGTTGAGGGAATTGGGATAGGTTATCAAAATGGTGCTCTTTCAATATGGTTAAACACTGAAGGGAAAGTGAATCTAGATAGTATATTTAGATTGGCAATCTTCCTTGTAATATTGTATATCGTAGCGTATTTTGCAAACTTTTTTCAAGGTTTCATTATGGCAACAGTCAATCAAAGAGTCAGCCAAAATTTGCGTTCAGCGATCTCTAATAAGATCAATAAATTACCTTTGAAGTATTTTGATAGCATCAGTTATGGCGAAGTGCTAAGCCGAGTGACGAACGATGTTGACACCATAGGTCAGGCATTAAACAATTCGGTCAGCACTCTAGTAGGGGCGTTTGCACTATTTATAGGATCATTAATTATGATGTTCGTCACCAATTGGATTATGGCTCTATCTGGCGTGATTGCTACTATCATTGGCTTTGCTTTAATGATCTTGATCATATCCAAATCTCAAAAATATTTCATAGAGCAACAGGCGGTATTGGGTGAAGTCAATGGACTTGTAGAGGAGACATATTCTGGTCAAGAGATAATCAAAGCCTATAATGCAGAAGAGGAGACCGAAGAGATCTTCAATAAGGAAAATTCTAGATTATATAAAAGTGCGTGGAAATCTCAATTTTATTCGGGACTGATGCAACCACTGATGAATTTTATTGGGAATTTTGGCTATGTTGTGGTTTGCGTAGTAGGTGCAGTGTTAGTGTACTACAAAATGATAGATTTTGCAGTGATCGTAGCGATTATGATATATATTAGATTGTTTACTCAGCCATTAGCGCAGATGGCACAAGGTGTGACGAATCTTCAATCGGCGGCAGCGGCTAGTGAGCGTGTGCACGAATTTTTAGAACAAGTTGAGTTGAAAGACGAGTCGAATTTGACACAACATATCGACACCAAAGCAGTCAAGGGCAATGTAGAATTCAAGCACGTAAAATTTGGCTACGTTCCCGAAAAAATTATCATCAAAGATTTTTCCGCGAAGATCAAGGCAGGGCAAAAGGTGGCAATTGTCGGACCTACGGGAGCGGGCAAAACGACATTGGTCAATTTGCTGATGAAATTCTATGACGTGACGGACGGGGATATATTGATAGATGGTATTCCTATCAAAGAACTCACGAGAGAAAATGTGCACGACATCTTCGGAATGGTGCTTCAAGATACTTGGTTATTTCAAGGCAGTATCAAAGACAACATTAGGTATAGCAAAGATGATGTGACAGACGAACAAATTATCAATGCTTGCAAAGAATGCGGTATTGACCATTTTGTCAAGACATTACCGAATGGTTATGATACAATATTGGATGACAACACCAACATCAGCGCAGGGCAAAAACAACTTTTGACAATAGCGCGTGCAATGGTGGAAAATGCACCTATGCTAATTTTAGATGAGGCGACCAGTAGCGTAGATACTCGAACCGAGATATTGATACAGCAAGCGATGGATAAATTGACGAAAAATAGGACATCTTTTGTGATAGCACATAGATTGTCTACGATTAAGAATTCAGACATCATTCTTGTTATGAAAGATGGAGACATTATAGAGACGGGCAACCACGAAGAATTATTGAAGAAAAATGGATTCTATGCTGAACTTTATAATAGCCAATTTGAAGAAGTGTAAAGCAGTAAGAAAATCCTAAGTTTTAGGATTTTCTTTGCTTTTTGCTGAAAATTATTGAAAATTAATAAATATTTGATATATTTAAAAAATAATTGAAAAAAATATTTTCAATTGATATAATAATTTTATGGAATTATTAAGTGAAGTGAAATTTGTGTTGAATAGGCTGAACACGTCAGGGTATGAAGCGTATTTGGTCGGTGGTAGCGTGAGGGATTTTTTGCTAAACAAGCATAGCAAAGATATAGATATCACTACCAACGCAAAGCCAGAGGAGGTAAAGAGTGTCTTTGCCGATTTCCCTATAATCGACACGGGCATAAAGCATGGAACAGTTACGCTTCTTTACAATCATTTGCCAATCGAGATCACCACATATAGAATTGATGGAGAGTATCAAGATAATCGACATCCAAAAGACGTGAAATACACATCTTCATTGAAAGAAGATTTGTTGAGACGTGATTTTACAATCAATGCGATGGCTTACAATACCGAATTGATTGATTACTATGGCGGAAAAGATGATTTAAAAAATAAAATATTGAGAACAGTAGGTGATCCAAACAAAAGATTTCAGGAAGATGCACTTAGAATTTTGAGGGGATTGAGGTTCGCTAGCAATTTAGGATTTGGCATAGAAGAGAAAACGATTTTGGCAATGAGAGAGAATAAATTGTTATTGAAAAACATATCAAGCGAACGAATTCAAAACGAATTAAATGCAATTTTGCTAGGAGATTATGTAAAAGATGTAATGCTGAATTATTCTGATATATTTGCAGTTATTTTGCCTGAGATCGTGCCGTGTATTGGCTTTGATCAACGCAATTCTCACCATATCTACGATGTCTACACTCATATAATGGTTGCAGTCGGTTCTTCTGTGAAAGATAAAATCGTCAGACTGACTTTACTCTTCCACGATTTAGGCAAACCCGAATCATTTAGTTTGGACGAAAATGGAAATGGACACTTCTATCGTCACGCAGAGAAGAGTGAGGTGATAGCACGCAACATTCTCAATCGCCTGAAATATGACAATGAATCAAAAAGACAAATTCTTACGCTTGTGAAATATCACGATGCTATACTCCAAGATGATGCTCGGCAGGTGAAAAGGTGGCTAAATAGATTGGGTGAAGATATGTTTAAAAAACTAATCGAGGTACAGATCGGAGACAACTTTGGTCAGCATCCGAAACATAGAGATAGGCAAATAAGATTAAACAATATCAAAAAATTAACTGACCAGATAATTGCGGAAAACAATTGTTTTAGTCTGAAACAATTGGCTGTGAATGGGTATGATATGATCGTATTAGGATATGAAAGTTCCCAAATAAAATCGGCTTTGCAATTTCTATTGAATGCCGTAATAAATAATGAAGTAGAAAATGATAGAGATAAATTGATAAAATATCTAAATCATTTTGACCTAAAAAATTCATAAAAACGATATTTTGACCTGAAAAATTCAATTATTTTTAAATTTTCATTATATTTTTCAATTTTTTGAAAATTTTATCATTTTTCATAATTAATCTAAAAAATTTATAATTTTATTAAACTAAATTTTTTAATTATTAAATAGAATATAAAAGATAAGATTGAAACGTATTACAATCTTATGATAATTGTCTAATGATATATTGAAAAATCATATTTGATATTTTATTGCGAACACAAAAACTCGCGTCATTGTGAAATTATTAATGGACTTGTTTAAAGACTCGTCTTATTGGTGTGCGATTTTAAATAATACTGAAGATGCTATAAAATCAATGAAATTTAATTGAAATAGTGTTGCAAAATGCAATATTATTTTTTGAACTCCCTTTTGAATCTTTTTAGATTTTCAATTATTATTTCTTTTGCCTGGTGTGAGCCACCCAGTGATTCTACTTTGACTTCTTTGTTCTCCAATTGCTTATAAACGGATAAGAAGTGTTGCAATTCATCAAATATATGTTTTGGCAATTGAGAGATGTCAGTATATCCATTGTATTGAGGATCGCCAAAAGGAATGGCGATAATCTTTTCATCCTTTTGCTTGATATCTGTCATAATCACTACGCCTATAGGGTAGCACCTCACAATACTCAATCTCTCTAATGGTTGACTGCACAATACGAACACGTCCAAAGGATCATTGTCCTCACTTAAAGTGAGCGGAATGAATCCATAATTCATAGGATAGTGGGTGCTGGTGTATAGCACGCGATCCATTATGAGTAGCCCAGTAGATTTATCTAATTCATATTTAGTCTTATCTCCCTGTTGAATTTCAATACACGCAATGAAATCATCCGGCTTAATTCTATCTTTATCAAAATCTTTCCATATATTCATATTTTTTCCTTTTAATATTGACTATTATATCATAGAATTCAAATTTTGTCATTTTTTTAATCTTGATTTCAGAATTTTGAAAAATATTGATAAGATATCTCAAAATAAAATGTTTAGTCAAATATAGACTAATAGCCACCTCTCTTTCCGCGTTGTAATACAATCAAATATAAAATCTTTGCCTACTAGATGTTGTAAATATTAAATTTTGTCATTTATTGTGCAAAATTAAATCAATCAAAAATGACTTTAATGATTATGAAAATTATTGTTTCAATATGCTACAATTATAGTGAAGAACATATAAAGTCAGCATATTTAAAAAAAAATGCAAAAAACTTCTTGCCAAAACGAAAAAAATAGTGTATACTATCTAAGTATCGTTTGAATTTAATAATGATCGTGTATCTCATCGATAACAAAATGAATGATAATGACCATAGGGCTGATTATTTTTATCAAAGATTGATACTATGCCGGTGTGGCTAGTCGGGCTCCCTAAAAATTTTCTTGAATTTTTAGGGCGACAAATGGCAGACGCGCGTCACAATCGGCGAATTATGCAGGATTGCTCGATACACTCGCAATCGATAGCATAAACTTGATTGTTCCTTATCCTACTGCGAACGAGTTCTTGTAGGAGACCTGTCTTGTGCTTATTTATCAAGAGTGCAGACGAACAAATTTATCTTAATCAAACTATGCCGGTGTGGCGAAATGGCAGACGCACAAGACTCAAAATCTTGCGAGAGCAATCTCATGTCGGTTCGACCCCGACCACCGGCACCATTAAAACGCCTGTTTTGTAGTTCTTTTTCAAATAGATTCTATTCTAAAATTCGTTCACTTTTTATTAATTTTTCATTTTTGACCTAATTCAGTATAAATATATCAACCTGAGTTCATTGGTTGATTTTTTTGTGCATTTGTTTTTTACAATTTTTTTAGTGAATTGGATAATTCAAAATAACAAATAAGGAAAGCAAATTCAGAAAATATAATACTTAGATCAATGAACTTCTGACTCAGATTTTGGTGTAGCGGAAAAAATTGCTAAATATAAATCAATTAATGTAGTTTATCTTTTGTTTTTTTGTAAATTTATGGTATACTATTACTATGGAAAAATTTGTAATAATTGATGGAAATAGTTTGATAAATCGTGCTTTTTATGCATTGCCAATGCTTAGGAGTCTAGCAGGCAAGCCGTGTAATGCGGTATTCGGGTTTGTCAATATGATATTAAATGTGATTACCAGTGAGAAGCCAAAATATTTTGCTTGTGTTTTTGATGCGGGCAAGCACACCTTCAGACACAATCTGTATGCAGATTATAAGGGCAAACGCGACAAAATGCCTGAAGATCTAGCAGAGCAACTTCCTATTTTGAAAGAATTGTTGTCCGCTATGGGAATCAAAACTCTAGAGAAATTGGAGATAGAGGCAGACGATCTTGTCGGTAGCCTTACGAGGAAATTTGATGAACAATTTATATTAATTACAGGGGACAAAGATCTATTGCAATTGATCAACGACAACACTACTGTATGGTTGACGCAAAGAGGGATATCTAATGTTTTGAAAGTGGATAGGCAAGTGTTGAAGCAAGAATTCAATCTGACTCCTGAGCAAGTGATTGATTTGAAATCGGTAATGGGAGATTCGTCAGATAATATTCCAGGCGTATACGGGATAGGCAAAATTGGCGCTGAAAAATTAATAAGTGAGTATGGCAGTTTGGATAATATATATCAAAATATTGATAAAATCAAAGGAAGTATTCAAAAAAAATTGTTAGAGCACAAAGACACGGCGTATCTGTCATATCAATTGGCGACAATCAAATTGGATGTGGAGATTGATGCAAGTCTTAAGGATTTTGAATTTCGTCTACCTTTCAGCCAAAAGGTTTATGAATTGATGCAAGAATTGGATTTCAGGTCAATTACGAATCGAAAGGAATATTTTGCACCAATACAAATAGAAAAAAAGGTTATCACAAAAAACGCTGACGTAGTGGAAATAAGTTCTCAATCGGCGTTTGACGATATGATTAAGAATCTTCCCGATTCGTTCGCTCTTTTGACTGATGAATTGACGATGTATTTTGCTTGCAACGACAAAGAATTTGTATTATACAAAAATAGTGAAGTTTTCAACAAGAATCTCGACCTGATAAAATCATTGCTGTCGGGGCAGAAACAAAAGATTTGCTTTGACACAAAAGCGACTATGCACGACTTGGATTTTTATGATATTTCTATCAATAATTATTTTGATGTATCACTTGCGATATATATAGCAAACGAAATGGATGGGGAAATTTCACTAGACGATGCTCTGAAATTGAATGGTATCTCCACAGATACAAAAGCAAATGCGTTGATCAATTTGAAAGAAATTTATATAGGGAAATTAATCAAAAATCTTCAACTGAAACTGTATAGTGAAATAGAATTACCATTGGTACAAGTTTTGTTCGATATGGAGAGGACAGGATTCAAAGTGGATACTGCTCAGATCAAATCATTGAGTAGCGGGTATCATCAAGAGCAGGATGAAGTGGTAGAAAAGATATACAAACTAGCAGGTGAAAAATTCAATATCAATAGTCCAAAGCAATTGCAAACGATTTTGTTTGACAAATTGAAAATAGAATATTCTGGCAAAAAAGGAACATCTATTGAAATTCTGAACGAAATTGTGGATCAACATCCTATAGTCAATCAATTGATTAGATATAGGAAAATTAGCAAGTTTATCAACACGTATTTGGATGGGATGCTAAATTATGTTCAGACGGATGGGAAGTTTCATACAACTTTTATGCAGAGGTCTACGTCTACGGGAAGATTGTCAAGTAGAGAGCCGAACCTTCAGAATCTTCCAATTCGAGATGATGAGGGCAGAGCACTTAGGAAAATGTTTTCAAGTGCGTTTAAAGAAGGGACATTGGTCAGTGCAGACTACAATCAGATAGAATTGAGACTTATGGCGAACTTTAGCGGAGACGAGAATATGATATCTGATTATAAATCGGGCAAAGATATACATACCGCCACCGCTAGTAAAATTTTCAATGTACCACTAAATGAGGTCTCATCTGATATGCGAAGAGTGGCAAAATCAGTAAATTTCGGCATTATCTATGGAATCAGTGCCTATGGTTTGAGTCAAAATATTAAAATGAGCCAAAAAGACGCATCGCAATTTATAAAGAAATATCTTGAGATCTATCCAAAAGTCAAAGAATTTGGAGATCGATGTATTGAGAAAGCACGCGAAAAAGGATATGTCACCACTATTATGGGTAGAATTCGCCATATCCCCGATATAAATTCTAGCAATTTCTCAGTGAAAGGATTTGCTGAACGTGTGGCGAAAAATACTCCGTTGCAAGGTAGTGCTAGCGATATCATCAAAATTGCGATGATTAGAGTGTATAATAGGATGAAGAAAGAAAATCTAAAAAGTAAATTGATACTTCAAATTCACGACGAATTGGTGGTAGATTGCGTGAAAGGAGAGAGCGAAGAGATAAAGAAGATTTTGACAGAAGAGATGGAATCTGTGATAGAATTGACTGTTCCGCTATTGGTTGAGGTGAAAGAGGGCAGGACGCTGTATGACACCAAATAGTGAATCAAGTTTGACATTAATATTTGCACCAATCAACTAAAGAAATGAAGATCTCAATTTGAATTGTAATCAATATTCATTTAATGATATTTTAATAATATTAAGTAGTTGAATATGATAATAGGTTTGACCAAAAAAATTGAATATAGTCGAAAAAAAGAATAAAAATGTTTACTTTTTCTATAAATTTATGCTAAAATTTCAGAAAGACAATTTTGATCAAGATATATGAACGAAGAAAGAAAAAATTATTATATGAATAGGAATATCAAATTGTACCCATTTTATTTGGCTTTCACTTGGGACGTTGTTTTTGTATGGACTATCATTATCCTATTTTATACAAACGTAAAAGGTCTATCCTATTCTCAGGCGATTTTCCTTGATTCACTTCTTTATTTATCCGCATTTGTGCTAAGCGTGCCGGTGTCAAAATTAATATATAAAGTTAAACCACTACTAGCGAGTCAAATTGCGAATTTGTTTGTAATAGCATTCTTGTTGCTAGTGATGTTTGGGACGCACTTTTTCACTTTTATGATAGCGGAAATATTGTTTTCAGTCTTTTTGATTATCAGCAATATCAAAAATTCAATTGTACTTTCTGACACGCTTCGCTTGGTCAAACGAGACAAAGAATACAATAGAATCTATGGTGGCGGATTGGGCATATATTATTTCATAGACGCTATTTGCTGTATTTTCGCTACTTACATATATCAATTTAATCCATATATCTGTTTCATTGCAGCGATTGTAGTGATGGTATTGGTAGAATTGTTTTCTCTATTATTAAAGGAACCTAGCAAATTTCAAGAGTCGAACATAGACTTAAATACAAAAAATATAGAATCTTCAAACAAACAAAAATCAAATAAAAAAAGGAGCTTTAAGAAAAAAACTTTTTTGTCCGCATTTATAATTTCAATGTTGGCTTATTGTGTTATCTTTAGGGGAATGTGTGCAATAGATTCGAATGTTTTGAAGATATATTTGCAGGAATTGACAGATAATGCAATAATACCGCTTTGGTCATTTGGAATTTTGTATGCAGGATATAGACTAAGCAATTCACTTGCTAGTAAGTTTCAGTTCAAATATGAATTGAAATTTGGAGTACGTAGTTTGATAATATTTTGTTTGATAGGAATAATAGCAATTGTTGGTACGGGCTTGATATATCTATTTGCACCAATAAATGTGGTCACAATTATAATTACTTTGGCACTATTTTATTTGTTCTCGAGTATCAGACCAGCCAACCACGTATTCATAATGAATTATCTTCAAGTTTGCCTACCTGCAAAAGATCTGGACAAAGGCTACACATATAAAAATATGGCAGAATATCTCGGGTATGGAATGTGTAGTTCAATATATTCGCTTTTGCTCAGTGCTTTTAATGATAATTTTGCATATTCAAACCTTGTATATGCGGGTATAATTGTGATACCATTGATTTTATCCTTGATCTTCTTTATTCGTGCGCTCGTGAAAAAATACGCCGAAAAATATACCGTCATAAAGAAAGAATATGTCGAGGACGAATTTTGATTTTTGAATTTGAAAAGATTAATGAAAACTACTTAAATAAAGATATAATTTCTACCATTTGATGAACTTAACTTCATTTTATATTGATGTATAGAAAAATTCAGTTTCCGATTTTTAAAACGTAACATAATCAAAAATTAGATATACATTATAGTTTGATCTATATTGATTTAATTCATTTTCGTACAACTATAATCTAAATTTTGTTTTCGCTTAGGAAAGAGTAAGTCTTTATTTTTAAATTTATTTTACACAAAAAATCTGCCAACAAAAATGAAATCCGCTTCGTTGAATGAAAAAAAGTGATTTTTATAAATAACATCTTGTGTCTTGAATTTGTCCAATGCTAATAGTGATAAATAAAAAAATCACCCTTTGAAACCGCAAACGGCTTCATAGGTGACGTTGGCAAGTTGCACGTGCATAATTGAAATAGATCGACTGCTGGCATAATTTGAAAGCACTCCACCAAAGCAACCTTACAGCACATACTGTATCCTTCTTAATGCTGCTGTCTCCCGACCCTGACATAGTTCGTAGGGCAATATTGTATAAGACCTTGATCTCAACATACTTTAAAACTACTCAACACAACCGAGTCTATCCCGCTTATGCACATTCAGCCCCACTGTAGTGGATTGTGGGTAACAGGGCACCACTAGCTCCCCGCCTAGTACAACTCGTATATATTATACACGAAAAAAGATTAATTTACAAGCGTTTTATCAAATTTAGTTATAAATTTAAACGCATATTGACAACGAGTCAATCTTGTGTTAGACTAATCAATAGAAGGTGTAATATGATAAATAATGAAGATATTACTTTGGAAACGTTCAAAATCTATGTTTCAGATAAATTGAAGGATGAATATCCATATATTATGAATAGAATTTTGTTTTATTTAACGAACGAGTTTGATAAGGTAGTTGCTTACTATAAAGAAATAATTATGAACAAAGTTTCTTCAAACGATGATAAAAGACAGATCGGATTGAATAGTCCTGCTATCAATGTGGAAGATTATTTAGAGCCCGACGAGAATGGGAAAATTATGATACAGGACGAGTTATATCGTATTGATCCAGACGTTTTCAAAGTGATCAATTTCATCACTGTTCACGAAATAATGGATACGTTGAGAAATGTTGTTACGAAAGAATATGGAATTTATTTCAAAAGGGAAATAGACCACAAGGCACAGAAAGAAGTGATGGAAGTCATAAAGAGTATTAGTACAAATTATTTACAAAATATTTACAAGCAAAATCGTTTTGACAAAAGATTTAGTGATATGGAAAGAAACAATTTAATTGAAAACAATATGATCAATCATCCGTCAAAGACAGAATACATTTATGAATGTATACATACATCAGTATTGATTAAGTATCCAAACTATTCATATTTTACAAAATCGAGTGCTTTAAAACACAATAATGTTTAATAAAAGGGGTAAATACTCCTTTTTTATTTGTCAAAAGTTGAAATAATTTGTATAATATTACTAAAATTTATTAGGAGTTATAATGAAAAAAACTAATGCAGATAGATTTATCTCAGCGTATAATCAGATTGATTATAGCCTTCGTACAATCTATGATTTCAAAAGAAGTATGTCCTTTAGCGATGTTGTGAGGCGCAGTGTCGTACTCAATTCTGTCGTCAGAAAATATGAGGAAGATTTGATTGATTATGGTAGGCTAAGGAATGCCATCATTCATAATGGGAATAGGAAATACGTGATTGCCGAGCCACACGATGATGTAGTCGTGCAGATTGAGAAGTTGGCAGAACTTATCTCAGAACCACCTCTTGCGATTGACAGAGTTGGCAATAGAGAAGTGATCACCATCAATCAAGATATGAGTATTGGCAAAGCGATGGAACTTATGGCACGCACAGGATATTCAAATTTGCCAACTTATGGCGGAGACAAACTTATTGGTATTTTAAATGGTAGGAAACTTATCAACGTACTTGGCAACAAACTTGCAGATGGAATAAATTTACAAGAATTTGTTGACAATACATCAGTTGGTACAATCATTCAAGATATGGGAGATGATTATTACTTTATGCTAGCAGATGAAGAACTGACGATCGATGAGGCGATGAATTATTTTGAAAATAATAGGAAATTGTTGATTATCTTAATTACGAAAAATGGGAAAGATAGTAGTAGACCATTGGGAATAATATCTTCGGCGGATATTATAGATATGAAAAAGATATTGGATGTGTATTGATGAAACTGGCGACTGATTGGACTGATTATATTGTGTTATCCACTGCGAATGGTGAAAAACTTGAACAAATCGGTGGATATACTTTTTTGCGTCCAGATCCGCAGGTTATTTGGAATACGGATAAAAAACTTATCCAAGAGGTAGATGCTAGATATATCAGGACAGAAAATAAATCTGGCGAATGGAAGATGTCAAAGCGTATGCCCAAGAATTTTGTCATTTCTAGGAAAGGAGTGAAATTCCATATTGAGCCTATGAATTTTAAACATATTTGTCTGTTTCCTGAGCAGGCTGTGAATTGGGATATTATGACAGATTTGATAAAACAAAAAAAAGGAACGGTCAAAATATTGAATCTTTTTGCATATACAGGTGGAGCGAGTGTTGAATGCGCACTCGCAGGTGCAAGTGTGACGCATGTAGATGCCTCCAAAAGTATGATCGAGATAGCGAAGATAAATGCGAAATTAAACAACATAGATAATATTCGTTTCATTCAAGATGATTGTATCAAATTTGTGGAGCGTGAAATCAGAAGAGGTAACAAATATGATGCTATCATAATGGATCCGCCGTCATTTGGACGAGGACCGAAAGGAGAGACGTGGAAGATTGAAAATGATATTTTCGCCTTTGTCAAACTGTGTGCCAAAGTTTTGAGCCAAGATAGATTGTTCGTTCTAATCAATAGTTATACTACTGGCTTGCAACCTATTGTGATGTCAAATATTTTGAATTTGACCATTCAGGGTGGAGAGACTCAGAGTTATGAAGTGGGACTACCTACCAAAGATGAGGGAGTGATCCTTCCTTGCGGATGTAGCGCAATTAAAATATTCAAGGAGAAGAGATGATAGAGCCAAAGATAATATACGAAGATAATCATATCATTGTGGTGATCAAACCGCAGAATATATCAGTTCAAGCAGATTCGAGCGGAGATCTAGATATGCTTTCGATTATTAAAGAATTTATAAAAGTTAGAGACAAAAAACCTGGCAACGTATATCTAGGACTAGTGCATAGACTAGATAGGCCGACAGGCGGAGTGATGGTGTTTGCAAAGACTAGCAAATCCGCCAGCAGATTATCTAGCGAATTGAAAGCAAAACAACTCAAGAAAAAGTATTTATGCGTTGTCTTAGGTAGACCGAAACAAACGGAAAACAGATTGACAACGTATTTGAAAAAGGATGAAAAAAACAACATAGTTCATATTGCTCCTCAAACGGAAGAAGGGAGCAAAGAGGCAATCCTAGATTATAATCTTTTGTGTACAAAAAATAAATTATCCTTGATGGAAGTCAATCTGATCACTGGACGTAGTCATCAGATAAGAGTGCAGATGGCAAAGCAGTTGAATACGCCAATTTTTGCGGATATCAAGTATGGAGATAGCGAACATATTGGGAATCTTGCACTTTGGGCATATCAGTTAGAATTTGTCCATCCGGTGACAAAAGAGATTATGAAATTCAAAGTTGCCCCTGATTATAAAAATGTCGCATTTAAAATGTTTGAGCCAGAAATTGAAAAATTGCTAAATTAAATTCAAAAATATTGAAAAAATATAGATAAAATTTTCACCAAATTTTATTGAAGGTTGAAATTATAAAATTATTATAAATTTTAATTGTGAATTTCTATTTTTTATAGTAAATGATTTCCTTAAATAATATTTAAAAATTTTAAAATTTTTTAAAAAAAGTATTGACTATAATTGAAATAAGTGCTAAAAGTAAGTAAGTATTTTTATTAAGGAGAAATGATAAATATATGGAAAGATTAGCGGTTTTTGAATTAAATGTTAATGACGTAAAACTAACAATTTTTAAATATACTCAAAATGGATTTTTCACAATTGAACAGCAAATAATTGAACCGGTGAAACTTACTCAAGATATGGAGAGGGATGGCTACATCAAGCCGGCACGCATTCAAGAGACTATTGCTATTTTGAAAAATTATAGGAAGATAGTAGATGGTGCTAAGATAGAAAAATATATATGTTATACAGATCCTACCATTGCTAATGCACGCAATCAGATCGCTTTTTTGGATGAGGTGTACAAAACAGTGTCATTATATTTCAAAGTATTGACGCAGGAGGAGCAGGTTTCTGCTTTGCACAGTGCGATCTTATATTCATTCTCAATGACGCGTGGGGTGATAATTCAAATAGGAGATTATTCAACTCAACTGGTAAAATTCAATCGTAGAGTGGTGACCAATAGCATTAGCATTCCATTAGGTGCAGTCAATTTATTAGAAAAAGTAAAAGATAAACCTACAGATTCTAGAATGGATGAAGTGGTCAATATAATGACTAAAGAATTCAAAAAATTGAATTGGTTGTACAATCTTGAAGATGATTCTGAAGTTATTGGAATTGGAGAAGTATTTTATTCACTAGGCAAACTCAGCAGGAAAGCAACGCATTATCCACTTGAGTTGGCTCATAATTATGAAGTGACAACGTCTAGTTTTCAAAATATATACAATCTAATCAGAGGACTTGATCTTGATAAGGCCAAGAAACTAAAAGGAATATCAGAAAAGCGTGCAGACGTGATTGCCGTAGGATTAGCGATAGTCAAAGTTGCTTACAACGAATTTGTGAGGGATTCTATAAAAATTTCCACGAATGGCGAAATGTATGGCATTGTAGCGAGGAATCTATTAGGACAAACGGGTGAAAAACCACTATTAGATATTTTAGGATATTCACTGAGTTCTATCAATGAATTTTATCCTACCAATATAAATATTGATAGTAATTATTCAATAGCAGTTATTTTATATAAACAACTAAAAGTACTACACAAACTTACCAGACCTTATGTGAAAGTGTTGCGTATAGCGGCTAGTATGTGTATGGCGGGGAAACGCATTGCGTTTGAAAATTATCAAAGGAACAATTTCCCAGTGATATTGAATAGCAACATTTATGGCGCTTCTCACAAGGATATTGTGTTGGCAGCGTTCGTTGCGAGCAGTCAAAATATTGATGACTTTAGTCTGTCAGAATGGGTGCGATACAAGGACATAGTTTCAGATGAAGATTTTGATGCGGTGAAGAAGTTGGCAGTGATCATCAAGATGGCTACGATGCTAAACATTACGAATTCAAATTCAGTGAAAGACATCGCGTGTGACGTGCTTGGGGATACAGTTATTTTGAAAACTGAGGTGGAAAAAGATGCTACTCTTGAGATCAGTCAAGCAATGTCGGTAGCACCAGATTTCAAAAAGGTTTATGGCAAAAATTTGCAGATATTATAATAATTATAATTAGGGGGAAATTATGTTTAATATCGATTTGGCTATCAAATTCGGTAGCAATCAGATAATAATATATAGAAAAGGATTGGGAATCATAGCAAAAGAGCCAGCCTTTTTGGCAGTAGTTGAGAATGGCAAAAAATTCAAGGTGAAAGCGACAGGCAAGCAGGCGGAGAAGATGTTTCTATCCAAGTCTAGCAATGTCACAATTTATCAACCAATAAAGAACAGCGAGATTGTCAACGAAGAGATGGCAGTCGTGTTGATAAGTGAAATATTGAAAAATATTATTAGAGATAAATTTTTGCTCACCAATTTAAGTGCATTAGTTGCCGTGCCTTGTGCATTGAATGAGCAACAATTAAAATTGCTAAAGAAGGTGTTGCACGAATCGGGCATCAACAAAGTGACTTTTGTTCAAAATAGCGTTTGCGTGCGAGCGGATATGGATATTGACCCGCATAGTTATATAATGGTGGTAGATATAGGTAAATACATAACTGATATTTCGGTATTGAATGAATACAATTTCAATTTTGGTAGGATGTATTTCATAGGTGGCCAAGATATGGACAAAAGTATCACCACATTCATCGCAGACAATCACGGATTGGAGGTCTCGGATTTGACTAGCGAGGCAGCAAAGAACGAAGTCGCATCGCTATATAACCGCGATTTGTACAAGACCGAATATATTGGCATTGATGAAAACAACAAATTCGTGCGCAATAATATCAGTGCTAATGAAGTGAGGCTTGCTATAATCAACATTTACGATGAGATATTTAAACTGATAGACGATGTTATGCAAAGACTTCCCAAAGAGATCTCAGCAGATATATATAATAACGGCGTAGTTTTTGTCGGAGGCGCTAGTTCGATTTCAGGATTATATGAGTATGCGAAGAAAAAATTGGATCTTCCCGTCACCGTGCCGGACGAACCGATGGATAGCGTGATTCTTGGTGCGGGCAAATTGCTCAATTCGGGCAAAGAATTTTTGAAAATAAACCTATAAAATGTGAAATATGGTCTAATATTAGCGAAGATGAAAATTCATCTAGAATTGTCTTCGCTTTTTTCGTGTCTGGTGCTAAATTAGATTCAGGAGGCAAGTATGGGAAGAGCGATTGTTATGACATCGGGCAAAGGCGGTGTTGGGAAAACTACAGTCACAGCAAATTTAGGAATGCATTTGGCTAGCAGAAATTATAGAGTTTGTTTGGTGGATATGGACATAGGGCTAAACAATCTTGACGTGGTGATGAATATGGAAGATAGAGTGGTGTACACTATGCTTGATGTGATAGAAAAGAAATGTAGGCTGAAAGAAGCGCTGGTGCAGGACGACTACTATCCGCTATTATATTTATTATCAAGCGGAGGACTGAATAGGAACCTAACCATCCAACTATCTGAGATCAAGTCTATTATCAATGAGTTACATACAATGTTTGATTTTATATTGATAGATTGTCCTGCTGGCATTGATGCGGGGTTCAAACGTGCCATTAGTTGCGCAGATGAGGCGCTAGTCATCACTACACCACATCTCAGTAGCATTCGAGATGCAGATAAAGTGATCACCATTCTGTCTAGTTTCAACATTACAAACAAACGTTTTGTCATCAACCGTGCACGCGGGGATTTGATTCAGGACAAATTGATGTTTGACGTTCACGACATAGGACGCACGTTAAATATTGAATTTGGCGGAGTGATTCCAGAGGATGACAACGTGATCACCAACACTAGTGACAAAATCAAAAATAATAAAATAGCATTGAATAGAGCGTTTGATATCCTCACAGAAAATATCTTGACAGGGAAGAAAAAGTTGTTCGACTGCACGTTCAAATATCGTGGATTTTTAGGTTCAATCAAGAGACTTTTGAAAAGGAGTATATAGTATGGATTTAATTAGGCGTTTAGATAAAATTGTGCAAAAAGACAAGGAGAACAATCCTAAATATCTAATCGATGTGATAAAGTCGGATTTTTTCTATTTAATCAACAATTATTTTGAAGTAAATTTTGAGGATATTGCTTTAGACATACAACCAAAGGACAATTCGTATGAAATAATTGTGAATTGCATAGGGGACAGAATGAAACTAGCAAAGACCCTGCCGGAATAAACGAAAAAATGCCCGCATATAAATAAATATGAAAAAAATTAAAATAGGTCCTAGTGTAATTTTTTTGTTATTACTATGCCTGATTTTTAATGATTTTTTGCTAATGTTCAACTATTTATTAGCACTTTTTTTGCACGAAATGGCACATTTGATGGTGGCATCTAGAAGAGGTTATAGTCTCAAGCAGTTCAAATTCGATATCTGTGGCATCTCGTTAGATTTGGAACAAAGCGTATCGGACAAGGACATATTCGCAGTCAATATCGCGGGTCCATTGTTCAACCTCTTCATCTGTCTAGTCTGTTTAGCAATGTATTGGCTCGTGCCGATTTCATATAATTATCTGAATGTGTTTTGTTATGCAAATTTGTTTTTGGCACTGTTCAATCTACTGCCGATCTACCCACTAGATGGCGGGAAAATATTTAGAAATCTTTTCACATCCAATAAAAAATATAAGATAATAGATAATATCGTGCGGATTGCATTTTCCTTGCTTTTCACAGTCTTGTTCGTGGTCAGCATATTCTATACGATCAATTGGTTTTATCTAATTATGGTGATATTCTTTTTATCTTCCCGCCCAAGTGATATGCCTACCATATCAATTTTCAAATTCAAGGAAGTAAAGTCGATAGAAAAAATATGTTTGATCAAAATTGACGGACGAGACAGTCTGTTCAGTTTGATAAAACATATCAAAAAGCGTAGATATACAATATTTTACTATCCAGTAAAGAAACAATACATTGACGAGGACGCTACACTAGAATACGCACTAAAATATCCTCTTACGACAGAGATTAAGGATATCAAATTTTGACTTTCTATCCTGAAAAAGTAAAAAATCACCAATCAAAATGATAGAGATCGTCTGAATGCGAGGGTAAAATACGCAAAATTTATTATTTGTCTCCCTTATTATATCGATTCGCAGGGGCCTTTTCGGTCAAAAAACTTGAAAATACTATTGCGATTGATTAGATAAATGGCACGAGTGTATCTTCGGTGAATGTCAGACATTCCATTCGTTGCTGTCCATGTTTGTTTTAATTTTTAGCAATATGCGTTTGACGGCTTTTTTAATCTTCATTTCATCAACATTGTAGTGTTCGCTGAGATCTTTTAGAGATAATTTCTTTGTGTTTATTCCAAAGGTGAGCAATAAGAGTTTGAATTCAGATTTCGATAGTATTGATCGTATCTCTTCGATCAGTTCGGAGTTGAACACCTTGCTTTGAGCGATCGTATCAGGTCTCTCTTTTTCATCGGTAGACAGAGCACTCTCAATGGTCAGATCATCTGTGCCTGGAATGGTGTCAGATAGGATATATTCTCGCCTGTTTTGCGTTTTGTAAAATTGAAGTTTTGTATATTTTAGCGTCTTGTTTATGTATCTTTCAGAGGTTTCAATGGTTGAAAACCTATCAATGGTATCAATCAGATTTTCGCTCAAGTGTGAATACAATTCGCCTCTTAGCACTCGGTTGCCCTCCCTTTTTGAAATGGCGGTCACGCGAGGTAACATCTTTTCAATGAGTGTCCTCCTTGCCTGCATATCTCCGTCCAACATCCTTGAAGTCAAATATTCGCTTTTGTCATCGGTGCTGTAATTGTCATTAGGGTAGAGTGTGTCGTGAGTGTCGAATAGGAAACCCGATTCAGACAAGATGCGTTTTTCTACCATCGTTAGATTGATTTGATTGGAGCGTATCGCCCTTACATAAAACCCAATTTCATAATTCTCGATCAAATCGTCATATTTGACAAATAAATGACCGTGTTTTTTCTTAAATTTAATGAGACAATTGTAGAAATTCTCGAAATCAAAATCTCTAACCTTATCAGAAAATCTAGCATTCCAGACGAAACCAAGATCATCTAGCATTTTGATTTGCTTATCATCTAGTTTAATATGGCCAGTTCTTATGCTATTGATTCTATTTCCAAGTTTATATCCATTGATTTCGTATTGGAATGGGATCAGAAGATCACCGTATTTTTCCTTGTATTCCACTAGGTAGTTGTAGAAAGTGTCAAAATCAAAAGATTTCGCGTCCCAGACGAAGCCCAGATCGTTGAGCATTTTAATTTGTTTATCGTCTAGTTTCATCTTGCCCGATCTTATCTGATTGATCTTAGGTCCGATTCTGTATCCATCGATTTCATATTTGGCTGGTATAAGTAGATTTCCGTATTTCTTCTTGTATTCGACTAAATGTCGATAGAATTTATCGAAATCAAAAGACTTTGCATCCCAAACGAAACCTAGATCGTTGAGCATTTTAATTTGTTTATCGTCTAGTTTAATGTTGCTCGATCTTATGTTATTGATTCTATTTCCAAGTTTATATCCATTGATTTCGTATTGGAATGGGATCAGAAGATCACCGTATTTTTCCTTGTATTCCACTAGGTAGTTGTAGAAAGTGTCAAAATCAAAAGATTTCGCGTCCCAGACGAAGCCCAGATCGTTGAGCATTTTAATTTGTTTATCGTCTAGTTTCATCTTGCCCGATCTTATCTGATTGATCTTAGGTCCGATTCTGTATCCATCGATTTCATATTTGGCTGGTATAAGTAGATTTCCGTATTTCTTCTTGTATTCGACTAAATGTCGATAGAATTTATCGAAATCAAAAGACTTAGCATCCCAAACGAAACCTAGATCGTTGAGCATTTTGATTTGATCATCATTTAGATGAATATTGGCTGATCGGATACTAGAGACTTTCGTTCCTAGTTTATAACCATCAATTTCGTATTTTGCTGGTATAAGCAGATTGCCGTATTTTTCATTGTATTCAGCCAAATATTTATAAAACGTATTGAAATCAAACTTTCGTTTGCTCGCTTTGACTATCAGATTTTCCATTATGCGTCCTTTTTGATATTTTAAATCGAATTTTCGATTTGTCAATACAGATTGTTAAACTTTTATGAATGTAGATAAAATAAAAAATTTTACATATTAATTGTTGACAAAATGGCTCACTTTTGCTATAATTGACGCGTAGTACCACATTGAAAAGGTCGAAATCCCCATCGGGATACCTTAAGAGTGAGTCTTTATAGGAGGGAACTAGTATGTACGCAATCGCAAATATTTCAGGTAAACAATATAAGGTTGAAGCGGGTCAAACAATCACTGTTGACAGATTGAGTGCGGAAGTTGGTGAAGAATTGACTTTCCCAGTTATGTTGACTGTAGATAATGACAAAGTGAAAACCGGTAATCCTGTGATAAAAGATGTTGTTGTCAAAGTCAAGGTTCTAGAGCACGTTCGTGATAGGAAGATTACAGTTTTCAAATACAAACCTAAGAAGAACGAGCGTAAGAAACAAGGACATAGACAACCATACACCAAGATTACAATCGAAAGTATAGGTTAATATGATTAACATTACAATCATAAAGAAAAATCAAGATATTATAACTATTGAAGCAAAAGGTCACTCTGGATATGCTCAAGCAGGATTGGACATTGTGTGTAGTGCAATTTCTGTCCTCACTCAAAATTTAATTAATAGTTTGATAGAGTTAGTCAAGATTTCACCCGTTTATGTAATAAATGATGATATGCCTTATCTATCAGTTAGCATTCCGCAGGGCTTGAATGGCAGGGCGTTTCAGGATAGCCAACTCCTTATGAGATCGGCGGAATTGGGGATAAGAGATGTCGCTAATAGTTATAAAAAATACATTAAAATAAAGGAGAAGCAATATGATTAATATTCAGTTATTTGCCCACAAGAAAGGTGCAAGTAGTTCAAAGAATGGTCGTGATAGTGAATCAAAACGTCTTGGTGTGAAAGCGGGCGATGGACAATTTGTTCACGCGGGAGCCATCATCGTTCGTCAAAGAGGCACAAAAATCTATCCTTCAACAAATGTTGGATGCGGAAAAGATCATACGCTATTTGCTCTTATTGACGGTATTGTACGTTTCAAACGCGATGGTCGCGGTAGGAAAGTGGTGACAGTAGAAGCAAAAATATAAAGATATAACGAAAAGCGATAAGACATCGCTTTTTTGTTATTTAATAAAGTATAAATTCAAAATATAAAAGTTTTTTATTTTAAAAAATTAATCAAACTAAAATCAATAAAAAAATATCAAACTTAATGCGTAAATAAGTTTGATAACAAAATATTTAGATTAGCATATTATAAAATAGAGAAAACGTCTTGCTTATTTAAATATATTGTTTAAATAGTTTGATCAATTCAAAAACCTTGCGTCAAAATACAGTTTACATTGATAGATGATTCCAAATACTATATCTAAAAAATACAAACAGACGAAGGTCAAAATTAGAATGTAATTCACTGAAACAAATGCAAGTGATATGACTAAAAATATAGTGATTAATAGTGCGAATATGATAGGTAAGAGCGCGAATTTATTGAATTTTGTTTTGATTTTGGTAGAATTGTTTAGTTCGCTATTTTCAATATACAATGTAGATGAATTTTCAGGATTAGTCTCAAATAATTTATTTCCGAAATGGCTATTCAATAGTTCCACCACGAACGCAACTGGTAGATATTGTAGTTTTGGGCTAATTAAACTATCTTTTGCTTTAAATAGCGCTTTTACATAAACATTGTATGTGCTGTTGCACAATTTTTCAAAGCCGTTATAATTGGGCATTATGTTCACAATCTTCTCACCAGTGCTTATCCTTGATCTAAATCTCGCGAGCAGATTGGCGTCAAAATCTAAACTCGAATAACATACCAACACCGGTTCAATCTCAGATTTCAACAGTAAGATATGTATAATTTCTGCAAGATTTTTTTTGTATACGGCATTTGCCTTATAACCGAAAGTCTCGAAAATGGATAGAAAATGAGATTTGACCACATATACAATTTTGTCTCCAAAGTATGTCTTGACAAGGTTGATTTTGTTTTTTATATCGGTTATGGAATCGACCACGTATACAATCTTCATTTTTTATACCTCATTAATAGTATACACAATTTTCTGAAAAAACAAAAACTTTTCAAGTCGAATATGATTAAATTGTGTAAAATCTTTGTAGAAATTGTCAAATTGTGATAAAATAACAAAAAGGGGATGATTATGTTACAAGTCAGGATGCTAAAAAGGGCGATGAAAGAGGGATATATAGTGCCGGCGTTTAATTTTGCCAATTTTGAAATTTTGCGCGGGGTGTTGGATACAGCAAGAGAATTAAAATCACCAATCATATTGCAGGTCAGCGAGTCTGCAATGAATTATTTTTCGGACGAATTGTTATCTGGTATAGTTCAGGCAATTAGGAAGATAAAACATCCTATATCTATTCATTTGGATCACGGAAAAACTCTCAGTGTGGTGAAAAGGGCGATCAGACTGGGATTTGATAGCGTGATGATAGACGGATCCACACTTCCTTTTGACAAAAACGTAAAGTTGACTAAAAGTGTGGTGGATTTCGCCCACACAAAAAATGTGTCGGTTGAAGGGGAACTCGGAGTGCTCGCCGTGTCAAATGATGATGGATTGCTCTCAGACGGCGAGAGATTCACCTCACCCAAACAGGCAAAAGAATTTGTCGCTCTCACAGGGGTAGATAGTTTGGCAGTCTCGATCGGCACGAATCACGGCGTGAACAAATATGCCGGCGAGCCTAAGATAAGGTATGATATACTGAAAAAGATAGAAAAAGAGATTCCGAACATTCCAATTGTTTTGCACGGAGCGTCTTTGGTAGAACAAAAATATATCCAAGATATCAACAATTTTGGCGGGAAAATAGATAAGGCTGTTGGCAATGAAAATCTATTGAAGAACGCATACAAGACTCATATTTCAAAAATAAATATGGATACTGATTTCCGCCTCGCATTCACCTCTGCTGTCAGGAAATATATGACCGAAAATCCTGAAAAATACAATCCGCGTGATTATGGCAACGCAGGCATTGAATCTGTCAAAGAGTGCACAAAATTTAGAATAAAAAACATCTGTAAATCAAACGATAGAGTAAAGTAAAACTAAATTCAATAAATCAAAAAATTAAAACAATGACCATAAACTTTTAAATTAACAAAAAAATGAATTAAAATTTAATTCATTTTTTTATAAATATATGACCACAAATTTATACATCCTGCTCTTAAATCGGATACCCATTGCTTTTTATTATAAAAAAAGAGTATATTTAAGATAAAATTTAATTTACACTCTTTTCTTTCTTTATAAAATACTATATGTTTCAAAACTAATTAACTAAAAATTCGATTTTTATTTTGTCGTATGGTCATCGATGTCGTTGGGTTGTGGATTTGACGAAATATTATTTGTAATAAGGTTGTTTGTTTCAATGTGATTTTTTTCTTTCTTATGTTTTTTCATTTCTTCTTTATTTAAAATGTCTTGTTTTTTCTTCTTTTTCTGGCTGTTTCTTGGCTTTTTAATCAGTGCTGACCAGAGTATGATCGCAACTTGCAAAGGTATACCTAAAATATAAATAATCCATATATTATATTGTATAAGTTGTAGATGTATACAGGTCAGAGTGCTCCATATAAGAACGGATAATATCGCGAATAGATAATAATATTTCCCCCATATACTATTGAAAATAATCAATACAATACAGGATATAGGCACTGCCCAAAGGAATAATAGATGAAAATTCCTAGCATAAACTATCTTGAAGGTAACGAAAAGTACGGTTGCTAATAACCATACAGCACTGACTGCCAGTAAGGTGATGATGAGTTTGGTCGGGAACATCTTGTCTTTTTGTTTGGTTTCACCCGACGTTTCGATGATGTCATTTTCTTGAGTCAATGCGTCTAGGGTGGTGTCGTAGAAGTGCGCCAATTCATACAAAATTTCTATGCTTGGTAAAGATTCCCCAGATTCCCATTTTGAAATTGTCTTATCTGAATAATTAAATCTATCAGCGAGTTCCATTTGGGTTAGTTTCGCATTCTTTCTCAAAATCATCAAATTTTTGCCAATGATTTTATTAATATCTTCCATATTATCCTCTTTTTGAAATTAAAATATGTTATTTTGCTACAAATGTAGTATATATCTACCATTTATTATTAGTATATTAACACTAGGATAAAAAAAATGCAATCATTTTTGCCTATCTAATGAAAATAGATATCAAAAATTTAACTCTACTCTCAGTAGAGAGGGGTCTAATTTTAAGGAATTGAACATTATACTAAAATCTTTGCAATTCTATTGATATTTTTTCGATTTTGGTGATAATATAGCAACAAAGATAGCAACACTTTATGGTTTCTATCTTATTAAAATTGAAATAAGCGAGGTAAAATAAAGATGAAAGAAAAATTAATATCACTAATAATTCCTTGTTATAATGTGGCTAAGACATTGCCAAGAACATTAAACAGCGTTAGAGAGCAAAGTTATAAAAATATGGAAATAATAATTGTCAATGATGGAAGCAAGGACAACACTTTGGAAGTTGCCACCAAATATGCTACTATTGATCCGCGTATCAGACTAATCACACAAGACAATAGCGGAGTGTCTGTAGCGAGAAACAATGGACTAAGGAATGCAAATGGCGAATATATTATGTTCCTTGATGCTGACGACAATTATACCACTCCTTACGCTATCAGCAATATGATGAATAAATTGCAAGAGACAGGTGCCGATATGTGCGTGTGCAATTTTATTCATCCTTGCTTTGAAGAGTATTTGCAGTCTGGAGTCTACGATTTGACTGACAAGTCACAGTTGCTAACATACTTTCAAGATTTCTTTGTCTACGGAATGCCGTGGAACAAGATCGCTAAGCGTGAGTGCTACACAGAGGATTTCGCAGTAGGTATTCATTTCAACGAGGACGAATTGTTTAATCTAGACAATTTGCACAATATTAAGAAAGTAGCGGTGATTAATGATGTATATCACAATTATTATTGCGCTCCATACAACCCTAATGAAAAGGCAAGTGCAGTGAATTCAATATATTCAGCAGACAGATTTTGGGAGAAAAAATCTACCATCTGGCACATGGGTATGAAAAATCACGAATACAGAGTGCGTTCTATTGAAAAATTTTATCCTGAACTCAAGGAAGAAATGCAATATGTGCGCAGTTTTGATTTCTTCTTCTGGGATTTCTTCTTAATGGCAAAAAATAGAGTGCCTGAAGAATGTATCGCATATACTTGCAAGGGAATTTTCGCGGAGAAACTCTTCTTGGACACAATCTCATACAAAACTCGCTATGGACTAAAATTGAAAGATTATACACATTCAGATATTGAGACGTTTGTGCGTCTAGCGTATTATGCTTTCAGAGATATCAAGTCATATAACAAAAAATTGTCAATGTATAAAGTATTTTTAGGCTTGTTTGGTAAGATTTTCTACGACTTGACAGATCAAGTCAATGATCTAGATATTTTGGCAAAAACTTATTTGAGTTTGCGAGACAATTCTACCGCAGAAGCAATATATGTAAATTCTCTTTTTGAAATAGAAGAGATTGAAAATGATCAAAACAACTGTAGAATCATCCTTTTTGATAACAATATGGCAAGTTGGAGCGGAGTAAAGGAACTGAATTAGTGTTGTTTATTCAATTTGATTCCGAATGTACAAAATTATAATAATTTAGATAAATAAAATTCGTATATAAATTCAACGATAAATTTCTAAATAAATTTGATAAGGGTGTGCAAATTCAAGCATACCCTTTTGCGTATACTATATTATAAAAGGTTATTATAAATATTGAGTATATATCCAGGCGTATGACAATGCAAGTATCAAAAGTGCGAACTAGAAAAATTATAAATATATGTATATATATGTTTATAATAAATATTATATATTATAAACGAAATTTTAAATGGTATATATGATTATTATAATATTATAATGATATATATAAGTATATATAAATACAAATATATATAAGTATAAATAGATATAGATAGAATAATACAGATGGCGGACGAATTGCTAAAATAACTTTGTTATATTAATTAGAGTGTATCAAAATTTACGTTTGCTATCACTAATATTGTGAATACGCGAAAGAATTGATGTATTTTTTGGTTCGCAAGCACTAAATATAGACGGTGAACATTAAAAATTTATGAATGAAAAGTTGAAAAAACGGAAAAAATTTTGAATCAAAACAAAATTTTCCACTAAAATTAATCTTCATTTTGGGCATTTTGACAAAATTTAGGCATATTTATGTCCAAAAAAGCCCTATTTTATAGAAGATTTGTCGAAAATTATAAATTTTATAAAAAAAATTTGAAAAATTTTAAAAAAAGTTTGAAAAAACCGTTGACAAAACTTTTAATGTGTGGTATCTTATTATTGCATTCAGCGTAAGGGAACAAATAACTACTTGCCTGAATACCTATATAATAGTGACTTTGGTCACTTCCTTATGTAGAACTTAAGAACAATGACAACTGCATATTTTAGTAAATACAAATACGAGAAAAGTAATAGCATCAATATTATTTTTCAATTTCATTTGTAATTTTGCCAAAGAACATTAATCAAAGGAACAAAAAGACGATCAAGCTACAAAGAGCATAT
>CALWPK010000009.1 GCA_944383415.1 uncultured Clostridia bacterium | reverse complement strand
ATGGAGCGGAAGACGAGATTCGAACTCGCGACATTTGCCTTGGCAAGGCAACGCTCTACCACTGAGCCACTCCCGCATATTTATTCAATAATATTAAGATAGTGCAATTGTTAAATTCAACCAATCGCATTGCCGGCAACACTCTCCCTGTCGCCTACGCTCCACTCGTTGACGCTAAAACAGCAAATCGTTGCTGTTTCTTAACGCTACTCCCCACTGAGCCACTCCCGCATAGTATACTGTAATATTAAGATAGTACAACTGTTAAATTTAACTTTCACGTTGATAGAATACTCTAGTAGGTCAATTGCAGATTTTAAACTATCATTATATATTCAAATTTCACTGGGTGCCGTTTCAACATCTCACGCTCTTGAGACATCGAATGTTATCTTCCAATATCTGATAGTTATAAATAGTATATTCAAACGAAGATATAATGTTAAAATAAAATACAATCGTTTGAATTGGTGGGAGATATAGGACTCGAACCTATGACCCTCTGCTTGTAAGGCAGGTACTCTACCAACTGCGCTAATCTCCCATACATTAGCGATTGCAATATAACTATATCATAAACAAAATATTATGTCAACGATTTTTGATAAAAATATTGAAATTATTTAAAAAAGTAAAGTATCACCAATTTGACTAATGAATTTGACTGTTTAGGATTGAATCTCATATAAAACTATTCCAAATCATCTACATCTGTTGCATATTTTTTACTTTTGCAACTATTGCTATCTGATATTATTTATTTCGTCCCTTTGAAATTTTTTATCCATTAGTTAATCTGACCAAACCTCCAGACTATCTGAAGATTTCAATTTTGAAAAAGGGAGAAAACTCTCCCTTTTCATAGATTTAATTTTTGTTTGAAAAATTATTTTCCACAATTTTTTGAACTAGATGATCCACAAGATTTTGTAGAACTATTCTTGCTAGTACAAGACTTTGCACCTGTTGATTTACTAGTTGAATTCTTTGCACTTGTAGAAGCACTAGTAGCCCCAGTTGCATTGCTTGCTGAAGAAGAATTTTTCATCTCTTTTTTCTTTTTACCAAACATAATTAAACTCCTTTCTGTAGTTGCCTACACCCTTAGTATGAGCAAAATAGCAAAATTAATACATATTATTACAATTTTTGACAAAAAAAAATAATACCCAATATATAGGGTATTATTGCAGATTATTACACAATATATTTACTCAATAGAGATGATATAATAATATACAGGTTGTCCGCCAAACACGACTGAAATGTCAATATCTGGATATTTCTCCTCCAATCTAGACTGAAGATTACAAGAATCTTCCTCTGTGACTCCTTCTCCATAGAACAGTGTGATATT
This sequence comes from uncultured Clostridia bacterium, assembly GCA_944383415.1. Classification (GTDB taxonomy): domain Bacteria; phylum Bacillota; class Clostridia; order Christensenellales; family UBA1242; genus Onthoplasma. Next base: position 47,561 of record CALWPK010000009.1, on the reverse strand, counting down.
GCTAGAATCCGACTTGACCAATTTATCTACCAATTCAACGGTAGTATCAATAACATTCTTACCTATCGTCAGCACAGAATGCTCGTCCAATCCCATTATATCTCCAACTTTTACATCAATACCATCCACATTGGTAGTACGTACAGCATAAGTTACCGAACCTGACCTGACACTAGCCATAGCATCAAGCATATTTGATTTGTTTTCTTCAACGCTAGCGTTAGGATCAAAAGCCAAAATTGCACTTATGCCTTCAGGAATACTTCTAGTAGGTATGATTATTAAATTTTTGTCAGTAATGTCATTCGCCTGTTCTGCTGACATTATGATATTTTTATTGTTTGGGAAGACGAAAATATTTTTCGCATTTACTTTGTCCGCTGCCGTCGCTATATCATTGGCGCTAGGGTTCATAGTCTGTCCGCCACTGATAATATAATCTACGTCAATGTCTTTGAATACATTATTCAGTCCCTCACCCGCTGCTACGGATATCATTCCATATTCTTTGTCTGGTACTTTTTCTTGTTGTTTCCTTAATTGACGATTCTGCTCAAGCATATTTTCAATCTTAACGCCGTTCAATTCTCCCAACTGTAGCGCGTAGCCCAATGCTCTATTTGGCTCATTGGTATGCACGTGCACTTTGATCAATTGCAAGTCACCAATGCAAAGCACACAATCGCCAATCTCCATCAAACGAGATCTGAGCGTATTTATATCAGCATCGGTAGTTTTTTCATATATATTTATCACAAAAAATTCTGTGCAATATGCAAATTTGATATCGGCAAGAGATTCATAATTCACGTGAATATCTTCACTGGTGACATCTTTCTCTACGTTGTCAACAAATTGAACTTCTGTCATTTCGCCTGTCAAAGCCTTGTAGAATCCACTAAAGATGAAAACAAGTCCTCTACCACCAGCATCTACAACTCCTGCTTTTTTCAATACTGGCAACATATCCGGAGTCATCTGCAAGGTTGTCTCTCCGTGCATAATAATTTCATTGAAAAAATCCTCAAAACTTTTAGCAGATTTAGATGCTTGTTTTGCTTTTTCTGCCATTGCTTTGATGATTGTAAGGATTGTCCCTTCCTTAGGTACAGTCACTGCTTTATATGCCATATCAGAACCATTTTGCATAGCCTTGGCAAAATCTTTGAGTGTGATTTCAGTCTCATTCGACATCAGTGCAGAACAAATACCCTTGATTATTTGCGATGTGATGACACCGCTATTGCCTCGTGCACCCTTCAGTGCTCCGCGATTGAATGCTACACAAATAGACTCTATCGTATTTGATTCACACGCATTCATCTCAGTGACGGCACTTTTGAGCGTCAAACTCATATTTGTACCCGTATCACCATCTGGCACAGGAAATACATTCAAAGCATCTATATTTTTTTTATTTTCTTCTACCAACGAAAAAGCATTTAGAAACATCTTTCTTAACGTAGAACCGTTAATAGTCTTACCCATAATATTAAACTCTCCTATACTCTAACGTCTACAATATGTACTATGACATTTTTCACGATCATACCCGCAAATCGTTCAACAGAGTATTTGACACTCTGCCTGATAGATTCAGAAACCGCAGATGCAGAAACACCGCAATGGCGCATTATAACGTAGACGTCAATATTCATACTATCATTCTTAAGAGTAGTGACAACCACACCTTTGTGAGCAGTGGTCAAAGCATTGCCCTTGAAAAAACTACGCTCTGACACCAAGCCAACTACACCAACGCACTCCATAACAGAAACAGCGGCAACCTTGCTGATTGCTCGCTTGCTAATGCTAATCTTGCCAAATGAGTTAAAAGTGGTTAGTTTCATTTCACTCTCCGAAAATATTATATAATATTATTATGAATTAATCAAACATTTTTACTTATTTTTTTAAAAATACTTGCTTTTTTGTTGAATTTATGATAATATACATACGTTTTAGATAAATTCTAGTGGAGGTAAACGATGAAAGTATGTGAAGTATGCGGAAAAGGTAGCACTTCGGGCAACAATGTTAGCCATAGTATGCGTCATACAAAGAGAACTTTTGAAGCCAACATCCAAAAAGTTGATGTAGAAATAGATGGAAAGAAAGGCAAAAAAAATGTATGCGCTCGTTGCTTAAAGACTATGAAAAAAGAAAGTAAATAATTTTATTTTGTCCAACGATAGTTTATTGCTATCGTTTTTTTATTTCTAATAAATGATATTAATAAATTTAAGTCACATTACTTAAAAGAAGTATTATTATAAAAAATTAATGTCATCAAATTTAGTTGTTACAGATCAAAACTAAAATTCATATAATAAAGTATGAAAATAATATGTTGGAAAGCACCAAAAATTCTATGCCCACTTCTGAAACTAATATTTAGAAAAAATATTTTTTACGTAGGAAAATGATTTTAGCATATATCAAGATAAAACAATAACTCAAATCCTAAAAAACAAAAAAACTAGACTAATCGCCTAGTTTCTTTTTGAAGTTATTTGTTTTTGGATATGACTTTTCAGAAATCGAATTTTGTAGTTCTTTCATTAGTTTAATCGTGTTTTTATCTATATCTTTTGGCATTTCGCCCTTAAGGGTCACTATTAGATCTCCCGTGCCAAAGCCTTTCAAGTATTTTATGCCCTTACCTTTCAATGTATATTTGGTGTTGGACTGAGTGAGCGGTGCCACATCGATCGTCTGCTTGCCTTTCAAGGTGGGTATCTCGATCTTCCCGCCAAGCATAAGTGTGGTGATCGGTACATAAGCGTCTACATATAGGTCAAATCCTTTCCTTACCAACAATGAATGAGGCTGGACGGTGATAGATATTCTAAGATCTCCAGGTATTCCATTCGGACTAGCCGTCTGATTGCCTTGACCCTCTATTCTCAATGTTTGCTCATTGTCAATACCTGCAGGGATTTTTACTTTGATTTTTGCCGTAACAGTCTTTAGTCCTGTGCCACGACAATCTGGGCATTTATTCTTCACAACCTTACCCTTACCGCCACAATTCCTACAAGTGCCAACAGTCCTCGTCATACCAAAAAGAGTTTGCTGAGTATAGGTTACGCGCCCTGTTCCATTGCACTCCGTGCAAGTGACATAATCACTATCCGTTTTCGCACCAGTACCATTACAACTTTCACAGCGTTCTTTCCTGGTGACCGTCACTTCTTTTTCACATCCAAAAGCCGCATCCACAAAGGATATAACAAGGTTTAAGTTGATGTCATCTCCTTCTTCTCTTGCCTGTTGAGCACGACCACGACCGCCAAAATTGGTGAAAATATTGAAAATATCTTCAAATCCGCCAAAGCCTTCACTAGAATCAAAGCCCGAAAAACCTTGCCCACCTCCGAAGCCTTGTGGACCATCTGCACTACCAAATTGGTCATAATTGGCACGCTTTTGCTTATCACTAAGCACAGAGTATGCTTCGTTAATTTCTTTGAATTTCTCAGCAGCCTCTGGAGTTTTGTTCAAGTCAGGGTGATATTTTTTAGCAAGTTGCCTGTATGCAGACTTGATTTCATCGTCACTCGCCGACTTATTTACTCCTAGTGTCGCATAATAATCTTTATTCGCCATAATTACCTTTCATTTATAAAACAATTTTTACCAAAATTTTTAACGTATATTTTTTTTAAATTATTTAGTTTGATAGTGTCGCTAGAATGAGATCCTATTAAGTCATAATAAAATCTTGGCTGTAGCCCCGCATCAAACAACTGAAAACCTATTGCTAAAACACAACTATCATAATCTGTTCCTGCAATATGCACTTCTTTTTTATCAGATGTTTTGTAAATAGATAAAATTTTATTTAGAGTATTTTTAGGTAAAGCATACGAACTCTTTTTTACTTCAATATACTTGATATTTTTTGGTAATAAGATTTTTGTATCCATATCTGTTGTCATAAAGTCATATTGCAACACATCAAAATAATTCGAATTTTTATCTCTAATATTTTGAAATTTCGTTGCAATAACATATTCATAATCATGAAAATTAATTTTATTGATATTATCGTAGATATGCTTGTTAGATTCTGTTTTGAACCCCGCTTGCATATCTACAACTATCAATACTTTTGCTCGATTATTCAACTACCACCTCTGGGTCTCCATCATCTTTTTTGTCATTTGATTGTGCGTTGTTGGTTTGTTCTGCTTGCGCTTGAGTGCTCATATTTTGATACATTTTTGTAAATACAGTGTTAGATACATTTGTCAAATCTTCTGTTGCTTTTTTGATTTCGTCAATATTTTCGCTGGTCAAATGCTTCTTAGCCTCTTCTACAGCGTCAGTGAGCGACTTTTTGTCCTCATCGCTGAGTTTATCGCCGTTTTCTTTCATAACCTTTTCGATATTTAAGCACATTGCATCAAGATTGTTTCTTGAATCAATCACTTCACGTCTCTTCTTGTCTTCCTCTGCGAATTGCTCTGCCTCTTTCACAGCCTTATTGATTTCATCTTCACTTAGATTCGTAGACGCAGTAATGGTGATCTTCTGTTCTTTGTTGGTGCCAAGATCCTTTGCACTGACATTAACTATACCATTGGCATCAATATCAAATGTAACTTCAATTTGAGGAACCCCACGTGGTGCTGGTGGAATGCCTGTAAGTTGGAATCTACCCAATGATTTGTTCTGAGCAGCGAATTCACGTTCACCTTGCAATACGTTGATTTCAACGCCTGGTTGATTGTCTTGAGCGGTACTGAATATTTGACTTTTCTTAGTTGGAATTGTAGTATTTCTTGGAATAAGTTTTGTACATACTCCGCCTAGTGTTTCAATACCAAGAGACAATGGTGTCACATCAAGAAGCAATACATCTTTCACTTCTCCGCCTAATACTCCTGCTTGAATTGCTGCACCGATTGCCACACATTCGTCTGGATTGATACCCTTGAATGGAGTGACAGGAATTTCTTTCGCAAGTGCTTCGACCACGCAAGGTACACGAGTGGATCCTCCTACCAAAACGACGTTAGAAATTTCAGATTTATTAAGACCTGCATCTTTCAATGCATTTCTAGTGCAAACAAGAGTCTCTTCTACTAGATCGGCAATCATACTCTCGAATTTTGCACGAGTTAAAGTATATTCAAGGTGTTTTGGACCAGTAGCATCTGCCGTGATGAATGGCAAACTGATTGTAGTTTGAGTGAGCGTGCTAAGTTCAATTTTTGCCTTTTCTGCCGCTTCTTTTAGTCTTTGCATAGCGAGTTTGTCTGTAGACAGATCAATTCCATTTTCTTTCTTGAATTCGTCTATCAGCAAATTCATAATTCGATTATCAAAATCATCTCCTCCAAGACGTGTGTTACCATTAGTAGAAAGCACTTCAAATACTCCATCACCAATTTCAAGAATTGATACATCGAATGTACCGCCACCAAGATCATATACCAAAATCTTTTGATTCTTTCTATCTTGTTTGTCTAGTCCGTAGGCAAGTGCTGCTGCGGTTGGCTCGTTGATGATACGCAAAACTTCAAGTCCTGCAATTTTACCCGCATTTTTTGTTGCCTGACGTTGGCTGTCATTGAAATATGCTGGCACTGTGATAACTGCCTGAGTGACAGGTCCGCCCAAGTATGCCTCTGCATCCTGTTTCAATTTTGACAAGATCATAGCGCTAATCTCTTCTGGACTGTATGATTTGCCGTCAATATTTACTTTATAGTCCGTACCCATCTCACGTTTAATTGAGATGACAGTTTTATCAGGATTGGCGATTGCTTGACGTTTTGCCACCTGACCTACCAATCTCTCTGAATCTTTGAAACCTACCACACTAGGCGTAGTTCTTCCACCTTCGCTATTTGGAATGACGGTAGGTTGACCACCCTCCATAACAGCAACACAACTATTTGTTGTACCTAAATCAATACCAATAATTTTTCCCATAATTTAATTCTCCTTATTAAATTTTTCACGAATTTTCGTGAGTGAATGCACATTTTTTTGTTTTACAAATTTATTTGCATAAACCAATAAGAAACGTGCAAAACTTATGAGTTTATTATAAGTAAAAATTTATATAAGAGTATGAAATTTGGATTTAATCATATATTTGCGAGTTTACGAACGACATATTATTTTTTCCAAAATTTATCTCCTTTCATAATTGTTAAACTTTTATTTATTTGTACTTTAAAACTATTGTTTTAATTCATCTGCCCAACTATCCTGAGCAAGTCTTTGTTCGAATTTTAGAACTTGTTTATAATGTTCTATATCTTGCTGTGATACATATTTACTATCTTCATATTTTTTAAACAACTTTTCATTCAATTTATCGACAAGTATTTTACATTCTTCTGGACGGCTAAAAAGCATATTAGACTTATAAAGTATTTCGTCACATTCATTTTCACCAAAATCTGTATAGTAGGCATATCTGCTGAATTCTCTATCCTGAAACTCGACAGAATATGTCGCCGTCTCTTTTATTGGTTCATTATCGTTATACAATGTAGTCTTTGATACTATATTCACCGTGTCTACTATATATCCAAATTTTGTCTCTAATGATGGTTCCAATCTACATATAAGCAATCGTGGAGCATACAATATTTTACTCATAATTTATCTCCTTTTTTATAAGTAATATTTATTTTAAAATGTTGAGCCATTGTTTTATATTTTGATTTTGTTCTGCTTTGTTGCTCACCCTGCCGTGCCCAGAATACAATTCTTTGTAATCTAAATTGTCTAGTCTAGATAAACTTTTTATCATTTCGTCATTGTTAGAATCAATAAAATCTGTTCGACCAATTGAAACTGAAAATAACGTATCTCCGCTAAACAATTTATCTCCCATCAGATAGCACACACTGTCCCGCGAATGTCCTGGTGTGTAGAGACATTTTACTTCCATTTTGCCTATCTTAATAGTTTCGTTGTCCTTTAATTCATTGATTTTACCAACTCGATAAACTCTGGATTTAATCATTTTGCTAACATTTAAGTTAGGATCAAGCATATATTTTTTCGTATATATTGATGCATAAATTGGAATTTTCAATTCGTCATATTCTTCGATATAATCTATACGATCAAAATGACCGTGCGTCAACAACACTGCTAAAATAGGTTTGTTTGTAATCTTTCTTATCTCTTCAATCGATACTCCTGCGTCAATCAAAATACAGCCATCTTCTTGTTCTACGACATAGGTATTTTGATTCAACTCACCTTCTTTCCATTTGACCTTCAATGTATGAACGTTCATTATTTTTTGACCACCACCTGAGCGTGACGAATCACTTTGCCTTTATAGATGAATCCACGATATGCCACTTTCGTGATCGTGCCAGACTCGACATCCGCACTATCATCTGTATCAATTGCTTGATGCAATTCTGGATTGAACTTGCCTGTAGCATCAATCTCTTCAACTCCCATTTTATTGAGGGTATCCAAAATTCCTTTTTCGATGAATTTGATGCCCATAAGTGTATTTTTGTCTGTGATCATATTTGTCGCCATTTTGAAACTGTCCAATGCTGGAATGAATTGCTCAATCGCATCAATAAAGCCATCCTGTCTAGCATCTGACAATGCAGTTTGCATACGCTTTCGATAGTTGTCGAATTCTGCCTGCAAACGTAATAAATCATCAAAATAATTCTTTTGTTCAGCCTGATTTTGACATTTACATTTGCCATCACCGTCATTTTCCTTCGAACATTTGCATTCCATTTCGTTGTCGCTATCTTTTTCACAATCACAATTTTCACCACAATCGCAATGCCCTTCACAACCGCAATCTTTTTTGTTCTCAGAGATTTTCTCGTTCGGCTCAATATCTTCGTCTTCTAAAACAGAGTCTTGATCAAAAACTTCATCAGGTTCTTCATAAACTCTATCATCATCAAATGAGTCATTTTGTCTATTTCGCTTTCTCACGCGCTACCTCCTTTCTCATTATCAATTTGATTTACGATAAATTTTAGTGCTGCTGCCACATTTGCATAGTCTATACGCTTAGGTCCTACTAATGCAAGACTGGCAATAGGTACACCATTGATCACAATCGGAGCACTCATCATCATCCCGCCTTTCAGTTTCGACTGCTCTTTGTCATCACCAATTGTAAAATTCAAATCATTTGTGTCACTTTTCACCACGTCAATGACATTATCTTCGTCCGATAAGAATTCGAATACGCTTTTGGCATCATCCATTTCGTTCTTATTGAGCCCATCCAATAATTTTGTAGGATTTTCATTCGATACATCACATTTTGTTTTGATCACGCTGATGAGAGCGTCTGCCACACTATCAATCAAATTCTTGAATTGAATGATTTGCGAGCCCGCTTTCAGACAAACATCGTTAATATTATCTATCATATATTTTATTGTTTGTCCTTTGAAATGCTTGGTCAGATAGTCGCTCGCTTCTTGACACGAACTCTTGTCAATATTTGGGTCAAGCGCGATATTATCATCAATGATTCCTGCATTGGTCTCAACTAGAAGCAACGCGTCCTTTTGAATCAATGGTATGATTTGGATATTTTCAATAGTCAGATTTTGAAGTCCGTGCTGAACCAACACTGTAGGACAATTGGTGGCTCTGCTGAGCCTTTTTGCTAAAGTTGATAGTGTGCTAATCAAACTAACTGACCTGTTTTCATAACTAGATAATACATTTTTGATCGAATCGTAATCTAGTTTGTCACTGTCTAGCAATGAATTCACATACTCTTTGTACGCAAGACTCGTAGGTACTCTGCCACCCGATGTGTGCAACTGTCGAAAATATCCCATACTTTCAAGCGCGTTCAATTCGTTGCGTAATGTCGCCGAACTGATATCCTTGAAATGATTATTCAGTCCACCGCTGGTGATCGGCTGAGCGGTTCTGATGAAGTCGTCCACCGCTGTGAGCACTATGTCGTGTTTCCTTTTGTTTTTCTCATCTATTTTCACTTTTTACCTCATTTACAATCTCAGCCTCCGATATCTAGCACTCTTTATTATTGACTGCTAACTATATTTTATGCACATTGCTAACAAAAGTCAACTATTTTTGTCAACTTTTTTAAAATTTTTTTTAATTTTTTTTGTTTTAATTATGGCATTTAGCGTTGTTTTAATTATGGCATTTAGCGTTCCGATTTTAGTTTAATAAATATTAAGGCTAATCAATGTTTTAAATAAATATATACAAGTTAATGAATTCACCACAAATTGCAGGCAATTGAAAACCGCATATTAATGATAAAAAAATAATGTCTTTTTTATTGATTAAATAAAAACTGACAAATTTAGATAACCAATATATATATATATTTAGAAAAATTGATAAATTTAAGTAAATATAAATACACAATATCTTTTGCTTAGAAATTTTAATAAATTAAAAAAATATAATCAGCGGATTATATTTGTCATTCTCAGATTGATAATTAACCTAGATTGATACCTCAGATGATTCGACTGAGTTTTTCATTATGCTACGGATGATTTTTTTAGTTTTGCCGTTCAACGATTTGATATCGTTATCGTTTAGGTTCAGCGTCTTCAAAACTGAAAGCAAAACTCTATCACTATACCCAGAACTAGCGATTTCGTCTAGGAATTTGATGTCACGTTTGCATATTTTCACCAAAAAAGAAACGTTGTCTTGATAATAATCCGGCAATTCATTATAGTGAATTTTGTACTTAACAATGCAATTTATTATAAAACCGTCTAAAGTTTTTGCGTCTAAAAAATCAGAAGCCAACTCATTTTTCAATCTAGATTCATAATCTTCTCTCTTGCTCAATATTGCTCTAATTTTTTTCAAAATATCAGTCTGTACTGCTTGAATGCCATCTTTTATTTTCATTGTTTTACTCCCGTCCTTTGATTATATCACTGAAAATTTAATTGTCAATCAAATTTTTTATTTATATTAAATATTATGAAAAAATCCTCTAAATATGAGGATTTTATAAAATTAATGTGTTATATCAATTCAACAATGATTGAGTTTGACACGGCAAAATATGCATTCTTTATTCGCAAAAAGTTATCTTTAACTTCAACCATACCTTTATCTATGAACCTATTTATAACATCGGTATGAGTGCGCAAAAGATCTTCATTAAAATCTTTTTTGAATTTTTCGAGATCAAGACCTTTTGTGGTCCTTAGTGAAAGCATAATTCTTTCCTCTCTCCTTTCTTCATCAGACACGTATTCGCGACTATAAACCGCACTTTTGCCATCCTTCATATCATCGATATAAGTATCTAATCTCTTCGTATTGTAATATCTATAGCCGTCAATATAACTATGTGCTGCTACACCAAGACCCAAGTATGACACACCATCGTCCCAATATTTCAAATTGTGCTTACATTCGAATCCTGGCTTGGCATAATTTGATATTTCATAGCGATGAAAACCTGCTTTTGTTAAAATTCTATCTATGCGGTTGTATATTTCAATCATAGTCTTATCTTTCATCGGAGAAAGTCTACCCTTCCTCAATTTGCTATAAAGCATTGTGTGACGTTCAACTTGAAGAGTATATGTGGAAATATGTTTCACATTTTGTTTGAGCAAATAATTGATAGTGTCAACAACCGAATCCACTGTCTGTCCAGGTAGACCTATCATAACATCGCTATTTATATTGGGGAATTGGCTAGTATTGAGCATTTTGAATGTTTCTTCGATATTCTCCATACTTTGAATGCGTCCGTGTTCTCGCAAAAGTTTTTCATCTAAACATTGCACGCCAACACTAATTCGATTCACTCCCGCTTGTACATACTCAAAGAATTTCTCTCTAGTAAAAGATGACGGATTCACTTCAATAGTGAATTCAGTGTTATCCAAAAAGTGAAAACTACTATATAACTTCCTAGCAAGACTAGCAATAAACCCTTCATACACTATGCTAGGAGTCCCGCCACCTATGAATATTGAATCAAATGTTTTGTCAAAAAATTCGCTTCTCACCATATCAATTTCGGCGAAAAGAGCCTCGAGATAGAGTTGTTGAGCCTTGCTATCCATAGAATAAGAAACAAAATCGCAATAGTCACATTTTCTATCGCAAAATGGAATATGGATATATAATCCTAATGGACGATTTTCTTCATCAGACATTGTTCACCCCTAAAACTTATATATATATATATTATAACTCATCTGCAAAAATTTTCCTAATATTTTAACAATAAATTTGATTAGTCATCCAGTTTTAAAATGCTAACGAATGCTTCACTAGGCAGATCTACACTCCCCAGTCGCCTCATACGTTTTTTACCCTCTTTCTGTTTTTCAAGGAGTTTTCTCTTCCTAGTAACATCTCCACCATAACATTTGGCAAGCACATCTTTTCGCATTGCTGAAATAGTTTCACGTGCAATCACTTTTCCTCCTATCACCGCTTGGATAGGAATTTCGAATAAATGACGTGGGATGACAGTTTTCAGTCGTTCACAAAGTGCTCTGCCTCGTTGATATGCCTTGTCCTTGTGGACAATGATTGAAAGCGCATCACAAATCTCACCATTCAATAAAATATCTAATTTAACCAACTGACTATCTTGATATCCAGCCAACTCATAATCCATACTAGCATATCCTTTGCTGATAGATTTTATTTTGTCAAAGAAGTCATATACGATTTCATTCAACGGCATAGTATAAATTAATTTTGTTCTATTAGCGTCTATATACTGCATATCGTGATACACTCCTCGCCTATTCGCGCATAGGTCCATTATCCCTCCAAGATAATCTTTCGGAGTGATTATTTCCATTTTTACTATTGGCTCTTCCATTTTCGCAATATTCGACATTGGAGGCATTTCGCTTGGGTTCGTGACGTCATAAACTTTGCCCTTGTTGTCATAAACTTTATACTCTACACTTGGTGCGGTCGTAATGATTTCAAGATTAAATTCGCGTTCCAATCTCTCGGTTATAATTTCCATGTGCAAAAGCCCCAAAAATCCACACCTAAAGCCGTGCCCTAAAGCAATTGACGTCTCCTTGCTGAAATGTAGACTAGCATCATTCAATTTAAGTTTCTCCAGTGCGTCTTGCAATTCTTGATACTTATCACCATCGAGCGGAAAAATTCCACAAAATACCACGCTTGTTGCCTCTTTGTACCCATCAAGAGGTTTGTCTACAGGATTGTTCTTCAGCGTTATAGTATCGCCAACCTTTGTGTCAGATACATTCTTTATTGATGCCGCAATGTAGCCAACATCTCCCGCTCTCAACCGATCTACCTCAACCGAATTCGGAGTGAAAATGCCCACTTCTGTCACGATGAAAGATTTATTCGTTTGCATAAACAATATCTCATCGCCCGCTTTCACTGTTCCGTCAAAAATTCGTACCAAACTGACAGCACCTTTATACGAATCATAATAACTATCAAAAATCAGTGCTTTAAGCGGAGCATCTTCATCTCCTTTTGGCGATGGCACATTCTTTATTACTGCATCAAGCACAGATTCAATATTCAGTCCAGTTTTGGCACTGATCTCACAAGCATCATCGCACGGAATGCCGATCGTATCCTCAATTTCTTTCTTGGTACCCGCTATGTCCGCGCTAGGAAGATCTATTTTGTTGATTACAGGGATGATTTCCAAGTTGGCATCAAGAGCGAGATAAACATTCGCCAATGTCTGAGCCTGCACCCCTTGAGATGCATCGACCACCAATATCGCCCCCTCGCAAGCGAACAATGAACGGCTAACTTCGTAAGAAAAATCTACGTGTCCAGGTGTATCAATCAAATTCAAAGTATACTCTTCGCCTTTGTAATTGTATTTCATACAAGCGGGAGTGAGTTTGATAGTGATACCACGTTCACGCTCTATATCCATACTATCAAGCATTTGTTCAGCAAGGTCACGTTTTGCAACTGTATTAGTATATTCCATCAGTCTATCTGCCAGTGTACTTTTGCCATGATCAATATGTGCTACTATACAGAAATTGCGTATTTTTTCAAGTCTATTCATAGACAATATTATACTATAATTCGAACCTGTTGTCAAAAATATTTTATAATAGCATAAAATTTATTATCCATAAAAATTAATTACATTTGAAATTATTAAAACGAATCGCAAAGTTTGGTACTGATTAAGATATTATTTGTAGCGTATTTGAACTATTTCTTCTAGAGAATATAAATGTTGTATCAAATAAAAACTTAAATTAGTTTTAATTAAACGAATAATTAGAAAAACAGAACTCTTTCGAATTTCCAAAGATGTTCTGTCCAAATTTCGATATTGTATCAGGATAGTTTCGTTAACTAAATTTAACAATGTTAGTATATTAAGGAATTCTAATACTGTCAATCCAGTTGTCAAAATCATCAAACATTTCATTTCTATAATCACTCAAACAGGAGAATTCACTTACCCAAAAAGCATCAGTACCCTTATGAACTATCACATAACAATAATAGGAATCTACTCCATCGGTATACAAGAAGTCAAATGCTTCTACATTTTGATCATTATCATCATAAAAATATGGTGAAATATCTATATAAATGTCAGATAATACATCATAAGCATAGTCTAGAGCGTAATCATCTGCACTGATAGCATAAGGATTGGGACAAGTTGAATATATAAACTCATCAATGTACACATCAATAGATACATTGATATTCTCTACGCTCAATTCACAATACAAATTTTCATTCGTTGTGGTGTAAAACGACGTATCTAATGTAATAACATAGCCACTTGAAGTTTCAAATTTTTCGGTTTTAATCTTACCAAAACATCCAGATACAAACGCAATAGTCAATATCAAAATAACAAACAAAATTATTTTATTTCTATTTTTACTCAATATTTTCATATTTTTAGTATATCTATTAAAAATTCATAAGTTAAACAAATATAAAATATTCTTAAAATTTATAATATCTACTTTCTATAAATTTCAGGTGGTACAAACAAATTTCTAAATATTTCGACATATATACTAACGGAGTGAATTATGGTATATGAAACTATCGGACAGTTTATGTCAAAACTAATGTTCTTTCACGGATATGTCAATGAATACAACGGATTTCCAAAGCCTCTTAGCAAAGCGGATGAAGAAAAGTACATAATACAAATGCTGAATGGAGACAAAAAAGCAAGAGAAAAATTGATCAATCACAATATGCGTCTGGTCGCCCACGTTGCCAAGAAATACAACACCGCAGCGGAGGCTGATGATCTGATCTCTGTAGGATCAATTGGTCTAATGAAAGCGGTCGATTCCTACAAACTTGAAAAAGGTTCTTCTCTATCCACTTATGCTAGTAGGTGCATTGAAAACGAGATTTTGATGCTCCTGCGTGCGAACAAAAAGCACAAAGTATGTATGAGCATAGATGAAACAATAGGCTACGACAAGGACGGAGGCGAATTGGCCATAAAGGACATAATACCTCAACAGGCGGAGCAGGACCCAGATGTTATAGTAGAAAAACGTGTCATAGTAAAAGAAATTAAAAATGTAATGCGTCAAAAACTGAGTGAACGCGAATACAATGTAATCACTCAGAGATATGGTTTGGATGACGGAGTCGAACGCACACAGCAAGAAGTGGCTAACTCTATGAACATTAGTCGAAGTTATATATCAAGGATTGAAAGCAAGGCACTGTCCATCTTGAAGGAAGAGTTTAGCGAATATGGAAATATCTTGAATGCGTAAATATAAAAATCTAATGGATGACTTTATTTCCATAGATTTATCTATACATAAACTTTATATTTCATTTATATATGAATTAAAATAAAATATTTTATGTAATTCAGAGGTTTGCTTTTAAATCTAAAATTCAATAGCGCTGAAATGGTCTTGAGGCAATATTGCTAAATATCCACTTCTAAAAATTCGACTTTATCTCATCAACAATTAAGTAAAAATTATTAATGCTATATTTAAATAATGCCATAATAAGTCATTTTCAAATCTAGATAATTTTTCGTAATTGTTTCTTTTGTTCATTTAATTTTTTTGTTACCTAAGAAATATCAAATACAATCTCTCACATAAAAAATATATCACTGTTTGAATTTTGCACACTAA
Source organism: uncultured Clostridia bacterium (assembly GCA_944383415.1). Classification (GTDB taxonomy): domain Bacteria; phylum Bacillota; class Clostridia; order Christensenellales; family UBA1242; genus Onthoplasma. The sequence continues at coordinate 32,442 of CALWPK010000009.1, read as the reverse complement.
GTATGTCAACTAAAAATTGAAGAATAAAAAAAATTAGCGGAAAATAGACGAATTTGTCAATATATTTAAAAACATTTTTGATTATAAGCAAAAAAATGGAGAATGAGTTTCATTCTCCACCATCCAAAAGGATGAAAGCATTTAGGTGGCAGTTTGGTCTATAAGCCGAGTTCTGTATTTGACGGTCATCAATCTAATTTATGAATTGCTTCATAAATTTAGCGGTATTTTTAATATTCTGGCGAGCAACCATAACGAATATTTTAACCTTGCTTCGGGTGGGGTTTACATGGACCAAAGTTGTCGCCAACTTCGCGGTGAGCTCTTGCCTCGCCTTTTCATCCTTACTAACCACTCAGGGGTATAGCGGTTATTTTCTGTTGCACTTTCCTTCTAGTTGCCTAGACTTGCCGTTAGCAAGCACCCTGCTCTGTGAAGCTCGGACTTTCCTCAAATTGAGCATCACACTCAACTTGCGACCATCTGACCAAGCTGACATTATCATTATATCATCAAAAAGTGATTTGTCAATACCCAATTTTGAAATTTTTTCAAGATTGACAAATTTGTATATATTATCAACTAATTTTAAAAAAATGTATATAATCTATGAAATTCAAAATTCTAAATAAATCATTTTTAGTCTCTTCAAAGAAGAAATGTGAAAACATAAGAGTTGTTTATATCTCTCCTATTTGTTTGAGAAATTCAATCAAATGTTGGTGGTGACCAAACTTATAAATATGATATTTATAAATGATGGTATAAATGTTGCTCAAAATTTCAAAGAGTCACTATACAAATTCTATATTGAAAAACTTTTTTGCGTTTTGATCGGTAATTTTTATTATTTTTTCCACATCCATTTCACGCAAACTCGCCACATACTTCACTGTATCGAAAACATTTTTTGGTTCGTTTCTCTTCCCTCTATTCGGTTCGGGAGTGAGATATGGGGCGTCCGTTTCGAAAAAGAACGTATCTAGAGGTATATTTTTGACCACTTCTTTTGCTTTGACAGCATTTTTGAAGGTGACCGATCCAGTGAATGATAGTTTGACACCTAATTTGATCAATTGATTGGCGAATTCTAGGCTACCGCTATAACAATGCATCACCACGCCTATCTTCAAAGGAGAATATTCTTTCAATATGTTGTAGACGTCTTGGTACGCTTCTCTGCAATGAATGACTATAGGAAGATTGTATTTGATCGCCAGATTTATTTGACTGACGAACACCTCGATCTGCTTTGCCCTGTTTTCCTTGTTGTGGAAATAGTCAAGCCCTATCTCGCCAATGGCAACGAGTTTGTCTGACCTTGTCAAGAGCATATCTTCCAATTCTGATTCGTTATATTTATCACAATCGTCAGGATGAACGCCTATTGTATAATAAATATTGTCATTGCTATCAGCAATTATCTTTGCATTCATACTAGATTTTAGATCTGCACCCACGCATATCATTGCACCGCCACCAGATAAGAAAAAATCATTGATAACTTTATCTAGATCGTTATCAAACTGATTATCATTGAGATGACAATGAGTATCTATCATAATGTTATCCAAATATTGATTCAAATGAACTCTGAATTGCTATAAACAATTTTATCCAAAGTATAATGAACAGATCAGGTCTATGTTCCAAATAAAGTCTTAGCGATTACAATAAATGCCTTACAATAATTGAATCATTGGCATTTATTTATTGATTTTGGAATTAATATCTTTTTCCATCATTATATTAGATTGATTTTGATCTCCTGTCTCAGAGGCATTATTTATGTCTTCATTTTCATTGGTTGAGTTTTTCTTTTTGTTGGTGATTTTTTTCAGCATAGCCAAAAGTTCTGTTTTGTTCTCTTTGCCCGAGAATAGTTTGACTATATTACTTCTATGTGCGTACATCACTAATATCAAGATTAAACCGATGAAAATGTAATTCACCCAATTCGCTGGACTGGCAAGGCAAATCTCCACAATTGACATCGCAATCACAAAACCAATTGTAAAAATTGAGGCATATTTGATAAATAACATCCCAACAATCATCACGACAAATACAATAAGTGCAACCCACCAGTTCGCAACTAAGAATATTCCGATGGATGTAGCGATACCCTTTCCACCTTTGAATTTATAAATGACAGGGAATACGTGTCCTAATACCACCGAAAAACCCGCCACGTACAATGCTATTTCAGGCTCGCAACCTATGTAGCCAAAAGTGAAATATGCCAACAAACAAGGTAGTAAACCTTTCGACATATCTAGCACAAAAGTCATAATTCCTGGCCAAAATCCGAAAGTACGCCACACATTGAGTGTACCCGGATTGCCACTTCCTGATTTGGTCACATCTTTATGTTTGAATTTGGATACTATCCTAGCGCCACTGATGTTTCCGATAAAGTAGCAGGCTATTGCTAATAAGACATAATATAAATACTGCATATATACTCGCTTTTTTCCCTTTCATAATATCACCTTATCAAAAATAAATCAAACAAAATGAATAAAAAAGTAAATTTACTTTATTCTACAATTGAAATATTGACAAATCTAAGTTTTTTGGTAGAATTATACTAGTTGTCAAGGGGGAGTTATGAAAAAGACTAAATATGTCGCACAAGATGCTGTGGCTATGGTGAAAGGAAAATATGATGCATTGAAAATCAGAGCACAAAGATTGGTTATTTCGGCAAAAAATGCTGGCAATTCGGCACTCAATACAGGGAAAAATGCGATAAATTCTACTAAGATTAAAGCAAACAACCTTTTGCAAAAACTAGGAATTCGAAATTTATCGCATCCAATAAATGCGGTTAGTGATAAAGATGTAGAGGCTTTTGTCTACAGCAAATTGAATCTCGTGGTTTTTGGCATCGCTCGCACAGAAGATAGAATTCAGGTGAATTGTATGCACAAAGATAGAAATATCACTCTATATTTGGGTGATTATGAAGCGAGTGCAGTTTTTGAAGGAAACAGACTGCTTGACAGATTTGAAAAAACACTTGCAGAGGAAATTACTCAAAAGTGGACTTTCATATTGTATCAAGTTTTGGGCAAGCAGTATTTGAAAAATCTATCTCGTTTCAACCACGAAACAGCAAATCTTGAGGTTAATGTGGAGGACTAGGTAGATTTTATATTTTCAATTCGAAGTGATGAAAGTCGCTTCGTTTTTTATGAGTGTGGTAGAAATTAGATTTTTTATTAATGAAATTAATAGCCTTTTCTTTTCAGACATTTACATTGATAAAACACTTTTTTCGAAAAATTTGTCTCTTAATCACACATTTATAAAAAAATACCTTTGTTTCAATATACAAAATTATGAATCAAAACAAAGGTTAAATTAACTTCAAATAAAATTCTATTATATTTATTAGTTGAAATTATGAATTATTCAACGGGTCGCAAACATTCTCTACTTCTCATTTTTGTTTTTGAATTGAATTTTGATAGGCGTCCCTTTGAAATCAAACGCTCTTCGCAAACTATTCTCTAGATATCTGATATATGAATTTTCTATTAGGCTTGAATCGTTGCAATAGATATTGAATGTAGGTGGGCACACCGCGACTTGCTTTCCAAATATGATTTTGAGTCTCTTGCCATTCTTGCTAGGAGGTTCGGTGACGGTTATGGCATTGGTCAAAACATTGTTGAATAACGACATAGATATTTCTTTTTTTGCATTGCTTAGCACCATATCAACCATCTCCATAATCTTACCCACCCTTTGACCAGTCTTGGAAGAGACGAACAAGAGGACATAATATTTCATAAACGCCAAATCATTGCTGAGTTGTTTTTCAAACTCTTTTCTGGTAGACTCTACGTTTTCAATCAAATCCCATTTGTTGATGACAATCACGCTCGGTTTGCCTTGCTCGTGAATGAGCCCAGCAATCTTCACGTCTTGTTCGGTGATGCCTTGACTCGCGTCAATCACAAGCACTGCCACATCGCATCTTTCAATCGCGTTTAGACTTCTAATAGCACTGTACCTTTCAATGCTACCTGCTTCAATCTTTGATTTGCGTCTAAGTCCTGCCGTATCTATAAGGCAATAATCTTTGCCATTCCATCTAAATGGGCTATCTATCGCATCGCGAGTCGTCCCCGCTATTGAACTGACGACCACTCTATCTTCTCCCAAGAGTCTGTTTGTAATGCTAGATTTGCCAGCATTTGGCTTGCCAACAATGGCAATTTTGATCTCACTATCGTCATCTGTATTTTCGATTTTTTTCAAATATTTGACGATTTCATCTAGAAGATCTCCAATACCCTTGCTCTGTTCTGCCGAAATAGGGATAGGATCTCCTAGCCCCAATTCGTAAAACTCATACGTTTTTTCTCTTTCGTAATTATCTAACTTGTTGACCGCAACAATCTTGGGAGCCTTCGCTCTTCTTAGATGATTGGCGACTTCCATATCACTTGATGTCAGTCCCTCCTTTCCGTCAACAAAAAAGACTATCACATCTGCAAGGTCAATGGCGAGGTTTGCCTGCTCGATTATGCGCTTGTTTATCTCATCATCCTTATTGAAATCAAGTCCACCAGTGTCAACTATCTGAAATTGATATCCGCACCATTCCGCGTTGGCAAAAATCCTATCCCTAGTCACTCCCGGAATATCTTCTACAATGCTTATTTTGCTACCCGCTACCTTATTAAAAAATGTAGATTTCCCGACATTTGGCTTGCCAACGATTGCTACCAATGGTTTTTTCATATTTCACCTGCTTATATTTTAGTATATCAAAAATTAAAGAAATTTTCAAGTATTTAAAAAATGTTATTTCATAATATATGTGTCGATTAATGAATTAGACTGCACTCGTTTGCCTTTGACCGTATCTTTTCGCTTTTATGTGTGTAGAGTTTGATTAAATATAAAAGACAAGATAAATTTAGACTCTAATATTTTATTTATATATTTTATACCTATAGAGTGATATTTACTTATATAGATTTTCAAACCAATCTATAAAAAATAGATATTTACTTTTTAAAAATATCTATTTGCTATATCAAAATAAACTTTAAAATTTGGAATGATTATTTTTTCCCTTTGCAGTTTTTTGAACAAAATATACATAAGATATTTTTTGATCGTATCCTTTTTATAATATAGCACACAGCAAACAATATCAATAGAATTATAGACAACACGATGATCGCATAGAAAAAGTTGTGTATCATTGAGTTATAAATCAAGAAACTAAGTATATATGCATTGGTGAATTGGCTAAGGATAGCAAACCACATCCAGAAAGTGCCGATCTCTTTCTTGATGACTGCCAAGTTTGAACTACACGGACAATATAAAAGTGTGAATACCAAAAATGATATGGCGGTCGCACTGTTGAAATGTACCACACTGGTGGCGACACTAAGACTGGCGATCAATGCCGAAATCGTGGAGACATTGTTGCTGATAGAAAATGTGGAGACGAGCAATTCTTTTGCCATCACTCCAACTATCAGTGCACACACTATTCCTGCGCTGTTTAACCCTATCGGCGTGAACAAGAATGATATCTTATCAGCAAAGAAGAACAAAATACTATCCGTGATTGATTGAGTATAGGTTAGATTGAATGAAGTATGAGACAATATCCAAACAATTACTCCCACTCCTAAAACGATGAAAAATATTCTTTTGATCATATCAATTGCGTTGTCTCTACCGACTATTAAAACGTGTTTGAAATCGACTGGACGTAGTGGTGCAAATTCCAAGAGAAGCGAATTGCTATCCGACTTCAAAATAGTTTTGTTCAACACGAACCCTAGCATCAATGCAACGACAAGTCCGAGCAAATAAAGTCCAGTGACGACAAAATACGCATATTGACCAAAGAACGCCGATGCTATGACAACATAAATGGGAAGACGTGCCATACAACTGATATATGGATTCAAAAGCATTGTCTTTATTCTTAAATTTTTTTCATCCATATTACGTGTGGCGAGCGCTGAAACTGTGTTGCATCCTAACCCTAAAAGCGTAATATAAATCGCTTTTCCATTCAGTCCAAAAATTGACAAAAAATCATCAAAGACATAAGCCATTCTTGATATCAATCCGCTATCTTCCAACATCGTTAAAAAAATGAACAGAAGCAACACTTGTGGCAAGAAATTCATTATGGTCAATATTGAACTAAACACCCCGCATGAAAAAAATTCTATCAACCATATATTGCTCGTAACTGAATACAAAAAATTCATAACCGGAGTGATCAAAATGAAGTCAATCAGATAATTTAACCCTTCGCTAAAAAGAGGTCCCATAAGGAAAAATATCAAATAAATGCTCGCAAAAAAACAGAGTAAAAAACCGACTATCGTAACGAGAGGCTTCAGAATAATTTTGTCCGCTTTGTTCAATCCATAGACGAAATTGTTTTTAGTTTCTACAACTCCTAATAACAATTCATCTATATATTTGTATCTGTCCAAAATCACATCAGGGAAAAGCGATTGAATGAATTTTTTTTGTTCTTCATTAACATTATTAAAAATTCCATTTAACGCATATATAATAGTTTTTTCATCAAGATTATATTTATTTTTTATTATTTTTATATATTTTGACAAATAATTGCTAGAATTTGAAGAAATTTTTTGAAAATAACTATTATTCATCGGTTTTTCATTGTTTTTCAAGTCCAAATCTTTAATTTTTATTTTTTTTGCATTAATTATTTCGCAATTTATATTTAATTTTCTATTCATTTTTTCTATATCTAAATTATTTTTATATTTTTTGAAATAATCATAGTTATTTATCAAAATTTGAAAATTAATATTCAATTCCAAAAATTGTAGACATAAATACAAATTTTTTCTAAGGCTATTCGCATCTAATAGCATTATTTTATCTGCATCGGATTTTAGTGCAAAATCCCTTGCCACTTCCTCTTCAAACGAAAAACTGTTCAAAGAGTACATTCCTGGCAAATCATAAAAGTCATATTCTTCGTCTTTGAATTTTACTACTTTGTGTTTCTCTTCTACCGTTACGCCGTGAAAATTTCCAGTGTGCTCACTGGATTTTGTGAGGCTATTGAATAGGGTAGATTTCCCTACATTTGGATTGCCGATTAATAAAATTTTACGCATAGTTGACCACTATCTCTTTTGCCAAATTTTCTTTCAGCACAAAACACGAAGAATTGAAAACAATCAGCATCGTTCGCTTCATTATACTACGATTTTTAACAATGATTTTTGTACCAATATTTAACCCCAATTCCATCAGACGAATTTTGATTTTCATATCCAAAATATTTATCTCTTTTATGATGGTAGGAACGTTTAATTTTACTTCGGACAAACTCATATCATATTTTATTAAATATGTGAGCGTAAAATTACTGATTAAATGATTTTGTCATTTTAATTTTATTCGCTATTTCTAATTTATTCTGGGTAAATTAATAAAAAAGAATCAATAATATGGCGTATTGATTCTCTTTATCATAAAATGATTTTCTAATATTCTAATGTTTTATCAACTCAATGTATGAATTGACTCTTATAGTCTTTTTCAAAAATCCAACCTTCTCGCCGTCAAGCGTGAATGGCGTATTTGAGTGGTTCTCAATCTTCACTTTATCAACATCTTTGATGATGACATATTTGTTGTCTTTGAACGCCTTTACTCCTCGTAAGAACAATTTGATAAATCTAAATAATGTCATTATACCATTGCTTCTCCTGATCATCACCAATTTCACCGTTCCATTATCTAGTTTTTCATTCATATTGATTTTGAATCCACCGACTCTATATCCATTCATAAGCATAAAATATGCAACCTTGCAATGAATTTTTTCATTTTCATATTCAATGGTCATAGGCAAAGCGGGAATTTTGAAAAATGATTTTATCCCCGCAAGCACATAAGCGAATCTGCCCAATTTTTTCTTGATATTTTTCCCCGCAGAATATGAAGCGTCCGTAATATATCCTGTTGCCAATGCATAGGTAATATAATCTGTACCATCATACATCAAATCATATTTTGTTGTATTCAATCTGAGTATGCAATCAATCGCTTTGTTCAGATCATTAGGTATTCCCAATGTAAACGCAACATCGTTGCAAGTGCCATAAGGCAGGATACCCACCAATGGTTTGAAACCGCTTTTCATTACCCCATTTATAGTCTGATGAACGGTACCATCGCCTCCGCAAGCAATGATGATGTCATAAAACTCAGCATTCTTCTTCGCTATATCCTCCACTCCAAGTTCATTTGGGCTAGCGATTAAGTCGACTTTTGAAAATCTAGTCAGCAAACGTTTCTTGATAACAGGCAAAAATTCATCTATCCTACCACGCATAGCATTTGGATTATATAAAATCAATACTGTAGAGCATTCTTTCACTTTTTATTTTTTCCTTCTTAAAATTTCATATTTTTTCAAATCTTGGTCGCATTTTATATAAACTTGTTGTTTAGGAATTTTACATTCAGATAACTCACATCCATCCAAATCTTTTATCTTCTCGATGTTTATTATAACATTATTTTTCGTTTTAGACAACAATTCCAAACTAGAATTTATACTAAATCTATTTCTCATCTCTACTTTTGTCCAGCCAGTTGAACTATTTTCCAAAACTACCGCGACAAAATCGTATTCACTCACTGGTAGACTAGTATCCAGCGTTTGCTTTGGATCTCCGAAATAAAATCCGCAAGAATAATCTCTATGGCTAGATTTGTATACCTCGTTTTTGATCTCACCAGGCAAATCGTACTCTTCATGCGTGTCAAGATAATCTAACGCCTCTCTATACGCATTGACGATATTCGCCACATAATACTCGGTCTTCATCCTGCCCTCGATTTTGACTGAATCTACTCCAGCATCTCTAAGTTTGTCCAAATGATCTATCATACACAGATCTTTGCTATTCAAAATATAAGTTCCGTGTGTATCTTCTTCAATTGGATACTCTTGATCCTTGTTGATTTCGCGAATGGCATATTCCCATCTGCACGCCTGAACACAGGCTCCACGATTGGCGTCACGATTGGTGAAAAAATTTGACAACAGGCATCTACCTGAATAACTAATACACATTGCTCCGTGCACAAATGCCTCCAACTCTATGTCTTTTGGAATACTCTCTCTTAGTTGCCTGATCTCTTCTAGAGTCATCTCACGCGCCAAAATTAGACGTTTCACACCCATAGAGATGAACACTTTTGCCGATTCGCTATTCGTAATATTGGCTTGAGTGCTAACGTGAATTGGCATATTTGGAGCAATTCTTCTGACGATACTTATCACTCCCAAATCCGCGCATATCAAAGCATCTACGTGAATAGTGTCTAAATATGATATATATTGTGGTAAATCTTCTAAGTCTGATTCGTGTGGAATAATATTAACTGTCACATACACCTTCACATTGCGTTCGTGTGCATATTCTACCGCCCATTTCAATCCCTCCAGATCAAAATTGCCAGCAAAAGTACGCAGACCAAATCTTGTCGATGCCAGGTACACTGCGTCTGCGCCATACTCTATAGACATAATTAATTTATCTTTATCACCCGCTGGTGCCAATAGTTCCATAATCATATTATAAAACAATTTTTTGAAAATTTCAACCGATTTTGAAAAAACTACTTGAAAATTAATTTAATTTGTGATAAACTACATAGTCATAGTGACATAATTAGGAGTAAATATGAAATATATAATTTATAGCAATGATAAAAACGTAACAAATGCTTATGTATACGATCCATCAAAACACGTGAAAAAGGGTGAAAAAATCACTCAAGTGTTTCATTTTGGAGAATTTGAATACCCTACTGTCACGTTTAGAAATAAAAATAAATTGAGTAGATCCAATGGATGTCTCACGACAATAGATCGATCTAATATCAATTTGAGAGATCCTGACTCATGCTTGATCGAATTGCCTAATATCATCTCATCGAATTCAAAATTTGTATTGGGTTTTCGCGGAGAGGATGGAAAATATTTTGGATTGAAAATTGCCTTCAAGAAAAATCAATCTTTTGATTCAAAAACCTCGAAAGTCATCTATAATGGTGAATTGATTATGCAGGTTACCTGTCAGGACAATGAGTGGGTAAAAATGCACTCACCAATTGATTTACTTAAATCTGTTTCTGAAAATGAATATTATCTCGGAGAATATGTTTCGAACAAAAAAGGTAGTCTTTTGAATTATTTGGCTAGTTCCAACTCTCCTAAGATTTAATGTTTTAATAAATTACATTTTCTAAACTATATAAAACAAACAAAGACTTTATCTATTGACCAATCACAAGATAAAGTCTTTTTAATTTTATTTATTATAATTTATGCCTTTTAATATTTTCTTTTCGGACTTTTCAATACCAACCTCATCATTTTCTAGTTTGCCATTGAAATTGCCACCTCACGTGACGATCAAATTGTGCTTCTGGCAATATTTCGAAAAGAATAGGATTATTCTAGTTTTTAATATCAAATTTTTATTATATCGCAAATTTTTATAATTACTTTATTTAATTCTTTTGCTTATGCCGATACCATCTCCAATATCATAAATTTTTGTATCTAAATTGGGGTTTGAATTTATTTCATCTATATATCTATGAAGTCCCTTTATCATAGCACGACACCCCTTTGATACCGGAATCGAACCAGTCACCATACCATGAAAATAAAGATTATCAGCGAATATTATGCCATTAATCTTCAATATTTTCATCAAATGAGGAAGATAGTTTATATATTGACCTTTGGGTCCATCTAGATATATGAAATCGTATGTTTTGTTTGTATTTTTTATATATTCTAAAGCATCTCCATTATAAAGTGAGATTCTATTCAAAAGATTATGTTTTGCTACATTATCCTTTGCCAAACGATATCTAGATTGATCAATTTCAACCGAATCGATCCTTATGCAGTCCGTATTTTCAGCCATCGCAATTGAACTATATCCAATTGCCGTACCTATCTCTAAAATATATTTTGAATTTGAGTCATTTATGGTTTTGATTAAAAAATCCAAAGTGTCATCTAGTGATATTGGCACTTTGTGATTTTTTCCATACTCTTTCAGATCATTATCAATATTAATCATTACTCTCAATAATAATAGGTATTATCATAGGTTTTCTTTTCAATTTTTTGTTTAGATAATTTGTAAGTGCTCTCCTCAAAGCAATTTTGATATTCACATAATCGCGTGAACGTAGGCTATCTTGATCAATACTATTGACAATTGTACTCCTAGCATCTTCTAGCCAAGTCTGAGCCTCACCCATATAAGTAAATCCTCGTGATACAATCTCTGGACGAGAGTTCAATTCGCCACGTTTTGCGTTGACATTAAGTATGACAATGCATAGTCCATCTTCGCTAAGTTGTTTCCTCTCGCGTAATACATTGCTATCCATTTCTCCAATCCCCGCGCCATCAATCAATCTGCTACCGAAAGGAACTGAACCTGTACATTTCATAAAATTCTTATTGATTTCGACTCTCATTCCAAGCATTGGAAGCAAGATATTGTGTCTGTCCATACCTACAGTCATAGCCGTTTCACGCTGTGCAAGCAGATGTTTCTGCTCTCCGTGCACAGGAATAAAGAATTTTGGTCTAACCAGATTTAGCATCAATTTCATCTCTTCTTTGCAGGCGTGACCAGATGCGTGCACTTGCTCTAGTTGACTATAGATCACTTTCGCTCCACGCATAATCAATTTGTTGATTATATTATTGACGGACTTCTCATTGCCTGGAATAGGACTACTTGAAAATATTACTATATCATTGTCTCCGATTTCAATTCCTTTGAATTCACCCGCTGCCATACGCGACAATGCACTGTTTGGCTCACCCTGACTTCCTGTAGATAAAATGAGTATCTCACTATCTTTGAAATTCTTCATTTTGTCAACTTCGATAATATTATCTTTGTTTATCTTCATTTCGCCAATTTGCGTAGCCACATCAGTCACATTGACCATACTACGACCAGTCAAAATCACTTTTCTCTTATATTTTTCAGCAAGGTTGATGACTTCTTGCATCCTATCAACATTGGATGCAAAGGCCGCTACAATCATCCTTCTGTCTCTGTTTTCAATGAAAAGTTTTTCCAAAGTGTCACCTACCACTCTTTCAGAAAGTGAATATCCTTCTCTCTCTGCATTGGTGGAATCAGACATATAGAGCAACACTCCTTGTTTGCCAAGTTCTGCAAAAGTGTGCAAATCAAACTTTTCATCATAAATTGGAGTCAAATCAATCTTGTAGTCCCCAGTATGCACTACCATACCTACTGGAGTTTTGATTGCGAGAGCAAAGGCGCCTGGAATTGCGTGATTGACGTGAATAAATTGTATTTCAAAACATCCTAGCGTTATCTTTTGTTTTGGTTTTACTGATATAGTTTTGTATTCTACACGCTTGTGTTCTTCCATCTTCTTTTTGATCAGTCCACAGGTCATTTTGCTCGCATAGATCGGTGAATTAATTTCATTCACGACATAAGGTATGCTACCGATATGGTCTTCGTGCCCGTGAGTTATCAAAAATCCTCTGATTTTTTCCTTATTCTGAACCAAATATGTTATGTCAGGCACGACGAGGTCTATACCCAGCAAATCACTCGTAGGGAACTCTACTCCGCAGTCAATTACGATGATATCCTTGCCATATTCTAGCACGGTCATATTTTTGCCAATTTCGCCAATACCTCCCAAAAACATAACTTTCAAGTTGTTTGCTCTAGTTTTGCCCTGCTTGATTCCGTATTGCTCGATATCGTCCTCGTTATCAAAAATTGGGTCAAAATTTTCGTCAAGTTTTGATTCTGAACTTTCTTTTGAAAATTCATTTTTTTCAGACTTCGTCTGCTTTGATCTAATTGGCTTAAATTCATTTTTCTTATGAAAAGTTGTAGCCGGATTCAAATCTTTGTTCGTTTTGATCGAAGAATCAAATTCTTCACTTGTCATCAAATTATTTATCATAAAATCTCCTTATTTAATTACAAAATTAGTGCAACAAAGCACAAAAAAATAATATATATTAATACATCAATATTAAAATTATATATCAAAGTGGCTAAGCACTTGCACTCACAAATTCTTATATTAAGTATACCACAAATGTATGGTTTGTCAAGCAAATTTCATTTCTTTTTGCAAATAAAACAAAGATTGGTAAAATATAAATCTAAAATACAAATTTGATTTTTCATAGAAAAGAAAAACATTTTAGATAATATTTTTCATTTATCATAATAATTTTTTTCAATCATACTTTAATTTTCATAGAAGTAAAATTTCTATAACGATTCGGATTGATATGTCTTCATAATTGCCGAACGGTCTAATTGGTGTTTGATTGAAAAATGTCAAACAAAATATGATTTCAAAATATTGAAATAAACGCATTATTTTTTGCCAGTCTTATGTTCTCTTTTAAACAATTTGAAAAACTTTTTCTCAGTCATAATGTCCTTTTTCTTCACATCTCCATATAGCGTGCATCCTAAATTAGTCGTGTCAAAAATATCGTTGATCAAAGCATTGCATTCTTCAAGTGTGGTGCTCATTATTTGAGTATAGATCTTTTCGCTATCCAAAATTTTTCCATATTTTCTAAATTCATATAATTTATCAAGAAAATCAATTGGTGTAAACGTTCTTGATTCGTGTGAATATCTAATTATTCGTTTTGCTTTTTCAAATTGCTCAGGCAAAAATCCCTTTTCTTTCAAATCTTTCACATATTCCGCCACCGTTTCGATAATTTGATTCGCATTGTTTTTGTCCGACTCTGTGATTATCTGTACAAAAGAAGCATCCTCTTCATAGGTCAAATTGTAGTCGGCGTAATACACCAAACTTTTATCTTGTCTCAATGTCTTCATTAAGCCATAACTGATATCATTAATCATATATCTAATCAATTTTTCCTTCACATAAAAATCAAGATCATAAACATTATGATTCACTTTGAAGTCTATGCTAAGATACATTTTGCCAATGTCTTTATAAATTGACTGATAATAATTGAAGTCGGTCGTATTGAAATAGAATAACTTTGGTTTTTTGAAATTGTCCGTCACTTTCAATTTGCCCAATAGAGCATCAATCACCATTTTCTTCACTTTCCCAGCAGATAGCGGAGTGCAAATATATACATCTACATTATTTGCAACAAAATAATTGTTGACGAAATCAAGTACATCCTTTTGCTTTATACTCTTTACTGATTTTTCACTTCCTATTACATTTTCATTCAGCATATCGCGATCAAAAATTTTTGAAAGATCCGTGTCATAAAAATTGGTTCTATTATCATCCTTGCTAGAATTGATCTCTTGGATGACAATCTTCTTTTCGTTTTCTATTGCTTTTGGTGAAAAGGTAGATTCAGTGATCAGCATTGCCACAGTAGACAAATATTTTTCCAATTCGTTCGTGAAAATTCTACCCATAAAGGTAATGTCTCGAAAATTGGTATAAGCATTGGCAACGGAAAAATCGAAGTATTGTTTCTTCACTTCCTGCGCCGACAACTTATCCGTACCTGAGAAAAACAGATGCTCGACGAAATGTGCCAATCCTGGAATCTTCTCTTCAGACGATCCGCCCATAAAAGATATTTCAACATTCGTGGTCTTGTTGATCTTGTTTTTCACATACATTAGTCTTGCCCCAAAAGGCAAATTTATTAGTTTAAATTCCATTCATTCTCCTATTACTATGTTTTTCAGTATAATTTAATAAAAAGAGTTTGTCAATAATAATATATATATTATTTCCAAAAAACAAAGGATAAACAAGATAAAACCCTTATTTATCCTTATATACAAATTTCATAAATTCTGATGTCTAATTTTAAATATCAAAACAATTTATAATCGTTAAATTAAATCCATTTTGAATCGAAAATAAATTTAATACAAAAACTAAAATGAATCCAGTTTTCAATTTATATTAATTATAACCTATTCACTTCTTAGTGCAATCACAGGATCTTTTTTAGATGCAATACGGGCAGGTATCAATCCTGCAATGAACGTTAGGACAACGCTAATAACTACCAAAATTATACTGCTCAATGGTTCTATCACCGCAAGCCCGCCAATGCCTGTGAGTGACTTCAAAATTAGTGCAATTGGGACAGTTAAGATTCCAGCAATGATGATTCCTAACAGACCCGCCGTTAGACCTATAATTGTAGTTTCAGCATTAAATACATTCATAATATCGCGTTTTGATGCACCAATACTTCTCAAGACTCCAATTTCTTTCGTTCGTTCAATCACTGATGTATATGTGATTATACCAATCATTACGCTTGAAACAATCAATGATATTGCCGCGAATGCCACCAATACATAGGATATAATATCAACCAGCGTCCCCAATAGATCGGTGATCATCGCCGAACTATCTGTAAGTACAATTTGATTATCCTTATGTTCGCTATTCCAAGCATCCAACATTGCCACTATATCGTCCTTCGCATCGAAATCTTTAGCATAGAAATATATATTATTCGGCACATCACTTGCACCATAGACTTGCAAATACAAATCAATGATTTCACTATCGGTCAATGTCAGCCCTAATGCGTCCCTGAGAGTTGCTTGCATCCTTATAGGTGAATCATAACTAAATAGACTAGCATATTCTGTACCCAAATATTGAGACACCTCACTTACATTCACAACATAAGGGATGGCAAATGTATTCATCGCTGCTCCATCAATGAAATTCCCATCACGGTCTAGATATTTGGATCTAATTTTTTGTACAACTGCTGAATTTTTTGATTGATTTCTATATTCTTGAGCCAACTCGTGTGTATACATCAATCCATTTGAAAATATACTACCTGTGGTGTCTTCTTTATGAGTAAGTACACAAGTAATTGTAAGTTCAATCGTATTTACATTGTTGTATAATGATTCTAAATTTGCTTGATCAATCACTGTGTCTAATGAAAAATCATAATATGGAAGCATAGTTTCAGTATTGTAATATGCGTCATTTAGTAGTAATTTATATGTCTTGCCTATCACGTCATCATACTGAATATTTTCTATAATTGGTTGACTTTGATCGTCTAAAACGACATCTCCATTTTGATCCGTTTTATATACGATATCAATGCCTAAACTTGCAAGTTCTGTAGTAGATAATCCATCATCACCGACAACCAACGCAATTTCATTGGCATTTGACGGATAGCGAGCGTTCGTACCTTTGATATCATACAATGACAAAGCATATTCTTGATCTACCTCTTCAAACAATAGTGATGAAGTTGTGCCAGATAATGCACTAGTGGTAACTTCGCTATTTATCGTGTTATATCCGGATAAATCGTTATGAGTGATCAAACGCATATCACTAGCATAACTCACTAAATAATCATTCAAAAGATTTCGCTTGTTCTCTCTTGAATAATAATCGTTCACATAGTCTACAAATTCACTGCTAAGATAATTAAATTTTCCAAGATTGATCAGCGAACTACTAGGATTATATACATTGATAGAATCCTCTTCATTTTCTCCTGCATCTATTCCACCTTGCAAAGTGTTCATCATAGAGTCATAATCAATGCCTATTGCTGATACGCTGACAGGATATGAAGATAGCGACTGACTCTGCATATTATCAATATAATTTGTCATACCAGCGCTCACTGCCAATATCAACGCAATGCCGATGATTCCTATACTGCCAGCAAGGGAGACCATTATTGTCCTACCCTTTTTGGTCATCAAGTTTTTGAAACTTAGTGCCAATGCAGTGAAGAAAGACATTGATTTTTTCTTCTTTGTTTTCTTAAATTCTAAATCTTCTTGTTTCTCTTTTTTCTCAAGGTATTTTTTAATCTCTTTATCTGCATCATTTTTGCTATATGGTCTCGTGTCCTCAATGAGTTCACCATCAAGCAAACGTATGATCCTATTCGAGTATTTGTCGGCAAGATCTGGATTGTGTGTCACCATTATTACCAATTTGTTTTTGCTGACTTCTTTCAATAATTCCATTATCTGTACACTCGTTTTGCTATCAAGGGCACCTGTCGGTTCGTCCGCCAAGATTATCTCAGGATCGTTGACTAGTGCACGCGCTATCGCCACTCTTTGCATCTGTCCGCCACTCAATTGATTTGGCTTAGATTTCAATTTGTCCCCCAAGCCCACTTGCTTGAGTACCTGCATTGCACGCTTCTTCCTATCAGCCTTTTTCACCCCACTAAGAGTCAATGCAAGTTCTACATTTTCCAATACTGTTTGATGCTGAATTAAATTATAATTTTGAAATACGAAACCTACCCTATGGTTCCTATAATTATCCCAATCTTTGTCTTTGAATTCCTTCGTGGACGTGCCATCTATTATCAAATCTCCACTGGTGTATCTATCCAAACCGCCTATTATATTCAGCAGTGTCGTTTTTCCGCAACCACTAGGTCCAAGAATGGCAACAAATTCACTTCTTCGAAAACAAATATCTATGCCTTTCAGAGCATTGACAGCCTGATCTTTTAATATATAATCTTTTTTAATTTGAGATATTTCCAGCATCTTTTACCCCCTTAGACAATTTATTTAACAATTCAAAAAAAGTTTTCTTTTCTTCATCGGTAAAATATTTGAAACTATCTTTCATCATTTTATCAATGCGTTCTTTGAAAATGGTAGCCACCGAACTACCCTTTTCACTCAATTTGATATTGTATTTTCTCTCGCTAGTGCCCACTTTTTCAATATAGCCTTTGTTCATCAAATCTTTCACCGCACGAGTCGTATTGGCTTTGTCTACACCAATATGGTTTGTCAAATCTGTCATATTCATCTCTCCAAATCGGTGTAAATTCGCCAAATACCACGCGTGAAAATGCGTCAAATGAAATTTCGCAAGCATATTATCCTGGACTTTTCTCATATATTTGTCAAAACACTGAATTAGTTTACCTAAATCATAATTGAAGAATGTCATCTTTTCCATATTTAAAATATATCATTATTAAGTTGAGAAGTCAACTAGTTTTCAAATATTAAGATATATTTTTCATCACTTTCATTTAAAAAAAATGACTAGTCCACATAACAATTCAGATCATTATCAAAAAACTATATATTTTAGATTTTCAATTCATAATTTTTATTAATTTTTTTTACGTATTGAAAATTATTTCGAATCTTTTAATAAATATTGTCATTTTATAAAAAATGTGATATACTTTCTTTGGGGAAAATTTATGAGATATTTGAAACAAGCAAATCAATATAATGAACTTTTGCTCTTGGTCGACAAAAGTGAAATAACTTCTAATTTCAATCGAATTATGTCGATTCTCAATCATAATTTTGAAAATAGATATCCTACATTTATATGTATCGGAAGGAGCCTCGATTCAGACGCGGATCCATCTAGCAACTATCTATATTCTCAGGCGGAACTGCAAGCATTGGATGAAATTGAGAGATTTTATCAATCCAAAGGACTCAAAAATGCGCTTAAATTTTCCGAATTGAGTTCTGTGGAGAATGAAAATGACTTCAAATCTGCCTGGTCATATAGTTTAGTCAAAAAAGCGAATAGAAATGTTGATACCGTTGTTGAATATATGAAAAGATTGAAATTGACGCCGTTTGAAGCAATGTTATTCGTTCATACTTTTGTAGGGAAATTCCAATATAATAGTTCAAAAAGCAATAATAAATGGCAAGATGAAATCTCTAGAGTGATATTAGGAATCGCTCTAAAAGAAGGATATATAGTCTGCTCTGGTCACGCGAGTTTTGGTAAAGCCGTCATTGACAAATATAATGATCCTAATCTTGTTTGTGACTTTTCTCCTCTTCAATTTATGGACAAAAACAATCTATCTATCAGTGCCCACGAACAATTGGTCGTTACTATAAATGATGAAAAATATCATATCAAAGGTATGTATGGCGATGATATTTGTGCCAATGTATCTAAAGATGGAATCCCGGACATCAGCACCTGTTTATTTCCGCTTGAAGATCTAAATAATTATAAAATGTTCTTCGCCCGCATAATGAATTTCAATAATAGATATGAAGCAATCATCAACCCATCTCCTACCGATCGTTTTTCTGACGAAGACGTTCAATCCTTTATTAATGCAAATTTAGACAAAAATAAAGATCTGGTAGTTCACTCAATCATAAGGAGATTTGAACGTCAAGTCGACAAAAACGCTATAAATTCTGAACCTATTCCTTATGACTCCTATTTTAATGCATTATTTACAATAATGTACAAAGAATATTGCGTAGAAAATAATTTGCCTTTTGACAAATATTTCAATATATCAAATTCGCCTGCTTCTGAAGTTATTGACGATGCCACTATTAATTCTTTTAACGACCGTTGTTACCAAACCTTAAGAAAATCAATCCAAACCGCTCAATCTCTGTTTTCTATACTGAAATCAAGAAATACATTCTGTTTGGCACCTTATTATGAACGCGATCCTATGATTGAAAATTTAAAAATATTTTAATAGATAAATTTTTATAGATATTCTTTATCTTTATTTAATTAAAAAAATGACTTATATCACTCTTCTTATATAAGTCATTTTTTAATACTATATTAGTATTATCTGGGGTGGCTAGAGGGACTCGAACCCACGACAACCAGATCCACAATCTGGCGCTCTACCAACTGAACTATAGCCACCATATATGGGCAGTATGCCCTCTATTATCGTTTTGCTTTCGCAAAACTTCTTTTTTGGGCAACAGCCCATATTTTCCCACTTCGACATTCGTCTTGCGGGAACCCAGTTTCTTCAAGTATGCTCGTGACGTATCTAACGATACTTGTGGGAACCCATTTACTCTGCCCATATCTTCCCACTTCGACATTCGTCTTGCGAGAACCCTACTCTTTTACGATGTATGCCCTCTATTATCGTTTTGCTTTCGCAAAACTTTATTTGACAATTTGTCCATCTCATCAGTGCTATATATCTATTATTTACTTGTTTCTTTAAAGATAAGAATTGCACCGCAATTTGGAGTAGAACATACGCTTATAAATTCATAACCATTAGTAGTCATTTCATTAATCTTATCTTCAATTAATTTTGCTCTTTTCTTAGCACTGGCAGTATATGGAATTATAACTGTCTTATACATTTTTCTCCTAATGATGACAATGTCATCTGGCTGGGGTAGGTAGATTCGAACTACCGCGTGCAAGAGTCAAAGTCTTGTGCCTTACCGCTTGGCGATACCCCACTGAATTTATGACACTAAATTATTTTACCATAAAAAATGAAATTGTCAATCAAAAATTGTATAAAAGCATAAAAATTTATAATTTTTCAGCAATTATTATAGATATATATTATTATCTATCTCTAATTCTTTACAAATTTTTTCTTGCTCTAGGTTATGTTCACTCAATGTCATTGTTTGTCCAAGGTCTAACCCTCGAAAATATGGAACGAATTGATTTACTCTATCTGTCAATTTATATGGCAAAATAATTTTTTTTGTGTTATAATCAAACATTATTTCGCAAACGGTAGGATCTACCAATACCCATTTCCCTTCATAATAACATTCGCAGAATGAATGCCCTACTGCAATATCATAATTATCACCATTTTTCAATTTTTTTAACCAGTTATATTCAACAGTGTGAAAGAATGTTGTAGGTATACCAATTTGTCTTGATAATGTAGCAAAAACAAGCGCCCAATCTGTACACCCTGTTGAAAAACCACTTTCCCAAATTTCTCGTGCAGTACGCTGAAATTTGTATTTTCGTTTTACGTCCTCATTTTGAACACGCTTTAAATTTTTATGTATCCAATAATATAGACTTTCGATTTTGGTATAATTCTTATTTGTTTTTATGTTATAGTTATAGTCATAATCGACTTTCTCTAAGACATATTCCTTATCTAGAAATGGCTCAGTCAATACTCCACCTTTTAAATATCTCTTACATTCTAATTTAGTCAATTTTTTCATTTTTTAACTCCTATTAAATTTGTGTTTCAAGAATTTTAATGTATAAATAGTTTATTCTTAAAATTCTCAAATAAACATTATCCATTTTAGTTCAGACTTTTTAATAATTTAAATATTCTAATCAATTTTAGTTCAAAAACATATATACCATTTATTTAATCTCTTTTATTATTTCTACGATTTCTGCCGTGCCTTCAAACAGTATTTCTTTTATTTTATTATCATCAATATTGTTTTGAGACCAATATGCCCTAGCCTGTTCAATATAAGTTGACATACTTTCTCCCTGTCTTGCGATTGTCACTTCTCCTGCTTTAAAAATTGTGCCATTAAGTTTTATTGCAACCACTTGAAATTGTTTACCCTTTTTAGATTTTACAAAATCGTTTAGATTGCTAAGAGAAGTATCTTTATTATTAGATAGATACAGACAATGTAATCTAGATGGTTTATCAGGAAATTCTTTTTCTCTAACAAATTCTAATGCCAACTCTCGCAAGGTAAAGTCATAATCATCTAAAATATGTGCTAAATCATATAATTCATCTTTTTTTAACTTAGCAAATTTCTTATTTATTTCAGAATAGATAAAGTCACTTGCTCGCTTGCCTTCTAATAAAAATTTTGTCATCATTACTTTTCTATACTGACCATTAATGGTGTTTCTATCAAAAACTAATTTTTGTCCTACCTTATAATCTCTATCAGTCGCCACCTGATAATAAATCTTATCTTTCACTCTTTCCATAATTGAATAATACCTTACAAAAAAATGAATGTCAATCTTTTAACATTCATACTTAAATAGTTTTAAATATTTATATTATGGTGCGGATGAAGGGACTTGAACCCCCACGGTCTCCCACTAGATCCTAAGTCTAGCGCGTCTGCCAATTTCGCCACATCCGCTCGTCACTTCGTAATCTATGCTATTATCACTAGTGAAGTTTTAGTCTTTTGCTTGATTACTTACTTCTATGAAGGACTATTTTTGGTCCCCACAAGACGAATGTCGATGTGGGGAAAAGGAACAATCGCCTAAAGGTCTATATTTGCGTCAGCAAATTGACTATACGGCGCATTGTGACGCTTTCCTTCATTACTTCTTTTCCTTTTTAAGAAGTTGAAATTGAAGAATTGTCGCCTTTATGTTAAATTATTCATATTCATCACAATTGTAAATATTTAGCGACCAGTCCTCTTTCTTACACTAAAATTCTCGCAAGAGTTTGAATATTATAAGTTCAGTATAAGTTTATAGTCATTATACTATGGACTAATGTTTGGTGGCTCATCCGGGACTTGAACCCGGGACACCATGATTAAAAGTCATGTGCTCTACCAACTGAGCTAATGAACCATATTTATGTTACTATTAAGATAATGTGTCCCGGGAACCCGGGATATCCTGTCGGAACCGGACCGCAATCGTAGATTGCTCCCGTTCGCTTGCTAAAAACAATTATTAATTGTTTTCTTAACGCGCTCACCCTTGATTAAAAGTCATCTGCTCTACCAACTGAGCTAATGAACCACGTCTCAACTCTCGCAATTACTCAATTGCCTATATTTTTTGCAATTTTCGCCTTTTACTAAGTTGCTCCTATTCCTTTCTTGAAACTAATTCTCGTGAGATCTTCACTATAATAAGTAAAATTCATATCGAGATATTCAATTAGAAACTTTTTTATTATACAGCATATTAAAAAAAAAGACAAGTGTTTTTGATAAAAAACTTAAAAAAATTTCTTTGAAGGGAAAATAAAGAAAATTTTAATGAATTTTCACTTAGATATGCAGGACATTAATAAAAGTCAAAAATTTATTCCCTTGACAAAATCTAGGTATTATGATAATCTAACTCAATTGACACGTTTTGTCCCATCCAAATTTTACACCAAAAACAAACATTAATAATAGGAGACCGATATGAGTTTGATAGATGAAGTGAATACTGGACGCCCTCTCGCCACCCCTACTGACCCGTACGAATATATAACTATGCAAAAAATAGGCAATTTGGACATTGTCATCGAATTCATTGAGCGATTGGGTGCTTATGATTATTTATATTTTTTACAGCCAAATGATATTTGGAGATGTTTTGATTTTTGTTTCAACAAATTGAAAAACAACGCTATAAAAATCAGTGAAAAGGATTTTATGTCAAACTTAAAACGAATTTATCGTATAAATAATAGATATGCCATTGTACTTTTAATGAATAAAAAAGAAGATCCATACGAAATCTCACGTTTAATTGTTTTAGTGGAAGGGATGATGGATCCAAAACGAAAAATCTCTCCACTCTTTGGCAATCCTGATCCAAAACTGCTGGAGCGTTCGATTGAGATCTTAAACGAAAACAAAGGCAAAGACTATGATTTTCACAGTATATCTGAAAGACTATTGTGTAAAAAATTTCCATACACCGATATAAAAAGAACCGTGTTTAGATTTTATTCTACTCTATTTGAAAACTTGGCTAGCAAAAAACTACCATATTCAAACAAAACTCTTGCCGAAAAATCCTCAGATAGCGAATTTGCAACAAAATCTCTAAATAAAATGGCTCAAATTTCTCTAAAAAATATCGTGAATCTATACATATCAAGGACAAAACCAAATGATGAAATTATGAGCGAATATCATAGCATAATGGCACTTCTTGATGAACGACAAAAAGAGTTTGAAGATAAACTCAATGCCTCACTGAATGTTTAAACAAATCCTTTGATTTTAGCATAAATTTTTATGAAAACAACCTCAAAATTTAATTCGAATTTAATTTCAATATATAACCCAAAATATAAAATCGCCTTTGTCCGTAAATTATAAAAAGAACATTTTTGGTGATATAATTGGAATTATTGATAACAACGGACAAGAAATAGCAAAATATGTATATGATGCATGGGGAAATCACAAAACATATGTTTTGAATGATGGCATATTCGTTGACATTTTAGTAGAAACGAGTTATACTCAGAGTGGGTTAAATAACAAGTTAATCGCACAAATTAGCCCATTTAGGTATAGAAGTTACTATTATGACACCGAAACAGGATTGTACTACTTAAATTCAAGATATTATGACCCTGAAACTGGAAGATTTATTAATGCTGATGATATATCTATTCTTGTTGAAGGTAAAGAATTTCATAACGTACTTAAACTTTACGCATACTGTAACAACAACCCAATTTATGGGTTGTTTTTTTATTGCCATAAATTAGCAAATGTTAGAAAAAATTAGAAAATTTTCCTTTTATAATGATTATATAAGGAGGTAAAAATAGTAGTTAGACTACAGTCGAAAATAAAAATTATAAAAAGGAGATATAATGGAAAGTTTAAATACAACAGAAAATAAATTAGATATAACAAGCAAAATTTTAAGAACCATTTACCCAATTGGCGCAATTTATATCACAACTAACGCAACAAATCCAAGTGAATTGTTTGGCGGAACATGGGAGCCTTATGCTGAAGGCAGAACATTGATTGGAAATGGCTCATTAGAAAATGTGAACTTTGTTGCTGGGTCAACTGGCGGAAATTTAACACACACATTAACACTAGAAGAAATGCCAAGCCATACTCATACCCAATCATCACATAGTCATATAGGACATAAACAATCATTTAATTTTTGGTTTAATCAATTTCAACATGCAAGTAAAAATCAACCCAACAATACTTTTGAGAACAATGGATGTTTTAACAATTCTGAAAATCAAAATGTAGAACTTATTCAAGAGAATTGGAAAAATGATACATCTTTTGTATGTGAATCATATTTGAATTTAATATGTCTATATTCAAAAATTAATGAAATTTTTTTATTAATAATGAATTTTTATTTCATTTCAGTTAAAAGTTTGTGACCAACATTTATCTAATAAAATGGCGATAAAATTATATATAAGCAATTATGTTTTCATTTTGCTATGGTATAATATAATAAATTTCTAAAAAAAATTTGAAAAAATTATGAATTCGCTTGACAATCAAAGTGTTTACTGCTAAACTAATACAATCTGCGGGTGTAGCTCAATGGTAGAGCGCTAGCCTTCCAAGCTAGTTACGAGGGTTCGATTCCCTTCACCCGCTCCACTGCAGTGTGAATTATAATAAAATATAATTTACATTGCTGAACTCCTTTTGTATTAAGTTAAGAATCGTCTATTCTCTTGGGCGATTTTTTAATGCCATTACCTAAACACTATATAGCAAAAATCAATCGAATACTTAATGTCTAATTTCTAGAGTTTGAATCAAAATTGCACAATTGAATAAATAATCGTTTTATTTTATTGACAAAATTTCAAACAAGTGCTAAAATATATAAGTATGCGTCAATAGCTCAGTTGGATAGAGCATCGCCCTTCTAAGGCGGGGGTCGGGGGTTCGAATCCCTCTTGACGCACCAAAACGGAGTGACACGATTTTTACTCACCGCAATTTTAAAATAAAATTGCATCAGTGAGTTTATAATCGGTCACTCCTTTTTCCCACTTCGTATCTTACGACACTCGTGGGAGCCCTGTTGGATATAATCCGAGAACTTGTTTGAGGTTATTTTGTTCGTACTTTTTTCTTTTCATTTTTCACTTTTATTTTTTCTTTTTAACGTATGTTTTTGAAATAAGAAATAAAAAAGAAGAAAGAAAAGTTGGTGGATATTTTAAAAACAATAATTAAAAGTAATTGGGCGGTCATTTTTCTCTCCCCATTTCGACATTCGGCTCGCAGGGAACCCGTTTCCTACTTCGAATAAGTTCTTGTGGGAGCCCTTATAAATGTAATCCGTGACATAAGTTGCGGATTTTTTTGTCTGTACTTTTCTTTTTTCACTCTACATCTTTCACTTTTCTTATCTTTTCTCTTTTTACTTTTTTGTATTATTTTTTGAAACGGCGTTTAGTTGAAATTTTTAATGGAATTTCAGCATTTTATTTTGACAAGGATTTGGCAATTCATTTGTCAAATGAGAGAAATTCTGCTAATATATCAATATGAGTATCAAAAAATGGATTGAAAAAAATTGCAATGATTTGACAGGAAAAAGAGTCGTTATCGCTGGAGTGACTGGCGGAATAGGAATACAAATTGCTACGATTTTGTCAGACTTAAATGCCAATCTAGTTTTTTTAGGAAGAAATAAAACAAAACTCGAGAATTTGAAAAACAAACTTTTGCTACTACATTCGAACATTCAAATTGATATTATCGATATCGATTTATCTGATTTTGAAAGTGTCAATATGTGCATTACTGAGTTGAATAAATACGATAAAATTGATGTATTGATTCATAATGCCGGAATTTATAACGTGCCGATAACTCAAACAAATTTTGGATATAATAATGTTTTTAGTGTCAATTTTTTAGCACCTTATTATCTAACGAAACAACTTTTGCCAATTTTAGAAAAAAGTAGCGATCCAAAAGTAGTGGTTGTTGGAAGTATAGCACACAATTATTCGCACATTGATAACAATGATATAGATTTTTCTACATATAAGAAAGCAAGTAAAATTTATGGCAACTCAAAACGTCATTTAATGTTCTCTATGTATGAATTATTTAAAGAAGAAAAAAGGATAAAATTGTCCATAGTGCATCCTGGTATCACCAGCACTAATATGACAAATCATTATCCAAAACTTATTTATGCGATTATTAAATATCCTATGAAGGTCCTGTTTATGAAACCGAAAAAGGCCTCTCTATCCATTGTCAAAGGAGTGTTTGATAGCACCAATTATCATTACTGGATTGGTCCGAAACTATCTAACATTTGGGGATATCCAAAAAAACGAAGATTAAGAACCTGCTCTGAAGATGAAAGTAGAAAAATATTTATTACTGCGGAAAAAATATATCTTTCTCTACTTGGCAGACAAAACTGATTAGGCGAATTTCAAAAAATTTAATTTATGACAATGTACTGATAAAATTGATATATACTATCATAGATAGTGACAAAACTCTCTCATTTGAATTCTTATTTATTTTTTTCCATAGATATTCAAATTTGTCTCTTTTATCCTGCGTTTCAATTTTAAATTTTGTTCAATGCTGCAATATCAAGATATTCTTTCATAAAACCTCTAATTCTAGTGATCTTGCCAATTTAAAAATGAGTATATCACATAAACATTAAATTTTATCAAAAATTAAAAAATCTTCTAAAAGGCTACAGGAGTTGTCAATACCTAAAATCTAGTGGAATTTCATTATCATCCATAGAAACAATTTTCAAAACTGAAACATTGTTTTTTATAACTGGGACTTTCCTTTTGTTTTGGTTATAGGCAAAATGAGATTGTATACAACCTTGTATAGTTATTTTTTCACCCTCACCTAACATATTTATAAATTTAGATGTTACTCCCCAAGCCACGCAGGAAATTAAACTAGAATGGTTCGGCTGACATTCGTCAACTTGCAAAAGAAATCTTAACATATCCTTAGAATTAAATGTTTTAATCCTGTCCATACTTTTGATCTCGCCTGTCAAGTTTATCCTATTATTTTTGATTTGATTTATCAACGCTCGGCGGTCATTAACTTGCTCTGTGATTTGACTAGCATAAAATAACTGAATTTTCAGATTTTTGTTATTTAAGTTGATCAAAAATGTTCTGAAACTTCCACTTACTAAAAATTTTCCGTTGTCTATAAGTGTTGGATGGGCTTTTATTTCGGATTGTGTGAAAACTATTGGAACATAATCACATTTTCCTGTTCCCCTAAGAACTTTCATTATGCCTAAAAGATAATTACCCGCCAGGACATCGTCTAAAAGTGGCACTTTGTTGATACTGACTATTTGTCCTGAAATGTGTCCAAAGTTTGTTCTATTATCCAATTCACATCTCCTATAACACAGATTATATCACAAAATAATCAAATTTCAACAATTTTTAAAAATCACGTGATGAGAAAACATTAAATATAATAATTTGTGAATTTTGAAGAGTTCGTTTCTATCACAAAAACAATTTGTTTGACAAATAAAATAGGCTAATCTTTCAATATATTATGAAAAATATCTATCACTTTTTGTTTGCCATTGACTATATTTAATTTTTTAAAATTATCCTTCATATCTTGAAAATGCTTTTCAAATTCAATTATTGTATTGTATAGTTTTGTAGGAGTGAGATCTTCTTCTCTCAAAATATCTGCCACTTTCAAATCTTCATAATATCTTGCATTTTGAAGTTGATCTCCCCTGCTGGCTTTGTTTTGAAGAGGGATAAGTATCATTGGAATCTTTTTGAAGTAACATTCACTAGTCACCCCCGCACCACTTCTCCCCACCATTATGTCAACTAAATTATATACTTCGTATAAATTCTCACACATCTCAATTGCATTGTAATTATCAAATGATTTCAACTTTATGTTCCCTTTTCCTGTGATATGTATGATGTTAAACTTCTTGATTAAATCCTTAATTATTGGAAATACCACTTCATTAATTTTTTTCGAGCCTAACGAACCTCCAATAATCAAAATTGTTTTTTTTGTGTTGTCTAATTTGAATTTTGAACTTAACTTTGTGTCGTTTTCATATTCTTTACTAAAAATTGGACCTGTATAAATTATTTTTTTATTTTTCTTTTCCAAATTTTGAAAGTTCACACACATAGTGTTGCATAACCTCAAAATAATTTTATTTGCGAGCCCAAAACTATAGTCACTTTCGTGTGCAACAATTGGTATTTTTAGCATCCTCCCCGCAATACAAACGGGCAATGCCACATATCCACCCTTACTAAATATAAGATCAGGCTTTAACTGTTTCAATATCTTCTTTGCTTTTGATATTGATCTAATTAGGACAAAAGGTATCTTTAGATTCTGAAAAATCTTTCCCCTCACGAGTTTAATAGTTGGGATCGTATGATATTTTATATTTCGTTTAATCATTTCGTTTTTTTCAATCCCTTCACTACCTATGTATTCTATTTCGTAATCGAACTTTAATTCTTCTATCAAGTAGAGATTTGGCATAACGTGCCCAAGTGTTCCGCCACCAGTGAAAACTATCTTCTTCATAAATCTATTTTATGTAAGATTGTCTCTAATTATAAGTCAAAATAAAAAGACTCATCAAAAAATATGATAAAAAATTGAAGATTCAAGCAGATTCATCTTCAAAAATGAAATATCGTTTTATTATAATAGCAATGTCTCAGTAAATTTTATAAATTTAAAATTTAAAGATATTTTTACTCTAAAACTCGTTTCCCTATTCGCCTGTATCTTCTGATTAATTACTTTGCCCAATATACTTTTAGCAGTTATCACCGAGCAGACTATCGAATTGCCGTAATTGCAAAAGTCGTTGTTATCGTCTATAGTAAAAACTACAACCTTCCTATCATTATTCTATAAACCGCCTCAACTATCTAAATAAACTATCATTGTGCAAGACCAATTTGAGCTATATCGATCAAAAAAATTGACAATATATAAAATATTTCGCCATAAGTTTAGAATAATTCTTAATATTTTCGTTAAATTCAATAAATTATAAACACTTGTACATTTTTTTATGAAAAATGCTTGACATTGTTATTTATATTTGATATTTTAGACTAGAAAGGGGGCGATTTTATAGACAGATGTTCATAATTTCTATTCTTCCATAATCATCCAAAAATATCAAAAATTATAATTAAGTAACAATTAAATCAAAAAAAAATAAGGAGAAAAAAAATGAAAAATTTAAAATCAGTTATTACAAATTCGTTTTCAATCGTGTTCGGGATATTAATTTATGTATTCTTATCTCAAAACTTCTTTACATATTCAGTAAACATTTCACGAAATCCTACTTCGGGAGCATCCACCGGTTATCAATTGATCCGCAACCTATTTGAAGGCGGAGATTCTACCCCAGCATCTTTGGCTATGGTGGTGAGTCTATTCATCATCTCGATTTTGGCTGGACTAATGATCATCTGTTCAGTTTATAGTCTGCTTAGAAACTTCAATGTGGTCAAATATGAAAATGAAAAATTAGACAAAACCATTTCTATTATCAATTTTGTGTTGGGCGTGTTGATCGCAATATTCGCTATCGTGGCAATATCTTGTACATCCGCATATTTGAATGACGGACTTGATATGACCATCGCTACGACTGCTGCAGAATCATTGACCGCTGCCGGTATGCCTAATGTCACAGCAGAGATCGTATTGGCTAATTTAATGACAGACTACACCGCAAACATCGCTTGGGCAAATGTAGTAAATTTGATCTTGAGTATTTTGACCGCAGTGTCAACTTCTCTAACATTTGTTTTCGATAGAAAAAGCAACAATTAATATACGTAATGAAAATAAAAATTAAAACGATAACAATTTGAAAACGATTGACAAAAGACCGCTATTAATTATAGAAAAACAAATTTCTAAAAAAATAGCGGTCTTTTTTTTGTAAATGAAAATCCTCAGACTATCTGGGGTTCGGTCGAGGTTTACCAATGAACAAAAAATATAAATAAAATCCCAAAATTAACATAAAAATCATAATAACAAAGGTAAAAAAACAAAATTATGCAAGAAAAGTACACGATTTCGTGTTTCAAATAATAGAGGTTTTTACCCGTTATATGTAAATCCGCCAAGTTTACTGGTGGATTTTTACTAATTATCATATTCCTTTGCTACCCTGTTCATCTCTTGGATTTTGTCATTTTCTTATAAATTTTTTTTATTTTTTTATTGATTACCTATATATTTTCACTACAAATATTCGTCAATTTTTATAAATATAATAAGAAATTTATAACTTTTAAAAATTTTCTCAAAATTATATTGACATCAAATGTAAATTCTGGTAAAATAAAATAGTTATATTTTTAAATAAGTTATTAATCAAATTTATGGACGATTAGCTCAGTTGGTAGAGCAACTGACTCTTAATCATACGCTCCGAAACGAGTATAAACTATAAGCGTGGGCTGTTAGCTCAGTTGGTAGAGCAACTGACTCTTAATCAGTGGGTCCGGGGTTCGAGTCCCCGACAGCCCACCACGCTAAATTCCTTATAAAATAAGGGATTTTTTAATCTCAAGATATTAAAAAATCTACTCAAAACTGTCTAAAATTTTTGTAAAAAGTGTCTAAAAAATGGCATATTTGCTTGTAAAATTTTAATATTTCACATTGTATAAAAACATCAAATTTTACTTAAAAATTGTCACTGTCTAAAAATTTGTCTAAAAATTTTTAGAAAAACAACACAAAAAAAGACTGGGAATTAGTGATAATTCTCAGTCATTTTTTACATCTCAAAATCTTTTTGTTTTTTCTTTTTACGCATTTCTTTTTCTTTTAACCATTCTTGATATTCTTCATCTTCTTGTTGAGATTTCAGTTGTTTTTCTAACTTTGCAATTTTCTCTTCAAGTTCTTTTGTCTTATCAATTTCGTTTGTTTTATCTTCTTCTTTCTTTGAATTAAAGTTAAAAACATTTGATATAGTGTTTGCCGAGTTTTGTTTAGTCTTATAGTCCAAGTAGCTTCTTCAGTTTCAAGTTGTAGATTATAAAATTCTTCTGTGTCTTTAAATTCTTTATCATTGCAAAGATAAGTGCGATAATTTAAGAAAATTGTATCAAGCCTGCCATTGATAGCAGCAGGACTAATTCTTAACTTCTCTGCAATATCTTTTTGTTATACGCAGTAAAAGGGTTGTTTGTGAAAATTGTCAACATATAACTATAGAATTATACTACCACAAAAATTATTAAATAACAAGCAATTTACTTATCTTTTCATTATTAAACAGTTAAAACAGCAACAGCAATAGCACCAGCAAAAAGCCCGATTGCTAATAGTATTTGAAAAATTCCTACAAATATGTCAAGATTTTTATATTTTAAACTTGGAGTTGTTTCAAGTTCTGCTTCCAAATTTTCAATTTTCTTTTGATTTTTTTCAAGCATTGCTTTTCTTTTTTCTGCTTTATATACCACACCCATAATCGCCATTGCAAAAGCAGTGAAAGCATAAACGCCACAATATTCAAGTGCAGCAATAAAAGTTGCAACAAAGAAAATGCCAATAAAAAGCAATGCAACAACCTTTGCAATTCCACCACCAAGCGAACCACCTGTCATAAATGACGACAAAAACCAATATTCAAGCCCGAGCGCAGCACCAATAAAAAGCATTGAAAGGATGATTGCAAAAATTCTTGCACCAACACCCCCTCTTTCATATCTTCGCATATCTCTATAATGCCGACTAGGAATACTAAATAACCAACCTAAAAATTTCATAAAATTCTCCCTTAACAATTATCCTTATTATCAGTATATAAAAATAAAAGTAAAAAGGC
>CALWPK010000008.1 GCA_944383415.1 uncultured Clostridia bacterium | reverse complement strand
TGCTAGTGTGGCTCAACGGTAGAGCAGCTGACTTGTAATCAGCAGGTTGGGGGTTCGATTCCCTTCACTAGCTCCATTGGGAAGATTGCAGAGCGGCTAAATGCAACGGACTGTAAATCCGTCGACTTCGTCTTCGGTGGTTCGAATCCACCTCTTCCCACCAAAATTGATAATTTAGATTATCAATTTTTTTTATAAAATTTATTAAATAATTTGTTTTCACTGCTTTAAATCAACAAAAATTTATCTTTGTGTTGTCTAACAATTTATATTCTCATGCTATAATAAGTGTGTGTAAGGAGGTAAGTATGAACACAGATAAATTTTATGCTGAACAGATTGCTAACGAATATGCACCAAAAGATACTTCTAAAGTTAAGGCTCTTAAAAAATTGGACAAGAAAGCTAAGACTCCAGCAAATGTATTTGCTTATACATTTGGTATAGCATTTACATTGATATTAGGAATTGGAATGTGTTTAGCTATGGAAATCATTCCAACAGAACTTGTATGGCAAATTGTCGGTAGTATTATTGCTGTAATATGTATGGTAGGAATGAACGTAAATTATCATATCTATAAAAAATTTTAACTAATAGCGAAAATAATATGACTAAGATATTATCAATTTTGCAAATAAAATCAGCAATGAAATTGAAGAAAATTAAAGGAGAGTTTTATAAACAAAGCGGAAAGTAAATACTTTAATACCATATTTTTGATGGATTGTGTTTAATTATTTTGTTGAGAAAAAAGATATAGAATATATAACAATAAAGGAAATTTGTAACAAAGCGGGTGTCAATCGTTCAACATTTTATCTTCATTGCTACAAAATTCGACAAAAATTTGATTTAATTATAGATTATATTGAAAAAAATTGCAAATTAATAAAAATTTTAATTTTATTTTAGATTGTTATATTGTAAAATAATAACGTGCTTTTTAGCATAATAAAGAGGTTGTACTTATTCTGTCATCTAAAACGACCTCTTTATTTTTTTGTCAGTTTTGAAAAAACAATAATTGTTTTATTTTCATTCAATAAGTAAATTTAGATTTCTTTACATAAAAATAAAACTATGCTATAATTATATACGTAATTTGGAGATAAATATGAAAATAGCAGAAATAAAACCAGGCAAAGTGGAATTTCAGGGATTTATAGAAAATCTTAGAGACAAAAAAAATATGCAATTTGTTGTTATTCGCGATCTGTCAGGAAAGATTCAAATCACGGTCATAAAATCTGAAAGACCTGAAATTGCAGAAATTTTTTCTCACGCAACACTAGAAAGTACTGTGAAAGTGACCGGTACAGCAGTACAAAATGAATATGTCAAACTAGGAGGAATGGAAGTCATCCCAGATAGTGTAGAGATTACTTCTAGAGCAGAGGCATTGCCTATCAGCGACGATAGTTCAATTGATCAACGTCTAGATTATCGTTGGATTGATTTAAGACAGGAGAAAAATCAATTGATGTTTCAGGTAGAGACTGTATTATTGTCGGCAATGAGAGAATATCTCTTGAACAATGATTTCATAGAAATTCATACTCCCAAGTTTATTGCATCAGCGAGCGAGAGCGGATCAGAAGTTTTTGAAGTGAAATATTTTAATAGAAAAGCGTATCTCGCACAAAGTCCACAATTTTATAAACAAATGGCAATGGCTAGCGGATTTGAAAGAGTGTTTGAGATCGCACCTTGTTTCAGGGCGGAAAAGTCTCACACGAAAAAACACGCCACAGAATTCACAAGTTTTGACGTGGAATTTTCTTATATAAATTCATTTCTCGATGTTGTGAATTTGGAAGCAGAAATGATAACCTATGCACTGAAAAAAGTGAAAGAAAGATTTGGTGAAAAGATAAAGGAAATCTTTGGTGTAGAAATAAATGTGCCGACATTGCCATTCCCACAAATGAAACTAAGAGACATATATGACGAACTTGAAAAACGATATAATTTTACAGTGTCAGAAGAGGAAAAAACTGATTTAACGACCGAAGCCGAAAGATTGTGTGAAAAACTAGCAAAAGACAAATTCAATCACGAGTTTTTGGTAGTAACAGATTATCCGCCAGACAAACGTGCATTTTATCATATGCGAGAAAATGGAATATTGCAAGGATATGATTTGATATGGAAAGGAATTGAGATAACATCAGGTGCCCAACGTGAACATAGATATGAAGAGATCAAGAAAAACGCAGAGGAAAAGGGTCTCGGCGACGATGTGAAATTCTATTTAGAATTCTTCAAATATGGCATACCTCCACACGGCGGATTCGCAATTGGGGTAGATAGATTGATAATGTTGCTACTAAATATTCCAACTATCAAAGATACTATGTTCCTATTTCGTGGTCCAGATAGGTTGACACCATAATTATCTAACATAAATTCAAATCGCAACAAATAATAAAAATTTCATAATTAATAAAAATTTGTTTAAATGCTTGATAATTTTAATATAAATGTAGATTTATTTCATAAAAGTTTAAAAAATTTAGGAGAAAATGATATGAAGAAAACAGATATTTCGACTTTGCACAAAAATATTGCGGAATTTAAAGACAAAGAGATCATCATAGCCGGATGGGTGAAAAGTTGTCGTGGAAATGGTAACTTTGGTTTTTTGGATGTCAATGATGGCACCTCTTTCAAAGGTCTGCAAGTCGTTTTCACAAAAGAAGATCTGACAAACTTTGATATTGTTGAAAAATTAAATACAGGTTCCGCTATTATTTGTAAAGGCAAAATTGTACTAACGCCTGAAAATAAACAACCTTTCGAAATGAAGGCTATTGAAATAACAGTGATTAGCGCTACCGATAGCGAATACCCACTTCAAAAAAAGAAACATTCTCTAGAATTTTTGCGAGAAATCGCATATCTTAGACCACGAACGAATCTATTTAACGCAGTGTTTAGAGTCAGAAGTGAACTATCGTTTTTGTTGCACGAATTTTTCAATAAAAAAGGATTTGTATATGTTCACACTCCTATAATCACCTCGTCAGATTGCGAGGGTGGAAGTGAATTGTTCAGAGTGACCACACAAGACATTTATAATGAGGCGAAAAAGTTTGATCCAAAAGATGAATTGTTTGGCAAAAAGACCTATCTAACTCCAACGGGGCAATTGGAAGGTGAGGCTTGTGCTGCTGCGTTTGGCAAAATTTACACTTTTGGTCCAACATTTAGAGCAGAGAATAGCAATACGAATAGACATCTAAACGAATTTTGGCATCTTGAGCCAGAAGTCTCGTTTATGGATCTAAATGGATTGATGGAATTGGAAGAAGAAATGATGAAATACATCATATCTGGCATTATGAAAAAGTGTCCGGACGAAATGGCTTTTTTCAATAGTTTTGTAGATAAAGATTTATTTAATAGATTAAATAATGTTATAGAAAACGACTTCGCACACATCACATATACTGAGGCGATTGAAATATTGAAGAAGAACAACAAAAATTTTGCGTACCCTGTAGAATGGGGTGCAGACATTCAAACAGAACACGAAAGATATCTATCTGAGGTGATTTTCAAACGTCCTGTATTTGTCACAGATTATCCAAAAGACATCAAGGCATTTTATATGAAAATCAATGATGATGGCAAAACCGTTCGCGGATGCGATCTTTTGTTTCCGGGCATTGGTGAAGTGACGGGCGGGAGCGAAAGAGAGACTGATAACGAAAAATTGAAAGCCATAATGAAAGAAAAAAATCTCAGAGAAGAAGACTATTGGTGGTATATGAATCTTAGAAAATTCGGGTCAGTTCAACATAGTGGATTTGGTCTCGGTTTTGAAAGAATTTTAATGTATGTGACAGGAGTTACTAATATACGTGATGTAATTTTGTTCCCTCGCACTCCAAACAATTGTGAATTTTAATATAATTCAATTTAATATTTTTCAAAGAATTAGCAATGAAATTCTGAATCCAAAGTCTCGTCGTTTTTGGATTTCATATATTACCTAATTCTTTTTTTATTTAAAATAATTTAAACAAACACATTTGATAGAAAATTTTTAATAATTTTACTATTTTAATTAAATAATAGCATATTATAAATAAGTATTTTAATAATTTATATTCACTATTAAAACTAAAATATTTATAAAATTAATGTTTTAATTAAAAACTTTAAAAAAATATTTGATATTAATTAATTTATTTGCTATTATTGATTTATGTTAAAAAATTGTGAAAATTGTGGTGGACAATTGCATTTCAGTCCAAAAGATAAGGGCAACGTTTGCTCAAGTTGTGGCACAGTTTTTCCTGTGGCATATAATTATAGTTTCAACAAAAAGACATTCGATGAGCATACGATAGATCAGTCCACAGATGAATTAGCCAACTCATTGCGTAGTTTCAAATGCAAGTCTTGCGGTGCAAACGTAATGCTCTCAAAATTTCAAATGCAGACAGTATGTCCTTATTGCGGGAATTCAACCATAGTCAAATCAAAATCAAAAAATCTATTGTATATAGATTCTATTTTACCTTTTACTTTTGGAAAAGCAGATGCTTTGAAAAAATTCAAAACGACTGTAAATAAAAAATTCTATGCAAATAAAAAGGTGTTTAGAAAAATTAATGAAAATAATGTAAACGGTATCTATGCGAATGCCTTTGTGTTTGATATCTCTACAGCCTCCACATATCGTGGGGTATTCAGTTATACTGATACTTACAGGACGCGGGATGGCAAAGTTGAGACTAGGACACATTATAAAAATGTAAGCGGAATATTTGACAAAGCATATAAAAATATAACTATTGAAGCCAATTCAAATATTGAGCAAGCAGAACTTGCTTCTATTATGCCTTTTGAATATGGATCCGCTGTTGAGTTCAAAGAAGATTTTATGTATGGATATATGCTCGAGTATAAAGATAAAATGTTTAATTCCTGTGTGGTAACTGCAGAAACTATAATTAAGGAAGATATCAAACAGCAACTCTTAAAAAAGCATGGTTGCACCAAAATTGAACAACTCACATTAAATACTGACTATATAGACCGCAGATATAATTATTGTCTCTTGCCTATATATTTAATCAGTTCAGAGGTTAAAGATAAAAGATATAAAGTAGTGATGAACGGTCAGACAGGAAAAGTCGGAAAACTTCCTAAAGATAAATTAAGAGTATTCTTAACTGTCATCTTCGTTTGCTTGCTTGTCGTAGGTGCGATTCTGCTATTTATGCATTTTTCTAAATAATAATAAATTTTCTTTTAATTATAACGGGTATTAAAAAATTTAATAAAAAAACAATAAGTTTTTATACTATATTAATTTATGAAACAGGCTTATGCCTGTTTTTTTTCATAGGAAAGGTGAAATTTAAACTCAACAATCTTCAACAAAATACTATTCAAATTCAACAATAGTTATTATTTTTTTTAATTCTAGTTTTGTTAGAATGCTAACAAGGAGCGTATTATGCAAATAAAATCTAGAATTGTTAATAAGACACTATACATTTTGCTTTCAGGCGAACTTGACGAATATACGGCAGGTACAGTACGAAAGAATTTGGATACTTTACTAGACACTCAAAAAGGTTTTGTTCAAATAGTTATGGACCTATCTGAATTGACTTTTATGGATAGCACGGGCGTAGGCGTTTTGATAGGAAGATATAAAAAGATGCGAGAATGCAACAAACCAATATTTATCTCAAATCCAAGCAGAAACGCAGAAAGAATTTTCAAAATGTCAGGTCTCTATGACATAATGCCAAAAATTATATAAAAGGAAGGAAATAAAATGAAAAATTGTATGGAAATTAAATTTAAAGCAATAGCAGAGAATGAGGCATTTGCAAGGAATGTAGTGGCTAGTTTCATTTTGCCATTAAACCCCAGCATTAGCGAATTGGAAGACATAAAAACCGCAGTCAATGAAGCGATCACAAATGTTATTGTACACGCATACCCCGAAAAACCTGGCTATGTCAATATGAAAATAGTGACAAACAATAACAAAATTTTGATCAGCATCACAGATAATGGAATCGGTATCCAAGATATTGAACGTGCTCTGACTCCTTTTTATACCAGCAAACCAAATCAAGAGAGGAGCGGAATGGGATTTACTGTAATGGAAAGTTTTATGGACAAGTTGGAAGTGAAAAACAACAAAGAAGGAGTAACGGTCAATATGGAAAAAGAGATTGAAAAAAGCGTAGTGGGGATCTAGAATGCTAACTAATGAACAGACTTTTGAGTTGTTGAATCAAGCCAAAAAAGGAAATGACTTAGCGAAAGAAAAATTGATAACTCTTAATTCTCCACTGATCAAAAGTGTAGTGAAAAGATACCTTAATAAAGGGATTGAATATGATGATTTATATCAATTGGGAGCACTCGGATTTGTAAAAGCAATAAACAATTATGATCCAAATTTCAATGTAAAATTTACGACCTATGCCGTACCCATGATAGCAGGGGAGATAAAGCGATTTCTCCGAGATGATGGAAGTGTCAAAGTGTCAAGGAGTATCAAACATACCGCGATATTGATCAAAAATTATATATACGATTATAATAAAAAATATGGTGAAAATCCAAGTTTAGAAAAACTTTCGCAAGAATTCAAAATGGATATAAGCGAAATTGTTTTTGCTATGGAGGCAAATACTTCGCCCCTTTCTTTGAACGAAAAATATAATGAAGATGATGATTCAATGACAATTCTAGATAAACTTAGTGACAATTTTAACGTAGACACCTTTTTGGATAAACTAACTCTTCGAGATATGATAGAAAATTTAAGTGCACGAGAAAAGCAAGTGATAATAATGCGGTATTATTTAGATAAAACACAAAGTGAAATAGCAAAAGAACTTGGCGTAAGCCAAGTCCAAGTTAGTAGAATTGAAAATAAAGTATTAAAAGAGATGAAAGATAATATCAGGACTATTTAGTTTCATTATTTTTGGAATCTACGTTGTTATATTTATATATTGGATTTTCATATTGTCCTTTTTGTTTTGGTACTGAAAATTTAGCGAAGAAATTTGACACAGACTGCTTAAATTTGTTGAACTTTGATTTCAAACTAGGCGTATTCTCGTCTCTATATGAGTCAATATTTTTTTGCAATTTATTGAGTTTCTTATTTGTCTTTTCACTTTTTTCTTGCACTTTATCAAGTGTAGTATTATCGTTATCTACACTATTTGTAGTAGTGTTTTGATCATTATTTGTATTACCTGTATTTGAATTTAATTCATTAGTTTGATTGTAATAATTCATTGCATAAGGATTGTTGTACATATAATTGTTGGCATACGGATATCCACCTCTACCATATAGAAATTCATTGTCTAATAGTGCAGTATTAAAAAATGTGTCAGTATTTTTAAAATTATTTCCGTAAGTATCAATGTTTGAATTAAAACGCCTGTTGTTGTAGGTATCGACATTGCTAAGTTTCGAACTATTTTTTGTTTGCGTGTTTTGCATAGTGTTTATATCGTCTATACTATTTGTGTTTTGAATATTGTCATTAATTTGTGTATCTTGAAAATTATCTTCAACATTATCTTCTAGAGTAGTAGAATCTGTTTTTTCATTCATATCAACACCTTCATTATTTTCGCTAGTGTTTGAAAGATTGTTTTCAACGATTTGACCATCCTCTTTTATCAAATAATCTTTGATAATGGGCTGTTCATTGTTTCGTCTGAATCCGTATAAAATCCTTCCTCTATTGTTTGGCTCAATATTTGAATTGATATCAAATAGGCTGTTGATCATATTCAATGATTGAAGTCCATTTTCCATTAATTCATTTCCATTAATTAGATTATCTAGAACTATTAGATATTTCAATGACAAACTATCCACATTGTTGACATTGTTTTGAGTCAAAGTTGACAGATCATCTAAACTCAATGACAATTCTCGGGTGACGGCTGATAGTCTACGTCCCAAATTTTTTAATTGTTCAGATTGTTGAGATATGAAGATTTTTTGTTCTGCAGTCAATTCGATTTCTTTTGATTGGACCTTTGAAATGAGATTTTGAGTTTCAATTATAGCATCCACGATTTCTTCCTTCAATTCGCAAAATTCATCGCAAGAATCTTCTATGTCGGAGGAAAGGGAATAGAGCGTTGATATCTGTGTGCTATTTTCATCGGCATCTTCATCTGAAATGTTTTCATTGTCAGCAATATCTTCGTTTGTATCTGTGTTGCTAGAATCAGCAGTATCAGCATTGTTATCAGTCTCATCTTGTTCATTCATAAGATTAATGCTATTATTTTTATTCAAAGTTTCAGACTGCAAACCGTCTATCACTTTTTGCTTTCTAATTTCTCTATCTTCGCTCATATTCTGCAAGGTTTTTGATTCATCATTTGATTGATTTTGAATAGGGGAAATAGTCATATCTTTTTGGATGTTATCATATTTGTTTGAATTGTTTTGATTTTCAATTATCAGATTTTCCTTTGATTCCCTTGTGGGCAATTGATCATTTTCCTTAATGCTAGTTTGTCCATTATCTTTGCTAGTGTTATCTTTGATCTCATTAATAATATTGCTGGATTTATTATCGTTATTGATGTCGCTAATTTTCCCATCTATTGAATTATCTATTGTTGTATCTTCTGAATCATCTGAATTGACTAAAGTCGCATTGATTGGAGCAGAAACAGTCAATTCATATTTGTTTAATGCAATTTTCGTCAATGATTCACTTTCATTTTTAGTATAATTGTCTACTGTAGTTTGAAAATTGTTTATACTATTTAGTAGATCATTTGAATTTACTTTGGCAGGTGAATTAGCACATCCTGTGAGTATCGCACCAGCACTTAAAATTGATATAATTGGTATAATTTTTTTCATAAATTCTCCTTTATTGGTGTTATTATGTATAAATTTTATATAAATATTTGAAATTTTTAAAAATTTTTATATTTTTTCTGTTTTCATTAAGGTTTATATTTTATTTTTTCTGTTAATAATCTGTTAGGAGAAAAATTATGGACAAAGAAAAAAGAAATGTAAATTACAATATTTATGTCGAATCGAAAGTGCCTAAAACACGTGCTTGGCCCTCGCTAATTAAGGCATTTGTTTTAGGTGGAACGATTTGTGCCATAGGACAGGGATTTTTTGATCTATATACCTATTTTTTTCCAAGCCTCAGTGAAAGCGAAGTCAGTACATGTATGCTCATGTCTATAATATTTATCACTTGTCTACTTACTGGCATTGGAGTCTATGATGTGATTGGGGCTTGGGGAGGAGCGGGTTCGGTGATACCAATCACTGGATTTTCTAATTCAATATCTAGTCCTGCCATAGAATTCAAAAAAGAAGGAATTATTTATGGTATCTGCGTCAAAATGTTCACCATTGCAGGACCTGTAATTGTATGTGGTGTAGTTGGATCAATAATTTGCGGTATCATAGGATATTTTATATAGGTTTATGGTGAGGGATTTATGCAAACATATAAGTTGAAAAATAATGTTTATATCCTTGAAGGATTTAGTATGGTTGGACCATTGGAAGGGAAAGGACCACTAAAAGATTATTTTGATTACGTTATTCAAGACGACACATTAAAAGAAAAAACCTTTGAAAAATCTGAACGAAAACTATTATATGATTTAATAATTAATGCTATCGACAAGGCCGGTCTAAAAATAACTGATATAGATTTTTTCATAGGAGGAGATTTGCTTAATCAAATTGTTAGTTCTTCGTTCACGGCACGTGAATTAAATTTGCCATTTATTGGTTTATATTCAGCCTGTGCTACTATGACGGAATCTTTGGCTATCGGCGGAATTTTTGTAGATAACAAGATCGCTAATAATATTGTTGCTTCAACGTGTACTCATTTCAGCAGTGCAGAACGTCAATACAGATTTCCATTGGAACTTGGAAATCAACGTCCACCTACAGCACAATGGACTATAACTGGTGGCGGAGCAAGCATAGTTTCAAATATACCAAGTAAAATACGAATCAATGCAGTCACTTTCGGTAAGGTTATTGATTATGGAATTTCAGATGTAAATAATATGGGTGCAGCAATGGCGCCAGCCGCTTGCGATACCATAAAGACACACCTGGAAAATACTCATCATAAAGTTTCAGATTACGACATTATCTTGACCGGAGATTTAGGGAAATTGGGTAGCGAAATATTGATTGATCTTATGGAACACGAAAATATTATTTTAGGTCAAAACTATTCAGACTGCGGATGTATGATATATGACAAAACTGAACGTGTATTTATGGGAGGCAGTGGTGCTGGCTGTAGCGCAAGCGTGTTGAATTCGTACGTTTTATACAAGATGAAGAAGGGTGATTTCAAACGTGTCTTATTAGTCTCTACTGGAGCGTTGATGAGCACAACCACATCTCAGCAGGGGGACACGATTCCAGGCATAGCACACGCTGTAGAACTTGTATTCAACGACATAGACGTCAAAAAAGATCGTAAAAAGACGAATGAGGCATCACGTATTAAAAGAAAGACAAATACATCATCTTTGTCTAGCAAAAAACGGATAACAAAAAAGTAAAATAAAATTTGAAATTTATTAAAATCAATGAAATTAAATCCAAAATATCCATTTGTTCAATTGATTTGTTTGAGGTTTATCGAAATTTAGTTAATAAAAAGGGAAAAATAAATGATAAGTATATGGGATTATGTTATATCTTTTTTAGTGGGCGGGTTTATATGTTTCTTAGCACAAATACTAGTGATTAGAACAAAAATCACAACCGCTAGAATTTTGGTGTTATTTTTAATAATCGGTATGATTTTGGAAGTATTTAATATTTATGCTCCATTCAAAGAGTTCGCAAAGGCTGGAGCGACCGTGCCTATAATAGGATTTGGTGCAAATCTCGCTAGAGGTGCAATGATGGCGGCAAAAGAAGAAGGCATCATCGGAATATTTACCGGAGGTCTGACTGCGGCGTCTGGAGGAATAGCGATGGCGATCTTTGCCTCGTTCATATTTGCTCTCATATTTAGTAGCAAATCGAAACGGGGCGGGCATTGACAATGAAATGATTTTATAAAGATAAATTATATTTCCATATTCTAAGATGATATTTTATAGAACGATATTGTTTTAAATAGTTTATACTATGTGTTGACTTTCTTTATAGTCCATCTATAGGATCAAAGATAAATCTTCTTATTTTGCCTGCTATTTATAGAAGATTTGGTCGAAATCAATATAATAATAAAATACATTAATAAATTATTGTATGAAAAGATTACATCGCAAAAAGAGTTTTGTAATAAAATTGACTATTGTTATCTTTTTAATAATATTTCTAATGTATTATTTTTTTGTTGTCAGTCCGATAATCAAAACTTATACTTCTGCTGAAACTCGAGCGGTAACGGAAGAAGCAATAAATAGAGCGGTGAGCAATGTCATCAATCTATCTTTGAAATATGATTCTTTGATAGACATAAGTTACACCGCCAGCGGTGATATAGCATCATTTACTGCCAATCAATTCGAAATAAATAGTATATCTCGTGAAATCGTGGAACAAGCACAAATTGAAATGCAAACATTGGGTGACGAGGGTTTAAATATCAATTTAGGTACATTTTCAGGAATACCATTTTTAATCGGTCGCGGACCAATTATTAATTTGAAATTGACACCAATAGGTGCAGTGAGTAGCAATTTTGAAAGCACATTTGAATCTGTAGGGATAAATATGACAAAACATACATTGTATTTATACATAAATGTACATGTGAATATTGTGCTACCAATCAAATCGTATGATATCTATACTTCAAACCAAGTCTTGCTCGCTGAAAGCATTATTATAGGTAAAGTGCCTGAGGTATATCTAAATGGAGGAAGTTTGGGCGAAGCATTGAATCTCGTGCCATAAAATCTAGAAATCATTAAAATTACATCCTTAACTAGAATGAAACAATTTCTATTAAAATTAATAAAAATTATAAAATACAACCAATAATAATTTGTTTGATTTGAAATCTATGATAAGATATCATAAATACAAATTTAAGGAATAACAATGCGGATTGAAGAATTGAACAAACTGTTTGAAAGTGAAGAGATTAAATCGGTTTTGAAAAATATTGCCAAAACAAATGATTTTAGAATGTGTTTGAATAAAAATATTATTAATGAATATAGGTATTATTTTGCAGACATTATAATGCTTAGTTTTGAGGTTGAAATCTATCCTTACGAACTCGATGAAATATATTCTAATGCAGAGAATTATCTCAGAAAAAAATTAGAAAGTAAGTTTGGTGTTAAAGATATTTATAACCACAAAAAAATAGTAGAAGAGTATTTTAATAATAATTCGGACATTCTTTTCGCATTAAATATTGGCGCAATGGATGTTTGGTCAATAGCGCTGATTTCGTTTTTTCAAACTTTTTTGATGATTTTGGGAATGTTAAGAATAATTTATTAAAAAATGAAGACAAGTGATAAATCAAATTGGCAGTATAT
This sequence comes from uncultured Clostridia bacterium, assembly GCA_944383415.1. GTDB lineage: Bacteria > Bacillota > Clostridia > Christensenellales > UBA1242 > Onthoplasma. The sequence goes on along the minus strand of CALWPK010000008.1, from coordinate 40,576 downwards.
TTTGAAAAAACGCACTAAAATTGATTTATATATAGCGATGTTTGAATATTTGTATTGATTATTAACGACTAGATTATAATTGAATGGAATAATCTATTTAATCTTATTTAAACTATTTCACCAATTTATTTGTAAAAATATCGCATAAGTGGTACAATATAGAGTATGAAATATTTTGATAATGCATCGACCACAAAAATAAGCAAAGAATCACTTGAAAGTTATGTTAAGGCGAGTGAATACTTTTTCAATCCCAGTTCTTTATATTATCCGTCTGTGGAAGTGAAAAAGATAATAGAGGAGAGTAGGGAATATTTTCTGAAAAAGTTCAATGCGAGATCCAAATCAACTTTCATCTTCACAGGTTCGGCGACCGAGAGCAATAATTCGGTCTTGCATTCAATAATCACAAGAAAAGATAAAAAATATCTAATAGGTGGCGGGGAACATAGTTCAATATATGAGACTGCAAAATATTATAAGGAACTCGGCTATAACATCATATTCGTACCTTTGCAAAAAAATGGCGGTGTAGATGCAGACAAACTAATTGAATTAATTGACCAAGATGTTGCGTTCATTTCGATCATTCACGTTAGCAATGAGACTGGGGCAATCAACGATATTGAGTATATTAACAGGCGAGCAAAAGAAATTAATCCAAATATTTTGGTGCATTCCGATGGAGTGCAAGCAGTAGGTAAAATTGATATAGATTTATCAAAATTAGGCGTAGATTTCTATACAATATCTGCTCATAAAATCAACGGACCTAAAGGAATAGGCGGTCTGTTTATTTCGAATCCAAACAAATTCAAACCATTCATTCTCGGTGGCGGACAAGAAATGAATTTTCGTTCAGGTACTGAAAACACGCCTGCGATCTTAGCATTTAAGACTGCTATGGAGAATGTGAAAAAGACCGATTTTAGCCTATACAGAAAAGCAATTTTAGACAATCTTAAGACTGACTATTATCTGGTATCAAAAGATAATAGTGTGGATAATATAATATCAATTTGCTTTAAAAATTTGCGAGGGGAGACAATAGAACACGTAATGGAAACGAAAGGTTATTTGGTCGGCACAGGATCTGCCTGTAATAGCAAAGCGGGGAATAATAGAGTGCTATCAACTATTGTAGAAAAAGATTATTTATCCGGAGCCATTAGAATTAGTTTCGGTAATGATGTTTCTATTAATGATTGTATAGAAATGGCAAAAGCACTTAATGAGACAGTTAGCGAATTAAATAAGAGGTTGAACAAATGAATAATGTAATATTAATTAGATTTAGTGAAATACATCTAAAAGGTGGAAACAAAAAATATTTTATCAAACTATTGCACAATAATATTAAAACAGCACTAAAAGACTGCATTTGCAAGATTGAATCTATACAAAATCGTTTTGTAATACGAGATTATGAAAATGAAGATGAAATCATTTCAAAATTGAAATGTGTTTTTGGGATACATTCAATATCAAAGGCTGTAGAAATAAAAAACGATATAAAACAAATTTTAGATTATGTTGCAACTATAAAAATAGATACAACTTTCAAATGTGACGTCAATCGTGCGGACAAATCTTTCCCTATCAAATCAAATGAATTTGAGGCTGATCTGGGTGAAATCATTTTGAAGAATAATAGTCGGGCAAAAGTCGATATTCACAATCCTAAAATCACTATTCATGTAGATATCCGAGAAAATGGCTATACTTTCATTTTTTACGATATCATTTATGCTTACTCAGGATTGCCATTGGATGAAAAACGTTATGGCTTGCTTTTATTGAGTGGAGGAATAGACAGTCCTGTAGCGGGTTTTGCTATGGCAAAACGCGGACTCAGGCAAGACATTTTGCATTTTGACAGTTTTCCATATACCAGTCCTCAAGCCAAAGAAAAGGTCATAACGCTAGCAAAAAAGATCAAAAAATTTATTGGTGCAAAGTATATGTATATATGCTCTATGACCAAACTTCAAGAGGAATTTCATGTCAATTGCAAAACAGAGTATGCGATCAATTTATTGAGACGATCAATGCTCAGGGTTGCTAATATATTGTGCGAGAAATTCAAGTATAAAACTATTATTACAGGAGAAAGTTTGGGACAGGTCGCTAGTCAGACCATAGAAAGTTTGACCAGCACAAATGCTGTAGCAAAATTTCCTGTTTTGCGTCCATTGATAAGTTTCAACAAAGAGGAAATTATAAGAATAGCAAAAGAAATAGATACCTATGATACAAGTATTCTACCTTACGAGGATTGTTGCACTGTATTTTTGCCACGCAATCCAATAATTAAGCCTAAAATTGAAGAAGCTGAGAACGAAGAGAAAAAAGTAGATTTAGAGAATCTGATCAATCTCATCGTATTAAATATGGAAGTGATTGATTTAGATAAAGAATAGTTATCATACTATATATTGTGTATTATTTTTGTTATATACACTACAAATTAAATTATAGTATTGATAACATATTTAATTTTTTAAAATTTTGTTTTCATTGCAATAACTATAGATAAATTAATTAATTTAAATTGCCCTAAGACTTGACTTTTATATATAAAATGTAGTACAATTATATTGTCGCAAATGCGATATGAAAGGTAGGTTAAGATGAACATAGTAAATTTTAGTTTGCTATGTAGCGTAAGTAATAGTTTGGCAACCATTTTATCTATTGTTCTATTTTTGGTCGGTATAGGTATCGGTATAGGTGCAGGCTTCGGTATTTATACCGTAGTTATGAATAAAAAATCTAAATCGGCTAAAAAAAATGCAGATAAAATACTAGAAGATGCTTATGCTCAAGCAGAAAAGATTAAAAAAGAGCAAGTTGAACAAACCAACAAGGAAATTGGTATATTGAAATCAACTTTCGAACAAGAAAACAAGGAAAGAAGAGAAGAATCAAAGCGTAATGAAGAGCGACTATATGCACGCGAAGAATTGTTATCTAAACGTGAAACGGCTCTAGATAAAAAAACTGAAGAATTAGAACAGGCAAAAGAGCGAGTGCACAATCAAATCGAAGTCTTAGCAAGCAAAGAAAATGCACTTGACGAAATGCAAGAAAATATCATCAAAGAACTTGAAAAAGTTAGCCAGATGACTAAAGATGAGGCGAAACAAGTAATTATTGATAGATATACTGAAGAGGCGAAAATTGACGCTATTAAAATTGCGAAAGAAATAGAAGACAATGCTAGAAATGAAGCAGATAAAAAAGCAAGAAACATTATCACTTTAGCCATTCAAAAATGTGCAGCAGATCATACTAGTGAAGTGACTACTAGCACCGTTACGTTGCCTAACGAAGAGATGAAAGGTAGAATCATTGGTCGTGAGGGCAGAAATATACGTGCACTAGAATCGGCAACAGGAATTGATTTCATAGTAGACGATACCCCTGAAGCAATTACATTATCAGGATTTGATCCTGTCAGACGTGAAGTCGCCAGAATCGCATTGGAAAAACTTATTTTAGATGGCAGAATTCATCCAGCAAGAATTGAGGAATTGGTTCAAAAAGCACAAAGAGATGTAGAAGAAACTATTAAAGAAGCGGGAGAGAATGCTTGCTTTGATGCGGATATCCACAATATTCATCCTGAAATTGTCAAAGTTTTAGGTAGATTAAAATATCGTACAAGTTATGGTCAAAATGTATTAAATCATTCTCTTGAGGTTTCATATATTGCTGGAATGCTGGCAGCGGAAGTGGGTGCAAATGAAAAAGTTGCTCGAAGAGCAGGATTATTACACGACATTGGTAAGGCTGTCGATCACGAAGTAGAAGGTACACACGTAAGCATCGGTGTAGAACTTGCTAGAAAATACAAAGAGAGCGAAGCGGTAATTCATTGTATTGAAGCACACCATAATGATGTTGAACCTAAAACCCTTGAGGCTGTGTTGGTTCAAGCGGCTGATGCTATTTCAAGTGCTAGACCAGGTGCTAGAAGAGAATCTATTGAAAACTATATCAAACGTCTACAAGATCTTGAAGAGATAGCAAATTCATTCTCAGGTGTTGAAAAAACTTATGCGATTCAAGCGGGTAGGGAAATCCGTGTGATGGTTAAACCTGAGCAGATTAGTGATGATGAGGCACAAGTTTTAGCCCACGATATTGCAAAACAAATTGAAGCAAAACTTGAATATCCGGGTCATATCAAAGTAAATGTAATTCGTGAATCTCGTTTCACAGACACTGCTAAGTAAATTAAAAATATTTGTTTGTTTTCTATAAAACAAAAAATATTGCTAATATGTTAGCAATATTTTTTATATTAATATACTAATCATCAGAATTTAAGTTTGGATAATTTTTTCAATACGCTTTATGTTTTTTGGTTGTTCTCCTTAAATTTTCTCTTCTTTTATAGATTTTTTTTAAGGTTATATTCCTATTCTATTATTATTTTAATTTTTGCTTTTTAAATGATTTTCCCTCAATTAATATACAAAATCTTCTGCTCCGATATAGTTTAACGCGAATTACGCATCTCCAAATGATTGAATTTGACCCAAATCTGATTCTGTCAAGTTCTCAAAGTGTTTAATCTCAAGTATACAAACAAAATTAGAATCTTCACTTTCTTTGTCTAGTTAAATTGTCTATCAGTCTATTTTTTTATATTAACAATTCGAAATCCGTTATACATCAATACTAAAATTTAATAAAAATGTTATCTTTTCTTGACAATGAATTTTAAGTATTGTATAATAAAAAGTATAGGGGAGTGGCTCAATGGTAGAGTAGCGGTCTCCAAAACCGTCGGTTGCGTGTTCGAATCGCGTCTCCCCTGCCAAAAATATAAATTAATAATATTATTGCAAGAGAGAATTAATATTCTACATTGATAATAATAACGGAAATGTTGTTATAGTATTCCTCTAGTAAAAAATCTAAAAAACCTAGTTTTGAATAATATTTATAGTAGACAAAATTTTAAATTGAGTTAGAGGCAAATAGTTTAATAAAATTTTATTTCTTTTGATAAGTTTTATCAATATAATTGAATCTTCTTATTTATTTGACAAATGAGGAGTCTTTTTTTATAATAATGATTATGAAGAAGGTGACGATTTATACTGATGGTGCGTGTAGCGGTAATCCCGGTAATGGAGGCTGGGGTGCTATTTTATTTTACAAGGATGTGAAAAAAGAGATTAGTGGACATCTAGAAAATACCACAAATAATCAAATGGAATTGACAGCGGCAATCAAAGCATTAGATCTATTAAAAGACCCTTGTCAAATAGATCTATATAGCGACAGTGCCTATTTAATAAATGCATTCAGAGAAGATTGGATAAGTAAATGGCAATTGAATGGATTTAGAAATAGCAACAAAAAACCAGTACAAAACTTAGAGTTGTGGCAACAATTGATTGAATTAAATAATATGCACAAAATCAATTGGATAAAAGTGAAAGGACACGCAGACAATATATATAACAATAGGTGCGATGAATTGGCGACTGGTGAAATAGCAAAAATGAAAAAATAGGTATAATCAAAATTTTACCTATTTTTTTCTGCTAAATATTGTCTTTCATTCAATTAAAATAAAATTGAATAAGAATTGAGAAACTTTATTATTAAAATGGCGACTAATCGAATATTATAATTCCTTTTTCTTGAACAATATTGAGCCTAGAACATTAGCAATTATTATAAATAACAATGTAACACTTATAGTCAAACCAATATTGGTACCCGCGTAAACTTTTGCACCTAAAAGAATATTTAAGAAATTGTCTGACAAAGCATAGTTTGAACTGCCGAAGAGTGAATATAGTGATATATGAGAGAACGGATAGTAGGCAAGCCAACTATTTATTCCACCTGCAAATACTGGCAATAATGTATTAATAAGATAAAGCACCAACATAATCGTAACCGCAAACAAATCAGATTTGAACAAGCATGACAATAACATAGCAATTGATGCATATACAGCCAACTCCAAGAACATACTCAACAGATAAACCAATAGCATTACAATAGGATGCATAGTCATAGCCGTTGAACCGTTGAATATTGTAAGAATTTTCAATGATTCAAAGCCGTATACGGCTCCACCTACACAAAGAGCAACAATTGCAGAGAATAAAATCATAATAATAGACATCAGTAAAATCGCAAGCAATTTACCAAAAAACAATTTTATTCTACCGACAGGACGAATAGCAAGATATCTCATTGAACCTTCTTTTATCTCTCCTGCAATAGAGTGACAAGCAGTCATCACCGCATATACTATTATTATAAATGAGAATAACCTCAAGATAAAATATGCATAGTCATAAGCATTTGTTTCGTGATTTGATGTTACGCCAATTGTAAGTGGATGTGCAAAATCATTTTCAGTCTTGTTGTTTTCAAATAGGTATGTATATCTAATCAATAGTGAATTTGAATTGTATTGCGACTGATTTGCCAAGTACATAAGATCCAACTGATCATTCGTGTCAACTGCAGAAAAAGCATTTGACAATAATTCATAATTTACAAGATTGATAAAAGTATCCGCAGTATTGACATATAAATTGATCAGTCTTAGCATCTCGTCTTTCGAACTAATACTTTGATTAGTATCTGAATTTGACTGAGCCAGATCTCTTAACTCGTATATATCTGTAATAATTTCTTGCATTCTAGCATTAATCGTAAAATATTTGGTTCCTTCTACATTTGCCGTATAATCTTCAATAAACTCATCGCTTAGAGTAGGGTATTTGAAATTATTTATTGAATTGATAAACGAGTCTTTAAATCTATCTTCATATTCTTTGCATATTTCTGCAATGCTAGTCCTATTTGATTCATTAACTATGACATCAAAATTGTTGTATACATATTCATAGTATTCTTCATAAATGTTGAAATTTGAGTTAGTTGTAAGAATTGTATATGCTCCATTCTGAGCATTATTAATTCCCGTAATTATTGCAGTATTTAGATCAGTTAAACTTTGCAATAAATTTGTTCTGATAGTATTTATAGTATTGGAACTAGATGAATCATACGCACAATTCCTATAAGCAGAGAAGTTTGTCTCAAATTGACTAACCAATTCATTTATATGATCCTTATATGTGATGTCATTAATTCTGTATAAAGTCACAGGATAGGAAGCATTAGTAATATTGTCATCTATATCATATTTTATACCAGCATTTAAGCCACCGTCAAACTGATTGTAGATATCCAAAACTGTATCTCCTTGCAGATTAAGTGACGTATCTTGATATACTGAGGGTCTATATATAAAAACACCTAAAACTAGTATTACCGCAAGTAAAATAGCCAGTATATAGACACCTGGCTTGGACACCATTTTCTTAATCTCTGCTGAAACAACTTTAAACATAATACTCCTAAACTATACTTGTAGATGGACGCTCGTTATTTAACAATTCGAAATATAATTCTTCTAAAGATTTTTGAATCTTTTTTAAACCATAAATTTTTACTTTTTTGTAGGTCAAATATGATACCACTACTGCAATATTCGCCTCTTTTAAAGGTAAAATTACAGAATTCCCAACAACTTTTGATGTTATATTATATTTTTGTTTCAATGTCAATGCTGCATAATTAGGGTAGTTACAAATAAATTGAATGCGTTGTTTTGATTCAACAATGCTATTAATTTCTTTCATTGTTTTATACTCTATAATTCTACCATTATTTATCAACCCAATGACATCGCAAGTATGTTCTAGTTCTGCGAGATTGTGGCTTGATATGATTATAGTAATATTTTCTTTTTCCGCCAGCACTTTAAGGATGTTTCGCATTTCTACAATTCCATTAGGATCAAGTCCGTTGGTAGGTTCATCTAATATCAGCAATTTTGGTTTATTCAACAGTGCTTGAGCAATTCCTAATCTTTGTTTCATACCGAGAGAATAGGTAGATAGTTTATCTTTTATTCTATTTTCCATTCCGACAAGTTTCACAATCTCAGGAATTCTTTTTAACGCAGATTTGCCATAAAAGCCAGCAAATAATTTAAGATTTTTCAACCCAGACATATAGGGGTAGAGTTGAGGAATCTCAACGACTGCACCAACATTAGAAATAGCATGTTCAAAACTTCTTTCTATGCTATAGCCACAAATCCTAATGCTACCTTTACTAATGGGAGTGAGTCCAGTAATCATTCGTATAGTTGTAGATTTACCTGCACCGTTTGGTCCAACAAATCCAAAAATTTGACCAGGATAAAGAGAAAAGGTTACATTGCTGACTACCTTTTTAGTTCCATATATTTTTGTCAGTCCATTTACGCTCAATACTGGTATCATAAGACTCCTATTGATTAGATTTTTTTATAAATATGTATGTGAATATAATATCTGCAAACATAACGGTTGAAATCAAAATTGGGGCATAGAAATTGGCAAAATTAGATATCTCAAGCATCATTCTAATAGTATTGTTTCCAATATTCATATTAACTATTATACATATAATGATTATTGTCAACTCAATTGCCAAAGATATATAGAGCCGTTTTTTCAAGTCTGGTTCATATTTTTTATTTTGTAACTTCAATCGCAATTTTTCATACTTATTGGCAAATACAGAAGGATAAAAGATCAAAACTGCTAAAGCCAATAAAAAGAATACATAATAAATTGGTTCACTCTTACCTTGAATTGTAGAAACAATAGCCGATATTATCATTATAATAAATAGATATAGAGAAGTGGCAAATATTTTATTTTTTATATTCTTGACAACATTCCTTGCATAAATATAATTTGAGTTTGTTTTAAAATCAACATAGTCTACGTATTTAATTTTTTTATAAGGTTCATTATTAATATATCTATTGTCATTTTCAAAATTAGGTGAAATATTCTCAATTGATTTACTTTCATTGAAATTATTTGTTGATTGACCAGCATTATCAACAGGAGTATTTGACGTAAATTGACTTCTATATTCCTCAGATAATTTAGTAGACTCTTTTTTTGTAAATTTAGAAATATCTTTGTTTTCAGCAAAATTTTCTTCCGTATTAGTCTTTTCATTCTTCAAAATTTGAGTATTAGACTGATTAATCTCCAACTCTGTAGCGTTATCAATGCTATTTGCTCCAAACACTTCGCTTGTAGATAAAATTGACTCTTGCGGAGTGAGCGAGATATTATTTTGCACTTCAGGAATTTCGGATGTTTGAGGAGTATCGTCAATTATGCTATCCATAATTGATACGGAAGAGTATACGTCCGCTTTTGCTTGATTTTTATATACTTTTTCATCAGATTTCTCAGTTGAAAAAGTTTGTAGATCTTCCAAATTGTCTCTAAAAGATATTTGGTCCTCACCACTTTCATGCAAAATGTTTTCAATCAATCGATCGTAACTGGGTAGAGTAGCGACTTGCAATCTACCATTATCTGTAATTTTATAATAATGCCTTTTGCCTCCAATATCGCTGTCTTGCCAATACGAAGAAATAAACTTAGATTTCTCTAATTTTTTCAATATAGTGTAAAGAGTAGGTTGTTTTATTATAATATTGCCTTTTGATTTTGTCTCAATAGATTTAGTCAATTCAAAACCATACTTATCACATTCATTTAATTCTAATAAAATCAATGGAATTAAATCTGCTGTCCTCATAATACCCCTTAATAATATTAATATTATATATTAAAAAGTGCATTTAGTCAATAGAAATAAAAGATTTATGCTAAAACACATAAATCTTTAAAATTTATTTCTTATGAGTCCTACAACTTTTCCTAAAATGTCGACGTGATTAGTAATGATGGGACGCATAAACGAATTTTCTGGTTGCAAACGAAAATAACCGTTTTCTTTGTAATATCGCTTAACCGTTGCCTCATTGTCAATCAAACAAGCAACAATTTCGCCATTATTTGCAACAGATTGCTTTGATATGACTACAAAATCACCATTATATATGCCAATGTTTATCATACTGTCACCTTTAACTTTTAAAATAAACATATTGGTGCCAGAAAATAAATTTTCTGATACTATGACCTTATCAAGCAGGGTCTCTTCAGCCAATATAGGTTGTCCTGCGGCGATGACACCTACAACTGGCAGAGTGATATTGTTGACAGATTTATCTACCAATTCAATTGCACGATTTTTGTTTACAGAACGTGTGATTTTACCCATTTTTTCCAATTTTTTTAAATGATAAACCACACTTGATGTTGAATCTAAATTGAGTTTATTGCAAATTTCCCGAATAGTAGGGGGGTATTTTTTATCTTCTAAATAAGAAACAATAAAATTATAAGTCTCTATAGTTTTATCCATAAATTTTTATACTCCTATTATACTTTATCAAAAATAAAAAACGTTGTCAAACATTTGTTCGATATTTTATAAATTTTTTTAATAGAAAATTAACAGATTTAATTGAAATAAAAGGGATTTTAATATTTGTTTTTTATCAATACTAATTATATTACAGAAATTAAAATAGGAATGATTATTTATTATACTACAAATATTGATTGAATAAAGTGAGAAAATGGATTATATATTTATCAATTCGTATAACACCATATATTGTGTATTCTATTAATTAAATACACTTTATGTTATTTATAATCTAGATATAAAACAAATCTATTATAAATGACTGATAAACTAATTTTAATCTTCCTTAAGTTTAACTTTCCCCGCAACTGATCGTCTTATATCTTCACTGATTGCAGCATAATGTTTCTTTGTAGTGTTCACATCTTTGTGACCTAAAACTTCTGCAACTATATAGATATCTTTCGTTTGATTGTATAGATTGGTACCATAGGTTGATCTCAATTTGTGTGGAGTGATATTTTTTAATGGGGTGGCTACTTTTGCGTATTTTTTAACTAAATATTCCATAGCACGGACACTAAGACGTTTTCCTTGACTTGAAACAAAAAGAGCGTGTTCTTCTTTTGGAATATTTAAACTATCTCGATATTGCAAATATTCTTTTAAAATTTCTGCCGTTTCTTCGCCAAAATAAAGAATAACTTGATTCCCTCCTTTTCTTGTCACACGAAATGAATTTAGATTAAAGTTGATATCATCAATATTTAATCCTACACACTCGCTGACACGAATACCCGTCGTCAAGAACAATGATAAAATTGCATTGTCGCGAGTTTTGAATTTCTCGTTGTATTTTTGCTGATGGTTTGAAAATCCAGATAGAGTATCGCAAGAGTAGAGTAGTTCGGCTGTTTCTTGTGGTTCTAGACGAATTATCGGTTTTTCGTGCAGTTTCGGAGACGCAACTTTTGATGCCACATTTGCCTTGATCATATCTTTGTTGAATAAATATTTGAAAAATGCTCTAAGACTAGATAATTTTCTTAGTTTCCCTCGTTCGCCATTTGTAATGACTTCGCCATTATCTTTGTCATAATAAGATAAATAAGCCATATACCGCTCTATCAAATGTGAATCAATTTTGTCTATGTCATTAGTTGTAATATCTATTATTTTTTTATTAAAACAAACTGTTTCATACGTCACCAAATAATTGAAAAATGTCTTCAGGTCGCTAGCATAATTTAATCTTGTCAGTGGAGTAGTGGTATCCTGAATTCCAATAAAAAATATACTGCAAAATGGTGGCAACTCAGTCAATAATTCGTTTAATTTTCGCATATTATTGCGATTTCTATCAAGATAATAATTGTTTGACATAAAATTCCTCTTTATAATAATATTATTATATCAAATCTTTGCGTAAAAAACTAATGTTTTTTGAATAAATTTTTCATTTTTATCAAAAATAAGTTGACAAAATATTATAATAAATTTATAATAAACTTAGTTCAATATGTCGATAATAGGGACTAGTATATTATGAAAGTGCGAGAGAGTTTGCGGTTGGTGAAAGCAAATCACGGAAGTTTTATACGTCTACCCCTTAGACACTCGGTAATGCGAGGCTGATTGCATAGCACAATTTGCAAAAAAGAGTGGGGCGTTTCGCGCTCAAATAGAGTGGCACAGTGGTAAATATCACCTCTATACAATAGATGGGTGATATTTTTTGTTTAAAAGGAGAAATTATGATAGATATAAATTTAATTAGAACTAATCCTGATTTAGTAAAGGAAAACATCAAAAAGAAATTTCAAGACAGCAAACTTCATTTGGTAGACGATGTGCTTGAAATGGATGCCAAAATTCGCGTCTTGAAACAAGAGGTCGATAGTTTGCGTGCTAATAGAAACACAATGTCTAGTAAAATTGGTACATTAATGAAGGAAAAACGCATAGATGAGGCAAATCAATTAAAAGCACAAGTGGTGGAAAATAATGAAAGAATTGGCATTATTGAAAAAGATGTTGACGAATTAGATATCAAAATAAGAAAGGCAATGATGACTATTCCAAATATTATTGCAGACGATGTTCCAATTGGTGAAGATGATAGCAAAAATGTGCAAGACAAAGTCTTCGGTGAGCCTGTCGTTCCTGATTTCGAAATTCCTTATCACGCAGATATTATTGAAAAATTAGACGGGGCAGACTTTGCTGCTGCACGTAGAACATCAGGTCAAGGTTTCTATTATTTGACTGGTGATGTTGCACGTTTGCACTCGGCAATCCTTGCTTACGCACGCGACTTTATGATCAATAAAGGATTTACTTATTGTATACCGCCTTTTATGATTCATAGCAGCGTTGTAAATGGTGTAATGAGTTTTGAAGAAATGGAAAATATGATGTATAAAATAGAGGGGGAAGATTTGTATCTCATAGGCACCAGTGAGCATTCAATGATTGGACGATTTATGGACACAATCATTCCAGAAGATAAATTACCTCTTTGTCTAACCTCATATAGTCCTTGCTTTCGAAAAGAAATAGGTGCACACGGCATTGAAGAACGAGGAATTTACCGCGTACATCAATTCGAGAAACAAGAAATGATTGTAATATGCAAACCTGAAGATAGTGAAGATTGGTACAACAAAATGTGGAACTATTCAGTAGAATTATTTAGAAATATGAATATCCCCGTGAGGACGCTTGTATGTTGTTCAGGTGACTTGGCAGACCTAAAATATAGGAGTTTGGATATAGAGGCGTGGAGTCCAAGACAGAAAAAATATTTTGAAGTTTGTTCGTGTAGTAATTTAACTGATGCACAGGCAAGAAGATTGAAAATCAGATATAAAAAGGCAGACGGCTCCAATGATTTGGCTCACACATTAAATAATACAGTTGTAGCACCTCCAAGAATGCTAATCGCATTCCTTGAAAATAATCTAAACCGCGATGGTAGCGTAAACATACCTGCCGTTTTGCAACCATATATGGGTGGCACTAAAATCATTAAACCAAAGAAGTAAAATATTGCTTAGTAACTAAAGATTTTGATAATATGGAATAACGTTTCTTATCTGCTACGAGCATTATTATTAGGTCATAATCCATTTGACCTAATTTTTTATTGCCATATTGACATTAGAGAATATCTGTGATATACTCCGTGTAATAAATAAGGGTATGTAATTTAATGGATGAAGTTATGAAAAGACATTGATAAAAGAGATTTTAATAATGTACGAAGATATGGTAACGGTACCTTTCAACTTTAAAAAATTAAAAAAATTAATATCCTATTAATCATAATATAATAAATTGCAATTAGGAGTATATGATGATAAACATTGATAAAATTGTAAAACTTTATAGAAAAGATGGCATAACGAATAATCTAATCAAATTATTAAAAATTGATAAATCTGATGCCTTAAACTTTAAACTTTTAAATCAGCTTCCAGATGATGTGAAAAACAATATTTTTAAAACTCTAAAATATTATCTCCTCCAACATTTATATGATAACTATCTTGATGATGAATCCATCAAATTTTACAAAAATTTGAACAAATCACAAATAGATTATTTAATTGAGCAAATTGGTAGTCCAATTCATAAATATGGCGAAAGCAAATCTAAATTAATTGAGAATATAAAAATCATTAATAATTTAGATAATGAGCAATTGTCACGATTATATAATATTATTTGTCAAGGACGTCGTCAAGAGCCTCTTGGATACATATTGGAATATTATCCTTTATCAGATTTCAGCATTAAACAGATAAGCGAATTTGATAACATTTGTTTTGAAGATATAAATAATTGTATTCATATAATGATCTATTTAATGCGAAAAAATATATACTCTGCATATAATAAAGAGTTGGAAATGAACGAAGGTATAGATACAATCTATAAAAAAATTGCTTCGCATTTTAGTTACAAAATGATTGCAAGTTTAAAAAAATATGAAAACGAAAATTCATATTTGATAACTATATCATCTGAAGTCATTAAAATTTTATCTAAATATGTAAAAGAAAATCAAATTGAAATTTGTTATAATGATTCTATCAATGTTAATGATTATTTGAGCATATTATATTTATTAAAAACCAATGCTAACTTAGATAGGAAAAAAGCTTACTCTGTTATTTTAACAAACTGTAATTCGTGTGAAATAGCGACATATTTAAAACTTTTAAAAACTTCAGATTTATCTGAATCAGAATTTTATGGGCTAGTTAGCCAGGCTGGAAAAAAATATAATGGGGCAAGTAGAGATATAATAGCTCAAATCGACAGATTCAACTTGCTCGAAAAGTCAATTAAACAATTGTATATAGATATGTTTATCAACCTTGATACCGCAACTGAACGTGCACGCGAAAGTATGCTTGATGTTGATTGATAAAAGATATCTAGATAACTTATTTTTTTAAAATTAATGTGGATTTATAAATTCTCAAATTTACAGTTCATTATATAATAAAAACTATAAATAATATCAATTTAGAAATATATCAAGACCTACTTATTCGTCAAGAAAAAACGATAATTAATATTAACATTCTATTTAGAAACCAAGTTCAATATTCTATTATTTGTTTTGCTTTCTTTTTATAGAGATTGTATATCTTGTAGGTTTTATTTTTCCGTATGAATTAAATATTCTTGTCTTAAAAAAATATCCATTAGACTATAAATATCAGAATTGGATAATTTTAGAGATGTTCAAAGCCTCTGCTAGATAAAAAGGATAAAAATACAATAAACAAATTTAATTTGCCTATTAATACATATAAGATATAAATTGAGAGATAGGGTAGAGTAAAATAATACAAATTCAATCATCCAATAGCTAGAAAACTATGAATTAGACAAAAATAATAGAATAATAAGTGATGGATCTGTTTAATTGCAATGATTCCAAAAATAAAAGGATTTAAAGTTTAAATTTAATATTATAAATCTAGCATCATCTATAGCATTAGATTTTTTTTAAATTTTTCAATTGAAATGGTTTTTTACGCAAAGATATCAATTTTGATAAAATAGCAAAATTGACAGATAATCTATTTCTTAGACAAATAAGTTAGATATAACGACAAGCAAGACAAAGTAGAATAAATATGAAATATGATCCTATAGGAATTATTTAAAAATATCTATTGATTAATATAGAAAATAATTTTAGCAATGCCAGAATGCGCTGAGACGAATTCTAGATTAAAAAGATAAATAATAGGTCATTAATAATATCAGAAATTATCGCTTATTTACATCAAACGAAATTTTAATTAAAACACTGGATTTTATATTTAAATTTAAATTGTGTATATAAATCATAAACACAACAATATGTGGATAACTAAACAAATGATATATCATAATATGTCATATATATGATTATAAAATCGTATCGGTGGATAAATTATGTGATTTCCACAGGATTTTAAGCAATTTCTCACATATCTTTTCGCAAAAGAAGTGTTTTGCGAAAAGATATGAATATAAATTTTCATATTACCCTAGATTCTTCCACATACGTGTCGCCCTTTGGATTATTATTAATTTCCAAAAATTTCATTAGATATTTCATTATCTCTACCCTAATCATATAGTTGGATAAAAAACAAATACTATCAATGATTCGTTTATTCCTCATTTATTAGTATTTGAATTTTTTATCGGTTGAGTTTATATCATAAAATCGTATTAATTATAAAAAACATTATCTGGATTTTTTATTTTGTGTGTCTAATCAATTAATTCAATATCGCTTTTATAGCATTCATTAATCCTATTTTACCGTGCTGATAAGTTAGACATCCTTGCAAATAACCCGCATAGGGTTCTCTCATTGGTCCATCACAACTAAGTTCAATACTACTGCCCTGATTGAAACTTCCGCTTGCCATTATAATTAAATCTTCGTAGCCATCCATTTCTCCTGGTTCTAAGATCGAGTCGCTATCAATTGCACTTGACATTTGTATAGCACGAGTGAATTTAATCAACTTTTTCTTATCGTTAAAATGTATGCAACAAACTATATCGGATAATTTATCATCATAGTTTGGTGTCGTTTTATATCCTAATTTTGATAAAACTCTGCTAGCCAACACAACCAATTTTTTTGCTTGTGCCACAATATGAGGGGCAATAAATACGCCCTCAAAAAATGATTTGTATCCAGGTTCATAAGACCCCGTATCCACCCCCAGTGCGGGGCTAGTCATTTTGAATGAAATCAATTCAATCAGATCTTTTTTCCCTGCAATATAACCACCTGTTGGA
Source organism: uncultured Clostridia bacterium (assembly GCA_944383415.1). Lineage (GTDB taxonomy): Bacteria > Bacillota > Clostridia > Christensenellales > UBA1242 > Onthoplasma. Next base: position 23,914 of record CALWPK010000008.1, on the reverse strand, counting down.
GTTATTCCTCCACCCATATTTTTCAATAGAGATCCTACAACAATATCGGCTCCAACATCTGTAGGTTCCAACTCTTCAGTGAATTCACCATAGCAATTGTCAACAACGATATTTACATTGGAATATGTTTTGATATCAGATATAATATTTTTAATCTGCTCAATATTTAATGCATTTCGCAAAGAATAACCTCTAGATCTTTGAATGTATACAACTTTTGGTTTGATCGAATTAATTTTGTTCTTTATCTCAATATGATCAAATTCACCATCAAGCAAATCAACTTCGTAATAATTTATATTGTAATCTTTCAGCGAGCCTACATTCTTCCCTTCTACCCCATATATCACTTGCTTTAAAGTGTCATAAGGCGTGCCAGAAATGCACAATATACTATCGTCTGGGCGAAGTAAACCAAATAAAGTTTGACTAATAGCCTCTGTGCCACAACTAATTAGCGGACTCACAAATGCGGATTCTGTATGAAAAATGTCGGCAAAGACGGCTGAGATCTTTTCCTTGCCGATATCATTGTGCCCATAACCGCTACTTCCAATGAAGTGATGTGCTTGAATATGATTTTTATTGAATGCGTTTAAGACCTTTAATTGATTGGAAAATTCGATTTTTTCTATCTCTTCAAATTGTTTACTACACTCTATCTCACTTTCATTGACAAGTGATAAAATTTTTAAATCTATATTAATCATTCATAAACTCCTTTATTTTTTCTTCTGCCTCAGATTTGGTACAAAATGTTAAATCCGGTATGGTCTTTAAAAAAGTAAATTGTCTTTTGCAATAATTTCTACTGTGTTGCTTTATCAAATTGACAGTAGTTTGATAATCTTGCTTGCCTTCAAAATAATCAAACCATTCTTTGTATCCGATCGAATTCGTGGAATGCGTATTGCGAGTTGCCCCATTTCTTATTAAATTTGACATCTCTTTTTCTAGCCCCTGCTCTATCATTCTGTCTACTCGTTTATTAATTTTATCGTAGATGACGTTTCTATCGTCAATTATTGCCAATTTTAACACTTTAAATTTATTCAAAATTCCGCTTTTATTTCCGCTCGCATTGCACCCACTTTGTACCGATTGAGTATTTTCATCATATTTATTTAATTCTAATTCTAAGTATCTAATAACACGTTTTAAATTGTTTGGATGCACTGATTTTGCTTTTTCTGGATTTAATTTATACAATTCATTCCAAACATAATCTTTGCCAAATTCGTTGGCTAACCTTTCATATTTTTCTCTAAATATTAAATTTGCCCTGTTTTCACCTAAATTGAAACCATTGATTAATGCCTTTATATATAATCCTGTGCCACCCACAACAATTGGAAGTTGTCCGTTTGAAATGATATTGTTTATAGCATTCTCACAATCTAAAACAAACTGCCCTACATCATAATCTTCATCAAAATTTTTTATATCAATTAAATAATGTGGGATTTGTTTGCGAACATCTATACTTTCTTTGGCACTACCTATATCTAAGCCCTTATAAATTTGAACACTATCTGCAGATATTATTGCACCATTATATTTTTTTGCCGTGCTGTCAGCCAATTCACTTTTCCCGCTGGCAGTAAGCCCAGTTATGATAATAATCTTTTTCATATTTACACTATTCTCTTAAACCATTTTTCAATTTGTGCACGAGTAACAACTGTCACCACTGGCCTACCGTGCGGGCACAATAATACAGGATTATTGATGTCTAAATTTTTCAATAGTTCTTTTATTTCCATTTCAGATAATTTCATTCCAGATTTCACACTGCTTTTGCACGCTTTCTGCATCAAATAATGGCGAATTTCATTGTTCATACTAGGCTTCAAATTTTTCATATCGTGTACCAAATCGTCCACAAAAGTTTTTAAATTAATATCCTTCAATTGCATTGGCACAGAGTTTATAATAATTTTATTTTCAGAAAATCTATCTATATCAAAACCTAAATTTTTTAATTCAGGCTTCAATTGCATAATGAAATCTATTTCTATCTGACTCAATTCTTGAGTATAAGGAATTAATAAATCTTGAATAATTAATTCCCTATCGTTAACCATTTTTGTCAATTTATCATAATTTAATCTTTCGTGTCCAGCGTGAAAATCGAGCAAAAACATTTTGTCCTGTTTTTCTAGAATTATAAATTCATTAAATAGTTCGCCAACAATTTTATAATCAAGGAAATCTTCCACATTTTTATATATATTAGTTTTGATATTTTCATTATTGTCGGATAATATTTTTTCATTTTGGTCAAAATCAATACTTTTATCGACGTCTATAATTGCTTCCACACTTCGATTGACTTGATTAAATTTTACATCTTCTTCCCCAATATTATTTCTTGCTATATCGTCATTTTTGATATCAAATATAGTGATAGGATTATATGTTGTTTGTCTTAGTTCTATAAAGCCCGAATTGTTGAAAGTATTTTTGTTCGGTTCAATAGTGATTTCTTTCAGGGAATTGATGTCAGTTTTAATTAAATTTTCTGTCGGTTTTTCAATTTCTTCAATGTTTACGATCGTATTTTTATTTGGATTTAAAAACTGATATATTGACGAACGAGTCGCAGTATAAACTAAGTCATAGATTTTGGATGGATACGCAAACTTCACATTCATTTTGTTCGGATGAACATTGACATCAATGTCCACCGTAGGCATAGTCAAATTCAATACATAAAACGGAAATTGCCTGGTCATTAAATATTCTTCGAACGCCATATATACCGCTTTGGACACAATCTCATCTACTACATATCTCGAATTGATTATCAATGTTTGATAGGTTGTATTTGGTTTGCTAAAGCCAACTTTTGATACATATCCTGTCAATTTTAAGTTGCCCAAAGATTTTTCAACTAGCATAATATTATGGGTAGTTTCTTCGCCATATACACAATATATTGCATCTAAAAGTGATTTGCCTAGTGATTGATAAATCGTTTTTCCATCAACGATATATCTAAACATTATACTAGGGTGTGCTAAAATATATCTTGATATTATGTTCGTAATCAAATTTTCTTCTTGCTTTGGTTTTTTCAAAAATTTTCTTCTTGCAGGAGTATTGAAAAACAAATTATTGACTTCTATTTTTGTCCCTGTGTCTCCACTAACTGGACTAATTTCACCGAATACCCCACCATTAACATCAATTGAATATGCACATTCAGAAATCTCGGTCTTAGTAATCATATTTGTCTGACTAACGTTTGAAATACTGGCAAGTGCTTCACCTCTGAAACCGAGCGTTGAAATAGAATCAAGGTCATCGACATCTTTTATTTTGCTAGTAGCGTGTGGCAAGAATGCCTTTTTGATATCGTCATAGTCAATTCCCTTACCATTGTCTTTGACAATTATAGAATCAATACCGCCATTCTTAATCTCAATGCTAATTTTGGTAGCACCAGCGTCTATTGAATTGTCTATTAATTCTTTTACAATAGAAAAAGGACTCTCTACCACCTCTCCTGCAGAGATTCTATTGATGACCAGACTATCAAGAATATTAATAGACATAAATCCTCCTAAAATTTATTTAACCAATTCGATAAGATGCGCTAATGTATCGAATGCGACCATTGGCGAAAGTTTGTTGATATCAATATCACGTAATGTATCAATAATTTCACTTTCTATTTGAGCGTTGTCATTCATTTTTTCGCTTTCAAATTCTTTCATCAATTCTTTTGCTCGATTAATTATCTCGTCAGGTATTCCAGCAAGACTAGCAACCTCTATACCATAACTTTTCGTTGCACTGCCACGCATAATCTTACGTAAGAATACCAACTTTCCACCTATTTCCTTGATCGAAATACAAAAATTCTTCACTCCATCATATAGACCTTCTAATTGCATCAATTCGTGATAATGTGTGGCAAATAAAGTCTTGGCTTTTAATTTTTTTGATAGATATTCAACGACTGCCCAAGCGATAGATAGTCCGTCAAACGTAGACGTGCCTCTACCTACCTCATCTAAAATAATCAAACTATTGTTTGTACAATAATTTAAAATATTGGCAACTTCTATCATTTCGACCATAAAAGTGGATTGCCCAACAGCCAAATCATCGCTAGCACCAATGCGAGTGAAAATTCGATCAACAATGCAGATGTCAGCGCTTTTTGCTGGAACGAAACTGCCAATATGTGCTAGATACGCTATCAAAGCAACCTGCCTCATATATGTCGATTTTCCCGCCATATTAGGACCGGTTAAAATCATAGTTCGCTGATCGGTGTCATTTAATTTACAATCGTTAGGAATAAAATCGGAACTTTTAATCATTTTTTCTACCACTGGATGTCTGCCTTCAACAATGTTTATCTGTTTCCCATCAGTAATATTTGGTTTGACATAATCATTTTCCGTAGCGACGACACTCAATGAATAAATACAATCAATTGTAGATATAGTTATGGCAATATTTTGCATAACCGAAGTGTTTTCTAATAATTGAGATTTGAGATTGTCAAAGATTTTTTCCTCCAATTTCAATGCTTCCTCGTGACTCGTCAACACTTCTTCTTCAAATTTTTTCAATTCCTCAGTAATGTACCTCTCGTTGTTGGAGACCGTTTGTTTCCTGATATAATTGAATGGAATTAAATCATTGTAAATTTTACTTATTTCAATGTAGTAACCGAAAACTTTATTGTATCCTATCTTTAAATTCTTGATACCTGTTGCCTCTCTTTCTCGTGCTTGCATCTGTAATATATAATCTTCTGCGTTGCTCTTCATATTTCGAAGTCTATCCAAAGATTCATTGAAACCTGATCGAATATATCCCCCATCTTTCATAATGGCAGGCGGATTCTCTGAAATTGTGCTGAATATTAAGTCAGATATCTCTCGTGTGTCTGTCAATCTCGATGCTAAGTCTTGTATATATTTATTGCTTGAGCGCATCAAAATTTTCTTAAGATTTGGTGTTTGAGACAACGATGATGCAAGTGCTATACAGTCTTTAGGAGTGAAATTTCCATAAGCAATTTTGCCCACGATTCTTTCTATATCTTGCACTTTTGAAAGTGTGTTTTTCAAATCGGCACGTATCAATGCGTCTAAATAGATTGCCTCTACCATATCAAGTCGTTTGTTAATTTCATCTTTGTCTTGAAGGGGTTGTCTTATCCAACTGCGCAACATACGCGATCCGCCACTGGTACAAGTGCTATCCAATACCCAAAGTAAACTGCCATAGCGCGAATTCTCTCGCATTGTTGTCTCTATTTCTAGATTTCTTCTGGTGTTGGTATCAAGATACATAAATTGCTCATCGCGAATAAGTCTTGGCATCTTTAAATGTCTCAATTCTCTTTTTTGTGTTTCTAAAAAATATTCAAGCAATGCCCCTATAGCGATAATGCAATATTTTGAGTCAAAATCATAACCTTTGATTGAATTTATATTGTATTGTTTCAAAATTGCTCTTTGTGCGTCCGAGTAATTATACGCCCAATCATAATAGGTATTAAACTTGAATCTATCGTTAGACTGTACACAAGGCAACTCGTCAGATATCATTTTCATTTCACTATTACAAATAATTTCGGAAGGCATAACTCGTATGATTTGATCGTTAATGTAATTTTTGAAGTTTTTTCCTGTATATTCACCTACGTTGAATTCTCCTGTACTAATATCACTATAAGCGTAAGATATTGTGTTTTTATCTTTATAAACACACATTATATATGAATTTGTACTTTCATTCAACATCGATGAATCTATCACTGTGCCCGGTGTAATAATCCTAACCACATCTCTTCTTACCAATTTTTTGCCAGGTTCTTCCATCTGTTCGCAAATGGCAACTTTATATCCTTTTTCTATTAATTTTTGGACATAAGACTCATAGGCGTGATAAGGAATGCCACACATTGGCGCCCGCTCTTTTGTACCACAATCCTTTCCAGTCAATGTCAAATCCAATTCTTTACTTGCAATAATTGCATCATCATAAAACATTTCATAAAAATCACCTAAGCGATAGAATAATATACAATCTTTATATTGCTCTTTGGTTGCTAGGTATTGCACCATCATTGGAGATAGTTTTTCTGGCTTATTTGTCTTTCGTTCTCTCATTTTATTACTCCTGACAATTTGTGATTACGAATATCCTCTACTTTGACCTTTGCAAAGTAGTTTTGATTTACATATTTATAATTAGGAATATATATATCTTTGCCACCATCCGTTATACCAACAGCAATACCATTAATATGCCTTATCAAACAATCATAGGTTTTGTTGAAATATTTTTTGATTTGATCTTTTTGAATCAATTTTTGCAATCTTAATAATTTATTCAACCTTATATTTTTTTCTTTTTCATCAATTTGATTGTCAAATGTGGCAGCGGGCGTGCCAGTCCTCTTTGAATACATAAAGGCAAAGACTTGGTCATATTTGACTTTTTTCAACAATTTCAATGTCAAATTGAAATCTTTTTCACTCTCTCCAGGAAAACCTACTATTATATCGGTAGACAAAGAGATGTTTGGAATAGCGCGTTTTAATTTTTTGATAATTGACATATAGTGTTTGATGTCGTAATGCCTATTCATTTTTTCCAAAATATGCGAACTGCCTGACTGGACTGGGAGATGTAATGCCTTTGCTACTTTGCTCTCTTGTTTCATTACTTTGATCAAATCGTCACCGAGATCCATAGGATGAGATGTCATAAACTTGATTTTAAAATCTCCCTCAATTTGACAAAGATATGTCAATAATTCGCTGAAAGACATCTTCTCTTTCAAATCTTTTCCATACGAATTGACATTCTGACCAAGTAATGTTATGTATTTATAACCCTGATTTTGAACAAGATCTTTCACCTCTCTATAGATATCTTGAGGTGTCCTACTCTTTTCTCTGCCTCGCACATAAGGTACAATACAATAAGTGCAAAACTTATTGCAACCATAAATTATGTTGACATAGGCATTGATTTTATCATCTCGCACACAATTGTTATTGTCTAAACTACCTATTGGCTTTTCAATGATGTCATAAATATGCTCTTTGGTCATCGCATATTTCAAAAGGTATTGATCCAACTGGTTGACGTTATGTGTCCCTATAATTATATCAACAAAAGGCAGTCTTTCTTTGAGTTTGTATTTTCCTTTCGGTTGCTGAGGCATACATCCGCAGAGAATTATGATTTTGCTTGGATTCTTTTCCTTGATCGGTCTTAGTGCCATTACATTATTATACGCCCTATCCTCTGCCCCTTCGCGGATGCAACAAGTATTAAACACAACCACATCCGCAGATTCAATATCTTCAATTTCTTGCATCCCTAGACTAGACAAAACTCCACGAATTTTTTCTGATTCGTGTACATTCATCTGACAACCATAAGTAACTACATTAAATGTCTTTCCTTGATAACTATTCATAATAAATATTATTATAATATAATATAAAGGATTTTTCAACTAAAATTGGCAAAATACTTATTAAATTTTGCATTTTGCAAATAATACATTGATGAAAAATTTGAAGCATAAGAAGAGTATGAAAATATTGTTAATTATAGCGATTATAATAAGTTTTTTATTTCTTGCCTTTGCAATTACCGTGTCAATAATTTATAACAAATATGACCTAGATATAAATAAACTAACCAATTTAAACAATGGAGTAAAAGTTTATTCTTCTACAGGAATGGATAATACGCTTTATAATACAAATCGTTCAATTGTAGAAATTGAAAGTTTGCCAGAATATGTAAAAGACGCATTTATAGATATTGAAGATAAGAGGTTCTATTCTCATAACGGCTATGATTTAAAGCGAATTATTAAAGCAGGCATGGTGAATTTAATGAATCAAAGCAAATCGCAAGGTGCCTCCACTATTAGCCAACAATTGATCAAAAATGCACTATTGAGTAATGAAAAGACATATTCAAGGAAAATTCAAGAAATTGTTTTATCTATCAAAATGGAAAAAGAGTTTTCAAAAGATGAAATTTTAGAAATGTATCTAAACACCATATATTTTGGCTCAAATGCCTATGGGATAGAAAATGCTAGCAAGATCTATTTCAACAAGTCTGCAAAGGATCTAACAATAAATGAGGCGTGCTGTCTCGCGGGTATAATCAAATCACCATTAAGATATTCGCCAAAAACTAATTATGAAAACTCGGTAGAAAGGAAAAATTTTGTCGCCAAAACTATGTATCAGGCGGGAAGCATTAGCGAACAAGAATATAAAGAGGTATTATCTTCTCCTATTAAACTCTCAACATATAACGAACTAGATCACTCCTATGAAGAAGAAGCAATATTTGAGGCATGTAAACTATTAAATATTAGCGAACGCGAGTTGATCAATAAAGAATATCAAATCGTCACATTTAAAGATGATGAATTGCAAAAGGAAGTTATAAGAATTAATAATTCGCAATTAAACGTTAGTGAAAATGAAACAGGTGCAAATCTAGATAGTTTGTCTATAGTCGTAGACAATTCAGGAAAAGTGCTATCATATTTTGCTAATAGCAACTACAATTTGCATAATCTAAGACGTCAACCAGCATCGACACTAAAACCATTTTCAGTGTATCTTCCTTGCATAATACACAATATATTGACTCCTGCGACATATATCTTAGATGAAAAAATTAATTATAATGGATTTTCACCTAACAACGCCGACAAGACATTTCACGGATATATAACCACTAGGTATGCTCTTTCTCATTCCTTAAATATCCCTAGCGTAAAAGCGTTGGAATATCTAGGATTCAACAATTCTCGCGATTGTTTATCTGATGTCGATATATTAATTGAAAAATCTGACCTAAATCTAAACCTTGCTTTAGGAAGTTTAAAAAACGGTGTGCAATTAACCGATTTACTTTCCGCTTATCTAACTCTCGCAAATATGGGACAATATCATAGCCTTTCGTTTGTGGATAAAATTTTAGATAAAGATGGAAATATTGTATACGAATATACCGATTATTTAGAAGATGTATTCAATGAAGGAGATTGTTTTATAATTAATGATATTTTAAAAGACAGTGCAACAAGCGGTACATCGAAACGTTTAAATTCACCGAATCTTCCTGTTGCTAGCAAAACAGGAACGGCATATAATGGAGAGAAAAACACTGATCTATATAACATCGCATATACCAGCGAACACACAATGTTGACTTGGATAGCCGATCTAAGGAAAAATTATCTACCAGATAGCCTACTGAGTTCGGTTGAACCTACTGAAATCAATAAAAACATTTTAAAATACTTATATTCAAAGTGTGCTCCTGCCGATTTTGAAAAACCAGAAAATGTTGAATATTTACCTTATGACGTTTTGGAGGCAAAGGAAAATCATCGAATAGTCTCCCCTACTACAAATTTGGATCGTTATATTGCGTATGATTATTTCAAAACTGACAATAGACCAATTGAAATAAAAAATAACAATAATTTATACTTAGAGATTGGACTTGATAAAGTGGGCGCGAACATTTCATTTCCAACAAAAAAGAATAAGGAATACAAGTTATACAAAAAAACGAAAAATAGCGAGGAAATAATAGCGCACATTTCTGAGCAATCAGAAACGATCAATATCACTGATAGCAACATCTTTAAATTTAATGAAATTTCATATTATTTAATGGACGAACAAAACAATAAATCGGATGAAGTTGTGATCAAACCGAAAGACTATCTTATGAATTTATTGGATAGTGAACTCACGAAAAACAAGCGAAAGTGGTATGTGAAATCTTCGTTTCAATATTAAGTTTCGAAAATAATAAACGAACCCCTTATCGAATAATAGAAGATTATCTAAACCTTACGCTAAATATTGAATTTAATTTATAGTGCATTTTGACTTTCACTCATTCAACCGTTACACTCTTAGCCAAATTTCTTGGCATATCTGGGTTATAACCCTTTTCAAGTGCTATGTTATAACTCAACAGTTGAAAAGGTATTATGGCAAATATTGGTTTTAAATATTTTTGTATGTGAGTTAAATCGACAAGTTTATCAATTTCTACCACTTCTCCGCCCCTTGATTCGATCTCATTTTTGACTACGTCTAATTTTGAAATGTCATTTGAGGTATTTAATGACAAGATTACGCTATCATTATCAATCAAAGAAAGTGTACCGTGTTTTAATTCGCCCGAATACATCGGTATAGTATAAATATAATCAATCTCTCTAATTTTTAAACTTGCTTCCAACAATAAAGCGTAGTCAATATCTCTGCCTATTAAGATCAATTTATCTTTATCTTTCAATTTATTTACCAAAGATTTTATATTAATTTTAACAATGAATTTTGTCAATTGATTTACAAAGTCTTTTATGTCTAATGAAAATCTTTTGTCTACGATCAACTGAGTAATATACGCAAAAACGAATACTTGGGTACAATATGTCTTGGTGCTAGCGACAGCCAATTCCTTGCCTGCTTTAGTAAAAATTTTGTAATCTGCAAGGCGCGCCATTGTACTTGATTCTTCATTCGTTATCAAAAGGATCTTGCCATTAAATTTTTTAATTTGTTCCGCCACCTTTATACAATCCGCTGTCTCTCCGCTCTGACTCACAATAATGTGTAAATGATTTCTTTTTATTTTCCTTTCAATCGTATAATTCGAAGCCAAATAACTATGAACTTTGAGTCGTGCAGTTTTTGAAAAATATTCCTCCCCTATCAAACAAGAATGATATGCCGTCCCACAACCTATCAAAGTGAATTCATTGTAATGCTTGAATATCTTTCGGATATCTTGTCTTTGCAGATAATAATATGTTTTTTCAATTCCTTTTGGCGTGTCATATATCTCTTTTAGCATATAATGTTTAAATTTGCCTAGCGAAAATTCAACAATCTTATTCTCGTGCGGTATAAAATCTATTATAGTCCTTGATAATGGAACAATATCATTGTCAGTTATTTTAATAATATCAAAATCTTTTAATGTATACAAAAAACCATTTTTTAAACTTGAAACATCACTTGAAATATATATTCCATCATCTGCTTGAAGAATGTTGAGCGGACTAAATTTTTTCATTATATAAATATCTCCGCTCTTATCTCCTATGATTAATGAAAAACTCCCATCTAGTATCTTGTATAATTTTTCCAGTCTCTTTTCGATTTTTCCTGACAGACTTGCAATTAAATTAACAATTACTTCCGTATCAGTATCTGAATAAAAGGATATGCCTTTTTCTATTAATTCTTTTTTCAACTTATCACTATTCTTAATTATCCCATTATGTACCAATACAAATTCTTTGTCATACGACGTATGTGGATGCGTATTGACAATATTCACCTCACCATTAGTCGCCCATCTAGTGTGACCAAACGCTATAATGGGCGTACACTCCAATGTTTGAGGCAGGTTATCTAGTGTTCCTATTGCTTTGTTGATTTTGAATCCTTTATCAAAATATGCTATCCCGCACGAATCATATCCCCTATATTGCAAACGGGATAACCCATTTAATACTTCAATATACGCATCACATTTCCCGATATATCCATATATTCCACACATAACTATCTCCTTATTAATTTATTTAATTTCATCAAGTAACTATAACTATTCTTTGATTGAAGGAATTCCACTGTCAATTGATCTGTATTTGGAAAATAATTGATGTTCTTCATCAAATAAGTACTATTTTTTATTACTTGAGTGTTGGGACAATATTTTTCGAATATGTCTGCGACCAATTCATAGTGAGTGCAACCTAACACAAAACTATCCAATTGATTAAGTTTATATCTATCTATATGATATTTAATAAGTCGATCCAATTTTTCTTTGTCAAAAATATTTTCTTCTATCCGTTTGGCTAACGTTGAGTCAGCAATGACATTTTCCCTATTCAACATCTTTTTGGTAAGTTTTGTGGCAAAGCAGTGTATATTCGGATTAAATTTCATTGTCAAAACATTCTTGTACTTACTTTCATCAATCAAACTTGAAGCAGTATTGCAAGCAATGATGACAAGGTCGACTTCATATTTGTCAAACAATTCTAAAATGATACTCTCTACACGTCTTTTTATAAAAGTTTTACTTTTGTTACCATAAGGCATATACAGATTATCAGCAAAATAAATGAAATTGCCTGAGTGATATTTTTTGATGAGACTTTGCAGAATACTAATACCTCCTATTCCGCTATCTAATATAGCAATAGTTGGTTTCAACTTTTTTAACATATAATAATTTATGATTTTGCAAAAATATTGTGAAAGCACTTGCAATTTAATACAATATTTGTTATACTAACAAACGAAATGGAGGTTTTGTATGGCTAATATTAAATCCGCTAAGAAACGCATAGAAGTTATTGACAGACAAACATTAGAAAATAAATCATATAAATCCAAGATTGCTACTTATATGAAAAAATACAAGAATGCTGTTGATAATAATGAAAGTGAAAACGCTTCTAAATTTTTGAGTGAGGCTTTTTCATTGATTGATTCTGCTGTTTCAAAAGGCATTTTACAAAAAACTACGGCAAATAGAAAAAAAGCAAGATTAAGTTCATATTCTAACAACAATTAATATATAATTTGTAACAAAAAATACCAATAGACAGTTGGTATTTTTTTAAATCATATTTATTATTCCGCGATTGTCTTTTAGCCATTTTTCATAAGACTTATAATTCGGCAAAATTGTTTTTACTTTACTCCAAAAATTTTTGCTGTGATTTTTTTCTATCGTGTGGCACAATTCGTGGACGATTATATAATCAATCACTTCTTTTGGGCACATTATTAGTTTGTAAGTAAAATTTAGTTTATTATTATAACTACACGAACCCCATCTGGTATGTGCTGACGTTATAGATATGCATTTATACTTCAATTTGAATAATCCAGCAATATACTCTACCCGTTTTGAAATATATCTTTTTGCCGTTCTAGATAAAAAACGTAGCAGTTTACTCCTAGCATCTAATTTTGGTATCTCGATTATGTCACCTTTGACTCTCACCCTTGTAGAATCTGCCAAGATGATATTATACCTATCTCCCAATAAATACAAATATTCATTTCCTTCAAATTTGAGCGGACTATAGAAATTGTGCTCTGAAAATAAATTCTTTTTCTTAATGATCCAATCCGCCTTTTCGTTGATGAATTTTTCAATTTTGCTCATCGGACAATTAATTGGTGCACGTACAATCAATTCACCATTAGAATTTATGATCAAAGAAATTGTCCTACGTGTTGAATAAATTATCTCTTTTGGCTCAATCAAACTATTTACAAACATAACATTTATTATATCATTAATAGAAGAATATTGCAAATATTAAAAAATTAATTCATACAAAGCATTTTTGGCACTTATATCGCCAGATTTAATTTTATAATCTAGATCTACATATTTTTGATACAAATTGATGTAGTATTTAATACCATTCTTTGCTATATGCTGTCTGGATATTTTAATCGCATAAGGTTTGATATTCAAAATTTTTGTCAATTCATCATCTTGTTTATCAATTGAAATGTATTGCATCCTTCTAAAATATTTGCCCAAATATGAAAATATTTCAGAGGCAGATTGAGATTTGTTCATTTGATTAATCATCTTTTGATAAGTCGTATAATCTTTATTATCAATTGCATTGGTCAACATATATATTACATATTCGTTTGAGTATGAAACTATATTCGTGACCAAGTTCAAATCTATTACATCAATGTTCTCTCCTAGCGAATACGATACAATTTTGTTCAATTCATTATTGATCTTGGACATATCTGATGAGCAAGAATCTACCAAATAATCTAAAGCCTGTTCACGAATGGACAATTGCAATTTTGAAAGATAATTTAAAATATAGTTGTTGATATCCTTTCTATCGAGTTTAGTGCAATCAATCGTCTCGCCTACCGTTATCTTATCAGCATTCAATACGAGAAGTACTGTAGAACTATCTGAAAAATTAAATTTGTTAATGAATTTACATACTTCTCCATTTGGATTTTCTATGACAAGTAGCCTGTAATTATTATTAATAGGAAGCGTCAATAGATTTGCTTCTATTTCATCTGATTTCATCTTCTCTGCATTTAATTTAACAAAATTAAACTCTCCAAATGATGTAATTAGATATTTTTTTAGATTAATAATTGTTTGCCTGATCAAAAACATATCGTCTCCAATAATTTTGTAGACGTTTTGCACTTTTGACTTTAAGTTTTTATTCAATTCAATAAATTTCATATTTATATTATAACAAACATACCACCAATAATGCAAACGTTGGCAACGATAAGATCACTTTTGTTTGCCTATTTGCTACACAAATCCTACTAATTAATAGCAATAATAAGAAATATATTAATATTGTAGCATATTGAAAAGATATTGTCTCGAAGTTTGAAATAGATAAATTTCCCAAAATCGTGGCAACAATATTGATAAAATCAAAAATAAAATTGACTGGATATAACACTATTGTTACAAATGGAAGCGCTAGAGCGACAATTGACACAACAAATACAATTATAAACGCGAACGAAAATATAGGTATCAAAATTATATTGGCTATTAGAGATATTACATTCAGTGTATTGAAGAAATGTGCCATAATAAATATTAGAGACACCATAGTGGAAATGCTCATAGATAGACTATCGACAAGCCATTTGGGCATTTTTGTGTGAGTGAGCGCAGTCGAAATTGGCTTATTTAAAATTGTTATACCTACCACGCACGCAAAACTCATCAAAAATCCAGGATCGAACGCGGTCAATGGATTGATAAAGAATATGATTATTCCAGACAACGCGATTGAGGACAATGAATCATATTCCCTAAAGAAGATTGGTGCAAGCAACATTACTATAGACATAATCGTTGATCTAATAATTGACACTGCGAAATTGCATATATACGTATAAAAAATTAGTAAAATAGATACAATAATAATTCTTGGCCAATTTTTAATTTTCAAAAAATCTAAAATTTTATATAAAATTCCAACTATTATTACGACATGCAAACCAGAGACTGCCAAAAGGTGTGCTACACCAGATAATTTGTATGCATTATATTGACTGTCAGACAAAAGTTCTATTTCACCAAACAAAGACGAATAAGCAATTTCAACATTTTCATTCGTTAAACTTCCTCTTAAATTGTCTTTCACATATTGTTTTAATTTTTCGGCGAAAGTTTTGTCTGTTTTTAAAAACGTTACATTGCTAGCACTAACCGTTGCACTATACTTTAATCCTTTCAAATAATAACTCGCATTCGGTGTGCCATAGTAAAATAGATCCGTTTGATAAAAATTGCTTGGTGAGAAACTGATTATGCTTCCAATTTCAATATTTTCAAACAAATTTGAATTGTCATAAATATAGATAATTAAATTTTCTTTTATCTCTTTCCCATCAAACTCGCAACTATCCGCATACACTCTAATTCTTCCATCTTCTGGCAAATTAACATTATAAATTCTTGCCTGAATGGTGTTTGGAGTCTCAATCTCTTCTTGAAATGAAGTCACCACACCATAATACAAAGACGCACCGAGTATGAATGAGATCAGCGGAATTAACACATATTTAATTCTTCTTTTCAAGATCGTCAATGCCATCAGAAATACAAAAATTATAATAGTGATAATAATGGTAAATAATTTATAATCAGATAAATAGAAAACAAAAACTGATCCTAGCAAAAGGAAGATAAAAACAATACATAATGGTCGATAATTGAACCAACGTGATTTCATCAATATAATTATATCATAAAATTTTAAATAAATTAAGTAAATATACTTGAAAATAAAATCAATTTATGATAAAATATAATAGTAATGGTCCTATAGTCTAGAGGTTAGGACGTGGCCCTCTCACGGCTAAGACTGGGGTTCGATTCCCCATAGGACTACCAAAGCAAATATCACTCGGAATATTGCATTCCTGAGTGATATTTTCATTTTTTGAGGTTTCTAGCAAGCCATATTTTTCCAAGTCAGCATTTGTGATTGACATTTCGGCAATAGAACCCTCATAAGGTAAAATATTGATAAAGGTTTCAACTCGGTCTTTATAAACCACGACACGATTAAGCAAAGTGTTGATAATTGTTCTTTGGTCTTCAACTTTTCCGCTTTTTAATAATTTCAAAACCTTGCAGTAAGAACGGCGAACTTGGTCTTTTGTAATAAACTCAGCCAAACCCATATTTGTTTCGTTTTTAAGATTTGCAAGAATTCTAATTTTTTCATCAGTAAGAGCATCCAACTCAGTTTCAAACATTTCAGTATATTTTCCTGTTTCGGCCACTATCTTTGTCAAGTTGCCAATTTTACGCTCAATATCTTGCAAATTCTTTTCAAGCCTTTTAATAATTTCGCTGTTGTTATTTCTTTCTTTATAGAACTCAGCAAAACGGTCAAGTATGCTTGCAACAAACTCTCCACTTTTTACAACTTTTTCAATTTCTTTTATTACAAAGTTTTCAATGGCTTCTTTGCGAATAGATATCATTTTGCAGTCATCATTATTACGCCCGCAACGATAATAGTGATAAGGTTGTCCGTTTTTGTAGTGAGTAGAGCCTGTAAATTGAGCTCCACAATTTCCGCAAACAATTTTACCAGTCAATAGATAACTAACCAGTGAGCGAGCATTTGGTTGATGTTTGCGAGCATTTAGCATTTGCTGAACTTTGTCAAAGTCTTCTTTGTCGATTATTTTTGGCAGTCCACCTTCGTTGCGTATTACTTCGGTGTCCATATAATTGACTTGTTTACCTTTGTTATACTCCAAAATATAAACACCTGTGTAACGCTCATTTCTTAAAATTTTATCAATATTAGTTGCTTTGAAATCTCCACCTTTTGAATTCTTGTAGCCACACTCTTTTAATCGTGCTAATATTTCATTTCTACTTGCACCAGCCAAGAACATATCAAAAATAAGTTTTACAGTGGCAGAATGTTCTGGGTGGAGAGTATAAATATTTACGGGTTTAGCCTTTCCAGTCTTGCTATATTTTTTAACAATATTGCCATTTTCATCTAATTTTGGTGTCAACATATAGCCAAAAGTGCAACTTCCAACGCTTATACCATTTCTAACATTTTCAACCATTCCGCCCAATACACCACGAGCAAGATTTTTTACATAGTATTGATTCATTGCTTCAAACAGACTTTCTATGATTTCTCCCTCGGGCGTATTCTCAATTCTTTCAATAACTGAAAAGACAGAAACACCATTTTCTTTTAGTTTATGTTTAGCATTAGCACTTACAAACTTATCACGAGAGAATCTATCAAGTTTCCACACTAGCACTAAATTAAACTCTTTCTTTTTACTATCCTCTATCATTTTTTGAAAGTCTGGTCTTTCTTCCGTTGTTCCAGAATACCCGTGGTCAATATACCAGTTAATTATTTTAATTCCATTCTCATCAGCATATTTTTGAATTTCTCGTTGTTGGTGGTCTAAACTTTCTTCTCGCTGTTTATCGGTTGAAACTCTACAATAGCCAACCGCAACCTTATTTGATTCTTTATTCATTTATTTGTCCTCCTTTGTTTTCTTCTTTTTGTTCATTTTTTAATTCTTTCATTATTAGTTCAAATAAAGGGAAAAGTTCTTTCTTATCAATTTCTTTTAATGAACCAATAGTTGTATCAACTGTTTGATACTCAACTTTTTGTTTTTTCGCAATAAAGCGTATATTCATAATTTTTTCGCAAAATTTAACTTGCAATTTTATTAAAGCACATTAAAAATAATAATGGAACCTTATAAAACACAAATTTCAATTTTGCTCAAACCTCCTCATTTTATTTTTTATTTTTTTGAATTAAAATTTTTTTATCAATGCGATTTCTTTTCTTTTGTGTAGTAGGGTCATAGTATTGATGTGATTTAAAATACACTTCATATTCTCCACTATTTTGCAACGCAGAATATTTTTCTGGTGTAAGTAAAATATCTTTACTTTTTGCTCTTGATAAATTTGGACTAATGTAAATTATTCTTGCACCTTTCGGGTAACGGGTAAACTTATTGTCCTTTCTATTGGTCATATTGTGTTTTAAATTTGTTAGATAATCAAAAAGACCAAATCTGTTTTTGACAGCCTTCATATCAACCAAACCCCAACCCCACATTTTGTGCAAATCTTTGCAAGTCAAATCAATATTTTTATTATCAAAAACCAAAATACAATGTATATGGAAAAATCCATTTTTTTGCAATTCAATAAATCTTGCAGTGCCAATAAAATGATTTTTTACTTTTTCACGAACCTCGGCAATAAAATGCTTAAACCTTTTGCTAACTTTGTTATAAATGTTATACTTCTCTTTGCATATTGTAAGGGAAACAAAACGACAATTTTGGTCAATCAAGTCCAGTTCAAAAAGTCTTCCAAAATTATGATTTTTTGTCCTTTTTAATGCTTTTTTGGTCATAGGTTCGTTGCGATTTACGGGCGGACACCGACCTCGCTTTTTAATGGGACTTTTAGCACCATTTATAACCTTTTTACCCACGATTGCTTTGCGACCATTTGAGTATGTTATTACTTTTGCTTGAATAAATTGCTGTGGTAAAATATGTAAATCTTTACTTTCAACTTTCATTTTTCTTCTCCTTTTCACACTTCCACATACAAACGCTTGTAACATTTTTTAATTTCTGATATAATATTTTTATGAAATGTGAGAAATGTGGAAAGGAATTGCCAATAAATAGCAAGAAGAATGGTGTGCAATACTATTATTGCAGAAATTGCAAAATGAGTTGTTCTGATAAACCACACGAGCCAAAGCCACTTAATTTTGATGCTTATGTAGCACGACAATTAGTTAAAAATTGCATTTATAAAACAAATGAATTTACACACTCAAAATGGACAAAAAACCAAATAGCTCGCTTATTGGGATATCGCTACCAAGATATCAAAAATTGGCTAAAACTTAAAAACTTACCTACAATCAGCAAAAAAAAATTTGAAAACTACCTTGAAAATAGAGAAAATGGCTATGATATTTTATGCGTGTTAGGTTATCGCACAGCCGACAACCCAAGCGAAAATTTAAAGAAAATTGTATATAGAAAAGCACGAGAAAAAAAAGATACCTCACATATTCCAAAGGAAAGAGATGTGTTTTTCCACATTAACGAACCCGAATATTTACGCTTAGTAAATATGACAATTACAAATCGTAAAGAAGCAATATTTGTTTTAGGAGCCTTGTTGGGTTGCCGCACAAGAGAAATTTTGGGTGCAAAATATACCGATATAGACTATGAAAATAAAACGATATACTTTCAGCGAGCCATAAGTTTTGAAAAAGAATCAGTTTTGATTTTAGAAGAAAAAAGCATATTTACTCCAAACAAAAAATACCCTCTCACTGAAAGAATGTTAATAGTTATTGAATGGTTAAAAACTAACAGTGAACAGAATCGCCAAAAACTTGGTTCTGAATTTAATACGAAATATTCTGATTTTCTATGTATTAAAGAAAATGGCGAGCCTGCCTCTTTTGCACTTAATAAAGACACAAAAGACATTCGTGATAAATTAAAAATTACATCAGAATTTGCACATACTTGGAAATCAAAAATTGATAATTTAGAAAATGTAGAAATGAGAAAATTCCAGTTCAAATGGCTGCGTTATTCAGTTAAACTTATGATGAAAAACGCAGGAGTTAGTCAAAAAGATATTGATATCATTTTTGGTCGTAAATACATAGATAGCAAAACAAAATTAGAAATAATGCGAAAAGCCTATGATTTGCTAGATAAATACATAGAAGAAAAAAGCAGTCAGGTAAAAAATAAATAAAGTAAAAAAGCGGTCTTCACCCGCTTTTTTTGTATTGCAAACAAAGCACCAAAGACTTGTTTTCATCGCCGTATAAACGAATTGTCGGGCTTGTGAAACACAATAAAGTAAGAAATTTCAATAAAAATATCGACAAATATTTCCTTTTTTGCAATCATTGTGCTATAATACTATTGCGACCTTACAACTTCATATTTTATTTTTAGCACGCAAGCGATTTAATTTTGTTTGGCTATTCACTGATTACCCAACGCTTTGCGTGAGTTGTAAGGTCGCTCTTCAACGAGGGTGTCGGTATTAGCACTGTGTCGCTCTCATTGAGGGCGGCACTTTTATTTTGTGCCAATTTTAAGGAGTAGATATGGCAGAAATACCAACCGAAAAAGAATTACAAGTTTTTGCATTAAACTTTGACAATGCGGTCATTCGCCCACTTGTTAGGGCTGGTTATGATAAATACAATGTATTTGACATTTTGAATATTAACCGACAAGAATTAAGGCATAGTGATTTTTTGGCGTTTCTTTTAGACCCTAGCAAAAGTGGAAATATCGGTCATCAGTTTTTAAGAAATTTTTTGACACTACTTGCAAAAGATATAACGAGCGAACTTGACTTTTTTGATATGCTTTATGGAAACATTGACAAAGTCAATGTGTATCGTGAGATTGCAGTAAAAGATGGGCGAATTGATATTCTTTTTGACCTTGAAATTACAAAGAATGAAACTCAAAAAATTGTTGTTGCTATTGAAAACAAAGTTGATTCTGACCAGCACGACAACCAACTTGAAAAATATAAAAATTTCCTTTGTAGCGGAAAATATAAAAACCATAAAAAAGTTATGCTATATTTAACCCCAAACAAAGCAAATTCAACTTATACTGAATGGCTTGAAATAGACTACAAATTTATATTTGATGTTTTACAAAAAGTCAACATAGACTCAGCCGACAACATAATTAAAACACTTATTGAGGATTACAAAAAAATAATAGAAAGGGAATTTGATATGAACAATGAATTTGAATTGAAAAAACAAGCATTAGAGATATATAGAAACAATAAAAAAGTGTTAGATTTTATCTTTGAAAGCAAGCCAAATTGGATACAAGAAACATCAAAGATTTTATCAAAATTGCTTGAACAAAAAGGTGCGACCATTGTAACGGAAAATAAAAAACAACTTGTTCCAACTACAAATAGAGGTCAAGTGAATTTGATGTTTAGAATAAACGAACTTGCAAATTACCCAACCCATTACTTTCAAATATGCGTAAATGAAATGTCTTTGTTGTTTGTAAAGAATTCCACCCAAAACCAATGCCCAAAACAATGGCTGTTTGGAAATAAGCAAGATTCAAGTGAGGCAGTTGAAAAATACCAACAACTTGTTTTGAATGACAATACACAATTTTTGGAAGAAGATTGCAAACAAATGGTAGAGAAAATATTTGAGCCAAATGGTGCTATTTCAAAAGCACTTGCAACACTTAATTAAGGAGTAAAAATGAAAAAATTTGAGGTGACATTTCGCATAATTCCTAATTCCTTTCTTGGCATTTTAACAATGACAGAAAATCAAATGATAGTTTCTGCATATAGTGAGGGTTTAGCCAAAAATAAAGTAAAGCAAATGTTCGCTGGTCAAAATGTTCAAATATTATCTTGCAAAGAAGTAAAGTAGCATTAACATTTTATTTAAAATTAACCCGAATAGATTGGACTAATATATTTTTTTAAGTTTTAATGGAAATAGGAGGTAAAAATGATATACGCATTTATCGCACTCGGTGTGGCAGCTTTGGTCACAGCAATCGTTTTAATTGCAGCAAAGGTGTGGAAAAAGAAATCATCAAAAGGTGAAAACCCGCTTGCAGAATTAAACGAACTTAAAGAAAAGGGCTTAATAACTGAACAAGAATACAATGAGAAAAAAGCAGAAATTTTAAGTCGTGGAGGTAAAAAATGAGTAATAACGGGCAACCTAGCAATCGCATAATTTCACGAAAGTTTGTTGAAACAACAATTATCATTTTGTTTGCTTTAACATTATTTGTTAGCGTAGGCTTGTTATGTGTTGGCATTATTCTTAGCGTGAACCACGAACAAGATGCAATATACTTTTATATTGCATCACCTACCATTTTACTTAGTTTTAGCACCTTTATTTCATTTTTGATAGTTCATATTTTGAAAGTTTGTGAGTTAGAAAAAATAAATAGTCACTTAGAAAATGAAAGCCCAAAACAAAGCACGACAGAACAATTAACATATTTGAACGACTTGCAAAATAGAGGCGCTATATCAAAAGAAGAATATGAAAAAGAAAAGAAAAACATTTTAAGTAAAATGTAAATTTAAAGAGTAGTCAAGTTTGCCACTCTTTTTCTAGCAAAATTAAGGAGGTAAAATTATGTCATTAAAATATTCTTTGCCTAACACTTTCAAACTTGTTGATTCTGCAAATGTTTCGGTAATTTTCGGTGAGAACAATGAAATTTGTGGCGACCTTGCTAGCAATATTTGTTGTTACCATTTTGAGAATTATGAGTGTTTTAATGCAGAAAAGCCAAGCGAAGCGATAAATAAAGTTAAAAAATTACTAACACAACATAAAACTGAACACCTGGCAAAAATAGATTTATTTGTAATAGATTTAGATAAAATTTCAAATATATTTGACAGCGAAAAACTTTTTGAATTGCTTTTAGAATTAAATGAATTTTCAAAAGCAAACAGCCTCAAAATGCTTGTGTTGTTCACAACTGAAAACAATTCGTTGATTTCAAAAGTTTATTCAAATTTTACACCCGAGCAAAAACTACAAATTCTCTTTTTGAAAGTGAATGACACAAACCCAATAAAACTTGTTGTTGAAACGGGAAAGCATAAAAGCGAAAGCATTTTTTATGCTGTTCGCACCGAATTAAGATTTATGCAAGAAGTAAATTAAACTGATATTAAAAAGCATAAAACAAAGAATTGTCAGCCCGTATAACGCAGTGTGTCAGTTTTAACAAAACACATACGAACTATAACTCAAAGGAGTGGTCAGTAAAGACCACTCCTTTTTAACTCTTAAACCAATATAAATGTCAAGAGGAACAAACTAAAATAAATATTTTTCCTCGTCCTCAACTTTTTCAATATAACCAAAAATGTCTTCCGTTATTTCTTCATATTTGTTTACAACTCTTTGGTCTTCACACGATGTTTTCTGTTCTAATGCAATTAAAATTTTAACGCAAGCATAAAGCCATTTTACTTTTTGCAAATTAAATTGATACATAATGACAAACCTAGATTCTTCTGCTGGTGCGTGTTTGTTGCGATTAAAACGATATTTGGTAATCAACCCCATTTCTTCCAAAATTTTAATACTTGTTTCTTTTGCTTTTCTTCCAATTAACCACTTTTCCCAAATGCTAGGCGAAACAAAAAAAGATACTTTCATATTAAACTTTTCAGCGGAGTGATAATATTGATGAGATAGTAAAGCAAAAACCCGAGCCACATTCAAAGCACATTGCTTGTTCTGTTGACTAGGGAAAAATTTGTTTAGATAAAGTAAAAAGAATTTTTCCAGTAGTCGAGGAACGACCAAAAACTCTGCTGTTGGCTCTTGCAAATTAAGTAAAGCGTTTTTAACTATTTTGTGAAGTCCTATCTTCTTTTCAAATTGTTCCCAATATATTTTCTTTTTTTCAAAAAATTGTTTTCTATTCATTACAGCCTCTCGGCTGATAATACTAACTCCTCGTTTCCTAACGGTATTGTTTTCAATACTCATAATTAACTCCTAAACTTATAAATCAAATTTCTACCCCTTTGACGACAACTTTATAATCAAGTAGAAAATTTTAGCGAACTCGCAAGTCAGTCCTCGCAACTACTGAACGCAAAACAAAGAATGCCCAAAGAATTTGTTTTTTATCAAAGTGTTGCATATCATTTGACAAATATGGTAAAAGTTTGTTATTATCAAAAACAA
>CALWPK010000007.1 GCA_944383415.1 uncultured Clostridia bacterium | reverse complement strand
TGGTCGGGGTGAAGGGACTCGAACCCCCGGCCCCATGATCCCAAATCACGTGCGCTACCAACTGCGCTACACCCCGATACACACGGTATGTTTAAATTTTACTATAAGATTAAATAAATGTCAATAAATTTTGATTAATTTTTTCAAAAATGTTAAATAATTTATCGAATCTTAATCTTATATAATATTTCTATTCATTTAGTTTTTCAAATGTTTGAACTTTAAATAACAATTCTATCTGCTCATTTTATGATTCTATTTATTAATTAATTTATTTTGATAATTCAAACTATAGTTATTCCTATGTCTATAATAGATATCAAAATATAAAATAACAATAATAATCTATAAATATGAAGATTTATACGACTTTGTCATCAGTTTAACCACGAAGGAATAATTTCAAAATTTTTACTGTTTAAATATGATAAGTTAGAATTTTTATTGAAATTAAATGAAAGATAGTTTGCAGTCAAACGCATTTGATTTTCCTCATCCTTTCCATATTTGTTGTCGCCAACTATAGGATAACCATAGTAAGCAATATGTGCGCGTATTTGATGAGTTTTGCCCGTAATAAGTTTCGCCTCAAGAAGAGTATTGTCGCCCAAATATTGTATTATATTGAATTCAGTGACTGCAGGTTCGTATCCGCTAGTCTTCACTTCGCTTATCCAAACTTTTGAAAGATTACTGACTTTTTTCAAATATATAGTGCGTTTAATTTTTGATATATCTACTCTACCGTGCACCAAGAGTGCATATTTTTTAATAATACCGTTTCGTGTTTTAAACGCTTGCAATAATTCTTTTTCTGCATCCTTATTTAGTGAGAAAATCACCAAACCTTCTGTGTTTCTATCTATCCTATGAACAGGTGCAACGCCAGGATACTCCTTTCCCAAAATTGATAGCAAATCTCTATCATTTTCGCTCACAACCTCAATGCCTGCACGTTTATTAACGATCAAAATATTATTATCCGAGTAGACTAGGTTGTGCCATTCTTTTGATTCCTTCGCATTGTAATAAACCGTGACTTTGTCTCCTATATTTAATATTAAATCTTCTTTGACTCTTGTAGAGTTGACTTTTATATCCTTCTTTTCTATTAATTTTTTTATCTGAAATTTAGAAAGAAACGGCAATTCGTCAATTACCGCTTTTGATAATTTAATATTTTTATTGGTCACAAACTCGAGTTTTTGCATTTTATTTTATATATAAATCGTGCATATACTGTGCACTCAATTCTTGACTATCAAGTGCTTCGCTGATTATATATGGGTCGACATTCATTTCTTTCAAAACAGATATGAAATCATCTAAATTAGGCATACCGACACTCCCATCTGGCATAGTATCGCCAAAATGTAAATGTTTGATTTCGCCCTTTTCGCCATAATTGATAGTATACGCGTGAAAATGTATCTTTTCAAATTTATCAGGAATTGCGTCCTTAATTTTTTGTAATTTAGATTTTATAATCTCTTTTGATGTCAAACTGCCGATTTCACGTGCGTGAAGATGAGCGATATCTATACAAGGATAGCAATATTTGCAATTTTTGCATATTTCGATTATTTCATCAAGAGAGCCAAGACTGGCAGTCTTACCTCCGATTTCAGGATACAAAAGGACATTTCCCATATCAATTTCGCTAGTAAACTCATTGACAGCCTCAATTAATTGTTTGATTGCAAGTTTCCTACCATTCTCAGTATTTTCGTGTCCGCCACCCGGATGAAATATAATTCGGGTCACATTGATTGATTTGGCTAATTCTATACCCTCTTTCATATTCGCTTTACTTCTGGCAACCACTTGAGCATTCAAACTTCCAAGATTTATATAATAGGGAGCATGAATGCTAAAATAAAAGCCATTTTTCTGATTTTCTAAAATAATTCGTTTGTTTTCCTCGCTTATTTTGAAACCATATACACATTGAATTTCGTATCCGTTGAGATTACGTTCACCTAACCACTCAAACAAATTTTTGAATTTACCTTTAAAATTCGTCGGCACACCCGCCACACCAAAAACCATAATAATCTCCAATCAAACAAAGTTTTTAAAAAACTTTTCACGCAATAACATATATTTTGCATTGCTAATGCGATAACTATTATTGATGTCTTCATCAAATTTTGTAATGAAATGGTCCACTGCTTGTTTATCCTCTATAATCACAATATTTTGCACTCCAGTACTTAAATGTTCTCGATCTAATATAAATGAACCAAACAATGAATATTTTGAATCAATTGTGATAGCATTGAAGCGAATAAAACCATCGTACAAATAGACATTTGCGCCGATTAATGCTAATTGTTTTGCATAAGCGCGAGAAGCAAAATATTTGCTATGCCTATTTGTTTTCAATGGAACCATCAATCTAACTTCTATATTTGAATTGATAGCAAATCTAAGCAAAGACAAAATGCTCTCGGTAGGGATAAATTCCTCTAATTGTAACTGTATAGATTCCTTTGCAAGACAAATAGCATTGATAATTAGCAATTCAATATCTTTGCTGTATTCATTTGCCACATACATTATTTTTGAGTTGTTATATGTTTTTTCTATTTCTGGATTTTTGAATTCTATAAATTTGTTGCCTGCAAAAATTGCATCTTGATGCGCTGATATATTCATTTCCTGAACTATATCTCCACTAAATTTTATAAATGTATCAGCAATATCATATTTGTCTATTAACTGATTGTTCTTCACGTCTAAATTGCATATATAGCAAACTCTACCATCAATTGATATCAAATTTCGCTTGTTTGCATATACTCTTCCAATAGTGTTGTGTTTGCTAAACCTGTGCACTTTAATATTATTGTCTCGCATCTGCTTTAATATCTTCCTACTAATTAGGCTATCATATATAAATTTGATTTTCACTCCCCCTCTAGCCCGTTCAATCAGTGCTTGTAATATGTCTGAAAAATCATATTTATTCACTTTTGTCACTTCAAAAATGATATAATCCTTAGCCTCATTAATTTCGCTCAACAGATCTGCCTTTAATTCATTGTATTTATCAAATATTGTATATGTATTATTAACCGTCAATTTTGCATTGTATGCCATTTTGTTGAATTGATACAATTCTTCATTCGTACTGACATCATTATTGACAATATCGTTTTGTATCAAATTCAAATAAACCTCATCCTCCTGTTGCTTGATAGACAATGATTTTTTCTTTTTATAAAAAATTGACCTTGAAAAAATATATATGCAATATCCAACGACACTTGTAAACAAAAATACGATTGACCATATTATTAAATTTCTAGGCTTATCCCGTTCAAAAATGATCATTATAGAAGTCATAATGATATATGATAATATTAAAAATACGATTGTAATTATTTGTAATGCCAACATTTATATAATAATATCAAAAAGAATTTATATTTGCAACTATTTAAAAATAAAAAAATAAGTGAAAATCATTGAAAAATTTAAAAATATATGCTATTATATTCAGTGTCTAGCAAAAATTTGGACAAATTGGTGATTTTTTGCTTCAAAGTGCACCTCTATTCTTAAGTCAAAACTTTATATTCACAAACTCTGCGGTTTTTATAGTTGGACACGAAAATATTTCAATTCTAATACAATATTAGGTATATCAGTTTCAATCAAAAATGACATTGCTGATAAGAGTGAATTCAACAATTCAATATGCTACTGTGGCTCAGTCGGTAGAGCAGCTGATTCGTAATCAGCAGGTCGGCGGTTCGAGTCCGCCCAGTAGCTCCAAATTATCTAAATTAATTTAGTTGATAAATTCTATTTTTTGATTCATTATCACATCATATTAGTCCACTATGTAGCCTACGATCTAATTTCAATAATTATGTGATTTTTCATAGATATTTTCTATTTGACAAACAAAGGTGACAAGTGCTATCATTCCATAAATTGAATTTTGGACAAGGAGAAATAATGATAATACTAATAGCGGGCGCCACCCATACAGGAAAAACAAAACTAGCCCAAACTATATTAGAAAAATATAATTATCCATACCTATGTATCGACCATTTGAAAATGGGATTAATTAGGAGCAAGAATACTACCCTGACTCCAAAAGATGATGATAAATTGACGGAATATTTATGGAATATCATAAAAGAAATGATTAAGACGGCTATTGAAAACAAGCAAAATTTAATCATTGAGGGAGCATACATACCTTTTGATTGGAAAAATTCTTTTTCAGATAAATATTTAAAAGAAATTAAATATGTTTGCTTAATTATGGCCAAAAATTATATTGAAAAACATTTTGACGATATTCTTTTATATGCTAACGTGATAGAAAAACGAATCGACAACAATGATATCTCACCTACTTTTCTCGTTAAAGAAAATGAGCGAAATTTGCAACAATGCAAAAAATACAATTTAAACTATGTATTAATTGATGATAAATATGATCTGAAAGATATAGAGAAATTCTTAAATTTGAATAATATAGTAATTAAAGATTTAGTAAAATTATTAGAAACAAATAGTATAGATCAAATACTAGATAATTTTTCTGAAGGTTCTATTGAATTAAGGAAATTGCTAAATTATTTGTGGGATAATGGAATCAGTACCGGTGCTTGCTGTTCTGGTATAGGAGAAAATCATTCGCAAGCGAACAATGCACAGCCCTATATTTTAATATATCTTGACGGATGGGAACATTCAGAGGTTTTATCTTGTATTGAAAAATTTTCTGAAAACAAAGATATTTATATTTCGCACTGTTCACCCGTCAAAAAGGGTGAAATTAGAGCGTGGATATCAATATTTTTAAACGATATCAATGTTTCTAAAGATGAGTCAGATGAATTTTTCCATAAAATTTATTTAATTATTAGAGAATCAATTCACGCACAAAAAAATGAGTCCTATGAAAATTCGGAATCAAAATTTTATGATGATTTCAAAATACCAGCAGTACGCGAGTTTTCTAAAATTTTAATGAAAAAACTCATACTTGAAAAGAAATTTAATGATAGTGAGATAAAGCAAAAGCAGATCGTGACCCCAATATTGAATTTTAACATTTTCTGCAACTATAATAATAAAATTAGACTATATAGAGATGAGGATCTGAAAAAGAATGCGTCTGTATCATTCTATATTCAACGCAACAACAAATGGAAATATTATGAAATATTTTTCAATCTGAATGAAGAATCTGATCGTACGAAAATTGAAAAATGGTTACATATTTATGAAATTTATTTAAAAAATATTCATCAATAGCGACATCATAAAAATCACGCTTGTGCGTGATTTTTGCTCATTGTATTAAAATTATTGATTTTTGTTTTTTGCCTTATTAGTTTGAGTTTTTACTTCTTCTTTGATGTCTTCAATGATTTCTTTTCCCTTTTCGACACCCTTTTCAACTGTATCAGCAACGGGTTTGTTTGTCTTGCAGACAATCGCACCAATCACAAAACCTATACCCATACCTATGATTAACTCCTTCATAATGCCCTCCCATAGATATTTTTTGCAAAATTTGTGAAATTATGTAGAAATAGTCAACATATATATGGAATATTTTTCCAGTTCAAAATTTAAAATGTATAAATCTTAAAATTAATAATATGAATTTATTACCTATTAAATAATAAATAAAACTATCTTAATTGAAAGGAGAATAAAGATATCTCATTAAAATTTGTATATTATTAAAATAAAGTAAAATAGCGGTATATTGTGTAATTAAGATGATATGCACACAACTAATAGAAAAGATAATTATTCACTTTCTTTATTTTTCCTAGATTTCTCTAATTTTTCTTTATAGTCTTGGACTGCCAATTTCATACAATCGATACAAAAGTTTATATCTATAGGTTGCTCATCACCCAGCGTCGTCATAATGTTATAAGGATCAAGGAAGAGCATTTCTATCATTTTGTTTTGCACCATTTCAGTCATTGTAGAGCAAATGGCAATAATATAAGGATTTGCTTGTGCTCTGAATTTGCATTCTATTATCATACCAGCATCTATGCGAAGTGAAAATTCTATATGTGCCGTTTTATCAGCATTGTATATGTCAGCGATACCATCAGGCTTTGAAATTCTACCCGCATTTTTAGGATTATTAAATAAATTAAGTACAACATTACTATACATTTCTATCCCCCTTTCTCTTCCTCGTCTTCATTCCGTAAGTAGACGAGTAAGCGCGGAGTTCTTCAACACAGCGCTTCAATGTAGAGATTGTATAATCAATTTCTTCATACGAATTGTTTTTACCAAAACTGAATCGAATTGTACTGCGAGCGTCATCATTATCTAGACCAATGGCAGTCATCACGTGCGATACTGACAAACTATTGCTTGTGCAAGCACTGCCAGTGGAAACTGCAATACCTGCCATATCAAGTTTTGTGAGCAAACTTTCTCCGTCCACCCCAACAAATGTTACTGACACGATTTGAGGAAGTTTTTGTCTGACGTAGGCATTGACATTCACATTTTCAATTGACGCTGTCAGTTGAGCGATAAAGTATTCACTTAATAGTTTTAATTTGTGATTATTGGCACGCATATCTCGAATGGCAATTTCACTAGCCTTCGCAAAACCGACAACTCCAGCGGTATTAGTAGTACCTCCACGTTTGCCACGCTCTTGATTTCCACCATAAATCAGATTGTCTATTCTAAATTTGTTGTTTAGATACAAGCATCCTACACCCTTAGGTCCATAGATTTTATGTGCGGACATTGTCATAGCATCTATGCCAATATTTTCAACATCTATATCCATATTACCGTACAATTGAACAGCATCAGTATGAAATATAGCACCTTTTTCGTGAGCAGTTTGAGCAATGGCTTTCAAATTTTGAATTGTGCCAATTTCATTGTTTGCAGCCATAATTGATACTAATATTGTATTTGTTTTTATAGCATTTAATAGTTCTGTGAATCTAATGAATCCGTTCTTATCAACATTGAGATATGTGACCTCATAGCCGTTTTGTTCAAGATATTTGCAAGCATTCAAAGTTGATTGATGTTCAATTTTTGTAGTAATTATATGATTTCCATGCAATCTGTTTGCTGTAGCGAGACCTATTATTGCCCAACTATTTGCCTCACTCCCACTGCTTGTAAAATATATTTCGTTAGATTTAGCATTAATAGATTCTGCAATTTTGTCTCTACTTTGATCTACCAAATCTGACGCCATTCTTCCGAAAGAATGGACAGAAGATGTGTTTCCAAAAACATCACTAAAAGCAGGCATCATCGCATTCAACACTTCTGCTCCTACTGGAGTGGTCGATGCATTGTCAAAATAAATTTTTTTCATAGTTATCTCCGCTTTAAATTTATCACAATATGTGAAATTTGTCAATAGTAACAATTTTAAATAATTAAAAAATCAATTTTCAATGCAAACAAAAAGAAAGCATAAATTGAAGCATACTAACTAGTAAACACTCAAAATACACTATCTTTTATATTTTTAATCTTCATCTTTCATTTCTTTGCATCTCTTGATGAACTCAATGACATCATCGTATGAATTGAGCCCTACCATACTATCTAACTTTTTCCCCATTCTAAAACATACCAAAGTTGGCACACTAAACACGCGATATCGTTTAGCAATATTTTCGTTTTCATCAATATCTAGGTTATAAAAATATACATCATCAAATTTATCTTCTACCCTCTCCAAAATAGGCTTCAACATCCTACAAGGCATACACCACGAAGCAGAAAAATCTACCAGTGTCACATCTTCTCCATTGATAATGTCATCAAAATTAGATTCATTTATAATTTCCATAATTAAACCCCCTTAAAATTTTTTTAATGCAAGAATTATGCACTAATAAGTGATAAATATTGATTGCGAATTAATTGTTATGCTGAAAATCAATTGTCATTAACTATCGTTTTCAATCAATTTGTTGATCACCTTAGCACAAATGACCGTTGCCATATTTACTGGATAGTATACCACACTCAAAATATTTTGGCAATCAATTTCTGCTACCTTTTGTTTAGTATAACAAACATCTAATTTATTTATGCGTTCAGCACTACAAAATTTTCTAATAACTTTAGCGAGCGGATCATAGGAAGTTTTTTTGATGTCTACGATTTCAAAGTTGGGTACTTCAAGATACCTTTTCCCCGCTCCCATAGCAGATATGATATATTTATTTTTTTCATAAGCGCATTTTATTAAAATTTTTTTCGCCTTCACGTCATCAATACAATCTAAAATAATATCATATTTATCTAAACTAAATTTATCAATATTATCTTCAGATAATTTTATAGGATAAATTTCAATGTGCAATTTTGGATTAATGTCAAGGAGTTGATTTTTCAATGCATCTACCTTCAACTGTCCAATGTTTGATTGAAACGACAAGAGTTGACGATTTAGATTCGTTATATCTACTCTGTCAAAATCTACAATACTCAAATTTTGCACACCAGAACGTACCAAAAATTGAGCAAGTGCACTACCAACACCGCCAATCCCAAAAATGATTATACGGGCGGAAAAAAGTTTTTTGATTTGACGTTCATCTAACACTTGCATAAATCTATCTAGATATTCATAGTCATTATTACAAAACATATTTTTTGAAGTCGTGTGTATGAATGAGTTCTTTCATACTATTCAACACAAAGGCTTTATCAACTTTCACCTTCACCAATGGATTATCTTCACTAGCATTAAAAGATATATCTTCAAGTAACAATTCCATAATAGTTTGCAATCTTCTTGCCCCTATATTTTCATTGGTATCATTTTCGTCCTTTGCGAGTTCGGCTATAGCATCAATAGCATCATCGGTGAATTCCAAATCTACATTATCAACTTTTAGCAATTCTTGATATTGAGTGGTGATAGCATTTTGAGGAATTGTCAGAATCTTTTTGAAATCTTCTTTGTCTAAACTATCCAACTCAACCTGTATCGGAAAACGTCCTTGTAGTTCTGGAATCAAATCACTGACACTTGAAATATGAAATGCACCTGCTGCAATAAATAGTATATAATCAGTATGAACTACCCCATATTTAGTGTTGACCACACTTCCTTCAACTATGGGTAAAATATCTCTTTGTACACCTTCACGAGAGACGTCTTGTCCATTATTTTTCTTCGCTGCGATTTTGTCTATTTCGTCAATGAATATAATGCCCTCTTGCTCTGCTCTAAAAATTGCTTCTTTGTTTATAGAATCTGGATCAATGAGTTTTTCACACTCTTCTTCAAGTAAAATTTCTTTTGCTCTCTCTACGGTCATCTTTTTCACTTTTCTAGCCACTTTGAACATTCCGCCCATAATTTGACCTATATTTATTTCACCGCCACCGCCATCAAGTAAATTGATTTGCTTTGGTTGCTCTTTAACATCTATGTCAATAACATCCTGATCATATACACCTTTTTTGTAATCTTCATAGAATTTTTCTCTAAATTTTTCAGTGTCTATTTCCTCAGGTTTGCTAGATTTTTTCAATGGATAGAGAATATCAGTAATTTTTTTATCTACTACGATAGTTGCTTTGTCTTTAATCTTTTCTCTTTGTTCCTGACGTACGATCCTAACAGAAGCCTCGACAAGGTCACGCACCATACTCTCCACATCACGTCCAACGTATCCCACTTCTGTGTATTTCGTCGCTTCAACTTTGACAAAAGGTGCATTCACAAGTTTTGCAAGCCTTCTCGCAATCTCAGTTTTACCAACACCTGTAGGTCCTTTCAAAATAATATTCTTAGGAGTGATTTCCTCTTTCAATTCTTTTGGAAGTTTACTTCTTCTATATCTATTACGCAATGCAATTGCGACGGCACGTTTAGCCTTTGCTTGACCTACAATATATGCATCCAAATTTTTAACTATCTCTTTACAAGTCATCATATTACACCTCTTCTATCACATAATTTGAATTCGTGAAAACACAAATATCAGATGCTATTTCCATCGCTTTGGTTGCAATAGATTTTGCATCAAGATCTGTATTTTTCATCAGCGCTTTTGCTGCGGCGAGCGCATAATTTCCGCCACTACCGATAGCACAAATTCCATCATCTGGCTCGATCACATCACCGACACTCGTAAGTATCAGCAACGTATCCTTATCTGCAACGATCATCATAGCCTCAGCATTAGATCGGGCACCATTTCGGATATTCTTTGCATATTCAACCGCACTGCGCATCAAACTTCCGCTATACTTATTGAGCATTTTTTCGAATTCTTCACACATCGCGAACGCGTCTGCCGTACCACCAGCAAAACCTACTACAACTTTTCCATCAAAAAGTCTACGCACTTTGTGAGCGCTACCTTTTAAAATAACTGATTGTCCCATTGTCACCTGCCCGTCACCCGCAATGACAGTTTTTCCATCTTTCTTCACGGCGACAATTGTCGTACCTCTGAATTGTTCCATTTTTACTCCTTATTTTGATTTAATATGCTTAATTTCTTTTCAATCTCATCCAACGCGCGTAGCCTGAATGCCGTATACCTTTCTTTCTTATCTTTTATATCTATTGGATTAAGTATACCAAAATTTGCATTAATAGGCTGGAAATTGTCCTTATTCGCATTGGTAAGATAATTGTATAGTCCACCAATAATTGTATCAGCACTAAAAGATATCAATGGCTTATTCTCAATCATTTGAATAGCATTAATGGCACAATACAATCCGCTGGCGATACTTTCAACATAGCCTTCCACACCGCTCAGTTGCCCTGCAACAAATATATTATTGTCAGAATTTAGACGAGAATACCTATCTAAACATTTTGGAAAATTCACAAAATTGTTTGTATGCATCACTCCATAGCGCAAAAATTCTGCATTTCTCAAGGCTGGAATCAAACTAAAAACGCGTTTTTGTTCTGGGAAGGTTAAATTTGTTTGAAAGCCAACTATGTTATATATTGTACCACATTTATTTTCTTTTCTCAACTGAACTACAGCATAAGGTTTATCTTTTTTGTGAGGATTGGTGAGTCCAACAGGTTTGAGTGGTCCAAATCTTATAGCGTCCACACCACGCTTTGCCAAAATTTCAATAGGCATACAAGACTCAAATAAATTCTTTTTCTCAAATTCGTGTAGTATGACAGTCTTTGCATTTATCAATTCATTATAAAAATTCAAATATTCATCTTTGTCCATAGGACAATTGATATAATCTTCGTCACCTTTTTTGTATCTTGCACCAAAAAACGCATTGCTCATATCGATTGATTCTGCACTAATAATAGGTGATGCAGCGTCATAAAAATATAAAAATTCTTCACCTATTTTGGATTGTATCGCATCACACATTTTATCTGATGTAAGCGGACCTGTGGCAAGAATCGTGACGGCATTCGGATCAAAACTTGATACCTCTTCTGTATGAACAGTGATATTTTTATTGTTTTTTATCAGATCTGTCACTGCTATAGAAAATGCATCTCGATCGACTGCCAACGCCTGACCTGCAGGCACTTTATTTTTATACGCAATATCTATCAAACTACTGCCTAATAGTGTAAGTTCGCGTTTTAATACACCAGATGCTGTATTCTCATCATCGCTCTTAAGAGAATTACTACAGACGATTTCTGCGAAATTTTTTGAATGATGTGCAGGAGTCATCTTCACGCTTTTCATTTCATACAAGTCAACTTTATAACCTCTATTTGCTAAATATAGACTTGCTTCAGAGCCTGCCAAACCTGCTCCAATGACATTAATTTTTGACATAAGTACATCCTTTGTTGTTGCATAAAATGGTTGTAGTACCGTTTTTGTTGAATTTTTTGAATAAATTGCTATTGCATTTCGGGCATTTTTCATCAATCGGCAGATCCCACGACATATAGTCACATTTCGGATAATTCGTGCATCCAAAGAACAATTTACCACGCTTGCTGTATTTCGCTTCAACTACTCCTCCACACCTTGGACATATACCCTTCTCCTTGATGTCAAATTTTATGGAATTTATATTCTTGGTATTTTTGCATTGTGGGAAGTTTGAGCACGCCAAGAATTTTCCAAATTTGCCGTCACGATACACCATCATTGCTCCACATTTGTCGCACTTAATATCGCTAGGGATAGGTTCTGATTTTTGCAAGGTGATTCCCGCTTGATGACTAGCGAAGTCTAATTGTTTGCTGAAATCTTTATAGAAATTGTCCACAATGTCCTGCCATTTTATTTTGCCAAGTTCGACATCATCTAACTGTTTTTCCATTTCTGCTGTAAATTTGATGTCCATTACATTTTTGAAATATTCTTCCAAATATTCTGTGACTTGTACGCCCAATTCGGTAGGCACGAGTGCTTTCTTTTCAGTTTTTATATAATTCCTATTGAACAACGTCATAATCGTAGCAGCGTAGGTCGCCGGTCTACCAATTCCCTGCACTTCCATCTCTTTGATCAAAGTGGATTCAGTGAACCTACTAGGTGGTCGGGTGAATTTTTGCTCTGTAGTAATTTTATCTTTTATCACAATTTCATTTTCAACCAAATCTGGAATATTGATTCCATTTTTCTCATCATCTTGATTTTTCAATACCTTTGTATAACCATCAAAAATCAATGCTTTTCCGCTCGCTCTGAATTTATAATCATTTGCAAGCACATCTACTGTTAAACTATCATATTGAGCATAACTCATTTGACTAGCAATGAAACGTTTGAATATCATTGTATACAATTTTAAGTATTGATCCTCGATTTTACCATTCAAATATTCAGGAGTGTATTTTAAATTAATAGGTCGTATGGCTTCGTGTGCATCTTGAGCATTTTCTTTTGTAGAATATTCATTGAATTTTTTTGGAGCATATTCCTCACCATAATTATTCAAAATATACTCTTTTGCACTAAATTGAGCATCTAGACTAACCCTTGTCGAATCGGTTCGGATATAGGTCACCAATGCAGTTTTCCCTTCACCTTGAATCATCACACCTTCATATAATGATTGAACGCACTTTGTATATGAGTTCAATGTCATTTTCAGTTTGGACAATGCGTCTTGCTGTAAACTGCTGGTAATGTATGGAGCAGGCGGTTTTGAATAGGTTACCTGTCTTTTCACTTCAGATACTTTGTATTCTGCATTTTCTATTTGGGCTAATATTTTATCTACAGTTTCCTTATTTGGAATCTCCAATTTTTTGTCCTTATATTGAATCAAATCTGCTTTGAACTTTTGTTTTTCCTTTCTTAATTCGGCAATTATGTTCCAATATTCAACAGGAACGAATGATTGAATCGCTTTTTCTCTATCTACAACTAATTTCAATGTGACTGATTGAACGCGGCCAGCACTAAGTTTGCCGTGAATCTTTTGAGATAACAAAGGGCTAAGTTTATAGCCCATAATCCTATCAAGCACTCTCCTACCTTGTTGGGCATTGACTAGATCGTAATTGATAGGTTTCGGATCAGATATACTCGCTTGAATGGCTTTTTTGCTAATTTCGTTGAACGCGGTTCGCACCAAAGCACTTTTATCTAGTCCTAATATTGTAGCCAAATGCCAAGCGATTGCTTCTCCTTCTCTATCCGGGTCTGTTGCCAAATATATGGCATCGGCTTTTTGTGCTCGCTTTTTCAAGTCATCTACCAATGCTTTCTTTTCGGGTATAACTTCATAAGTTGGCTCATATCCGTGATCTATATCAATTGCAAAACTTTTAGCAGGCAAATCTCTGATGTGCCCCTTTGTCGGATATACCAAATACTCTGAGCCTAAATATTTCTTAATAGTATCACGCTTTCCTGGTCCTTCAATAAAGACAATCTTCATACTGCTCCTTATAATTTTAATTTATTTGATTCTTTATATCATTATCACTATTTGATTTGTAGTTATCTGATAATACATATTTCAATATTTCTGACAATGTGTTTGTTTCAAGTGCGTTTGTCCAAAACTCTTTGTTGTCCCTATCTGCATCGTCAGCATTTAAGCATAACGTCTCTACCCCTGTTTTGTAAACAGTTTCGTCATTTTTCCCATTGCCTACAAATAGAATATCTTCTGGGCTACACTTTTCCCGATCAATAATATTTTGAATATAGATTTGTTTATCTTTGATCTTATAACTAGCCCCACTAATAATACTATTTTCGTCAAAAAAAAGTTCAACTCCCTGAATATCTGATATGTATTGCAATACATCTTTTAAGACAATATCAATAATATTTCTAATTCCCTGTGACATAATATATATTTTTATATTCAATCTGTCAAATAGTTCAAAGACATCTTTTATATTGTCAATCAATTTGATTTTGTTCGCCAAAAAATTCATTGCTGATCTGTTCAGTTTGTGATTTTTGAATGCTTCAATACACTTTCCCAACCATTCATCATAATCAAATTCTCCATTTTTATATTTTGTGTATAGACAATCATCTTCATCCAAAGCATTCAAATAACTCCAAGTGTTATACCAAGAATTTGATCCTTTTTTTGTAATCGTCAAAGTTCCGTCAAAATCAAACACCACATACTTTTTCATTTTTTCTCCATTTATGTTTTAATATAACTATTGTTCGCAAGTTTTGTGACTAATCCGTTCATCTCAAGTTCAAGCAAAACTGAATTCAATTCGCTTGTGGGAAGGTGTGTGAAGTCTGCGATCTCTTGAAATGTCTTCTTTTCAGTCTGGATATAATTTAATATACTTTGGTCAAGAATGTCAAGTTGAATATTAAAATTTTTATTATTTTTATCAATATGTAGTGCTTCAAGGATAAAATCTGGAGATAGTGTGATATGTGCTTTTAATTCTTTTATTAGCATATTCGTTCCTTTTGACATCTCAGATGTGATTTTGCCAGGAATTGCATACACCTCTCTATTGAAATCATCTGCATATTTCGCAGTATGGAGGGAACCGCTCTTTTCACTAGCCTCAGGAATCAAAACTCCGCTTGATAGACCTGCGATTATTCTATTTCTAATAGGGAAATAATATGTCGTAGGACTGATATTGGGACTATTTTCTGACAAAATTAAATTGTTTTCTATCATTTTTCGTGCGAGCGATTGATTCACCGCAGGATATATATGGTACAGACCTCCTGCTAGCACCGCGATTGTCTTACCCTGATTTTCCAATGCTGTTTTGTGTGCTATCGTGTCAATTCCAACTGCCAAACCTGAAACTATTGTCACATCGTTTTGCACTAATTCCTTTACAAATTGTTTCGTGGTCACTATCCCATAATCACTAGGACGTCTGGTGCCTACCACTGCGATTGATACGGTATCTAATAATTGTATATTTCCTTTACAGTATAGGCACAGCGGAGGTGACGCTGTCTCAAGCAGTAATTTTGGATATTTAGGATCGTTGATCGTGATCATAATGATATTGTCACTATTAAACCTTTCAATATATCTATCCAAAATTTGATTGTCTAGCATATTTGACATTTTGCTGATTTCATCGTCAGTTAGTATTTCACGGATATATTTATTAGACAAAAAGGAAGATTTGATATCTTGTCCTTTACTAAACAATTCTAAAATCTTTTTCTTTTTTTGATAAGTTAGAAATGGGAACAAATCTAACCAAATTATATTCCTATCATCTATTGTCATTTTACACCGTATACTTTTTGTCTAATGTCCTATATTGTATTGCTTCCATTAGATGTTTTCTTTCAATATTTTCTTTCCCGTCTAGGTCGGCAATTGTGCGTGCAACTTTTAAGATTCTATTATAAGCACGTGCTGTTAAATTGAATCGTTTGAATGCTATTTCTAATAGGTCGGTACAATCTTTGTCTAGGGCACAATATTTTTTGAATTCCTTTTCGTTCATCTTTGCATTAGAATATATCTTGCTATCCTTAAAGCGTTGAAGTTGAATGTCTCGCGCACGATTTACTCTTTTCTTGATTTCACTACTAGGTTCTTCTAGTTCATAATGTGACAAGTCTTCGTAA
The DNA here is from genome assembly GCA_944383415.1 of uncultured Clostridia bacterium. Classification (GTDB taxonomy): domain Bacteria; phylum Bacillota; class Clostridia; order Christensenellales; family UBA1242; genus Onthoplasma. Next base: position 44,333 of record CALWPK010000007.1, on the reverse strand, counting down.
TTGATACTATCTACTTCAATATGCAAATCAATTCTATCAAGCAATGGCCCGCTGATCTTCGATAGATAGTTGTGAATAGCGGTGGCGGTACATTTACATTGATTTGTCGTGCTCCCATAATATCCGCACGGACAAGGGTTCATACTCGCTACCAAAATAAAGTTGGCAGGATATTGCACAGTGAGGGCGTTTCTTGCAACAGTTATATATCCATCTTCCATAGGTTGACGTAATGTTTCGATAGTATTTCTGGCATACTCTGGCATTTCATCAAGGAACAATACTCCATTGTGTGCCAGGCTGATTTCTCCCGGTTTTGCCTTTTGCCCTCCACCAGTTAAAGCAATTAATGTGGCGGTATGGTGCGGACTTCTGAATGGACGTTCAACAACTATACCTTGCTTCGGATCCAAAACTCCTGCTACACTATGAATTTTAGTCACCTCTAGACTTTCTTCGAATGTCAGATCCGGCAAGATTGACGGAAAACACTTTGCAAGCATTGTTTTGCCTGCGCCAGGTGGTCCAATCAAAATTATGTTGTGCCCGCCAGCAGCGGCAATCTCCATCGCTCGCTTTGCACTAGCCTGACCTTTCACATAAGCAAAATCGTGTTTATAATCGTGCTCTTTTAGTGCAGATTCAAAAGTCTTGCAATCATTTTTTTCAATCGTGATTTCACCCTTTAAAAATGAAACTACTTGCTTTAGCGTTTCTACGGGATAAACTTCAATTTTATCAATGAAAGATGCTTCCATCGCATTTTCTTTTGGGATGATGAATTTATTGAACCCCATTTGTTTGGCACTAATTAGCATAGGTAAAATGCCATTTAACTTTCTAATTTCACCATTAAGGGACAATTCTCCCAAAACAACGAAATTTTCTAATGATTTATTCGTGATTATCTCTTCTGCTACCAATATGCCGAGAGCAATAGGCAAGTCGTACATACTGCCCTCTTTCTTCGTATCTGCCGGTGCTAGATTGATTATGATTTTGTTGATCGGATAATTGAAACTACTATTTTTTATAGCAGCCTTTACACGCGATTTGCTCTCTTTGATAGCGGTGTCTGCCAGACCTACCACATCATAGCCAGGCAGTCCTGCATTTATATCCAATTGAATTTCTACTGGGTATCCGCTTATTCCTGTCAACCCATAGGATAATATTTTTGCTAACATTTTTCTTCCTTTAGACTGAGCATAACATATATAGGAAAATCTTGTCAAGCGATTTGTCGAACAAATGTTTGAATATAATGATGATTCTAATGAAACCCATTATATTATTGTATAATCCGTTAATTTAATTTTCAAATTATGATTTTCATATTAGAATTCTAATATAATAAAAATTCGAGTAAGATCTTTAAAGAATTTTATCTATATTTTAAAAACAAGTTGCAAATTATATAATCAAGATCAAAGGAATTTATAAAAAATAAAATTTATGGATTAATTGCAACCAAGATAAAAAAGAAAAAAGGCATTACTGCCTTATTTAATTTCTTTAACTTTCGCCGCTTTACCAGAAAGGTCACGAATGTAATAGATTTTCGCACGTCTAACTTTGCCCTTTCTAACCACGATAATTTTGTCAATACGTGGACTATTGATAGGGAAAGTACGTTCAACACCAATACCGAATGACACACGTCTAACGGTAAAGGTCTCTCTAATACCTTTTCCTTTCCTTGCAATTACTACGCCTTCATACGCTTGAATACGTTCTTTGTCTCCTTCTTTGACTTTAACCATAACTCGTACGGTGTCTCCAATATTAAAAGAAGTAATGTCGCTACGTAATTGCTCTTTCTCGATTTGGTCGATAATAGTCATACTTACCTCCTTCTTGACGTTCTTATAATTGGAATACAGCGGACCGTCAACGTTTAAGCATTATATCATAAGGAAAACTAATTTGCAAGTATTTTTTTAAATTTACTGGAAAAATATTATAAGTTTTCCTACTTAAAAAAGAAAATTGTAAAACAAAAATTTTTGCTCTAAAATTTAATTTTTTATAAAATATTTTCGATTTGTCTCAAAGAAACTAAAATATTCTTTTACATTTTCTAATTCCCACCATTTTTTAATATCAACAGGTGTACTATCTAAATCATAAATTTTAGCACCATTCAAAGCCAAGACGAAAGGAGAATGTGTGGAGATTATGAATTGACATCCACAATAACGTGCTTTCTTTTCTATGATTTCTACCAACAATTTTTGAAATTGTGGAGACAGACTATTTTCTGGTTCATCTAAACAATAAAGACAATCATTTTCTAATTTCTTTTCAAAAAATTCAATTGCCGTTTCTCCATTACTATTTAATTTTTGTTCTTTCCCAGAAAATTTATACAAAAATTTTCGTCTAGATAAACTTTTTCTTTGTGCTAGGATTTGTTGACTGACAATTTCGATATCTTCGAACCCTCTCAATTTAATTGTTTCGCCATATTTCAATTCTTGCCATTTTTCCTTCATCTCCTGTGTATCGTGACTTATCTGTTCGTTATTCTCTCGCGCTGTCAGCATAAAATCAAATATGTCGTCACTAGTAATGATCCTACTATTTTGTGGAACGGCTCGAAACTCAACTCCATCGTCATCTTCTGCCATTTTAATTTTGCACGAATCAACGAAACTAGAAAATAATTCGCTATTGTTGAATGGAGCCATCCTCTTCAATGATAATTTGTTCGCTATGAGATTTAACAATGTCGTTTTTCCCGAACCATTACCTCCATATAATATAGTTATATTTTCAAAATCGAGTTCGCTTAGACCAATATTGGGGAAAATGTCGCACGGATATATATTGTCAATATAGCCATATATCCCGCCATTTTCTGCCATCCTATTGACTATCAGATTTTCTTCAATAGTTTGATTTGGTAAAACAAATTTTTCAATATATTTAGACATAAAATTTCCTTCAAAAAATCCTAATTATCAAAATGCATCTTGTATGTGACGGATATCGTCATCCATGTCTCCCAAGACTGCAATTGCATCAAATCTACAGTTGGCATTCAGTAAATTGTGAGTTTTGAGATACATTGTGGCTACGTTTCTTATTTTTTGCTGTTTTTTCAAATCAATCGCCTCAAACGGATCTCCAAACTTTCTGCTCATCCTAGATTTTACTTCAAAAAAAACAATGTAGTCATTTTTGTCTTTTGCAATTATGTCGATCTCTCCCAATTTATTTGAATAATTTGTTTCCAAGATTTTATAACCCAATTTTTTTAAATAATTTTGAGCGATTATTTCGCTTCTCTTTCCATAGAGATTCTTTTGCATTCCTCTTCTCCTATAATGTTTTTCAGGAAACTAAGTCGGTGGATAGGCGTCACGCCATAAGTTTTGATCGCTTCAATATGTCTTTTCGTGCCATATCCTACATTGTTTTCGAAATCGTATTCGGGATAGATTTTGGCATATTCTTCCATTAATCTATCACGATATACTTTTGCAACAATTGAAGCAGAGGCTATAGCATAACTTGTGGCATCGCCCTTGATTATTGATTTTTCATTTTCGGCTATATTCAATTTGACCGCGTCAATCAATAATAAATCCGGTTTGACTTTCATTTCGGTATATGAGCGTTTCATTGCTTTGATTGTAGCATTTAAGATATTTATTTCGTCAATTGACTTCACATCCTCTACGACAATTGAATAAGCGATAGCATTAGTTAATATTTCATTACAAAGTTTTTCTCGATTTTTTTTGTTTACTTTTTTGCTATCAAACACTCCATTAATAATGCTACCTTCTGAATACGGCATTATTACACAGGCAGTCACAACAGGTCCAGCCAACGGACCTCGCCCAACTTCGTCTATCCCTGCTATATATTTTATTTTATCTGACAATAGTGATTTGTCATATTCAAATATTTTCAATGTATCAATCATATACTCTCCAGACAAATTTTCCCAAGTTTCCCAGATCTAAAATCTGTGATCAACATTTTTGCACTACGATCAACATCAATTTCACCACCCTTAATAATACATCCTCGTTTTTTACCAATAAATTTTAATATTTCTATTTCTTGTGTATTAATATCAATATCCACGCCATATTTCGTGTTTATAATATTAATTTTATTTAAAGAATTCAACTTTTTAATTAACTGAATAGCGACATCTGGTTGATACAAAATCTCGTCTTTTATGGCCCCTGTGATTGCGAGGTTGTATGCATTTTCTTCATTGTCAAAATTAGGTAGAAGCACACCCGGCGTATCCATCACTTCTATATTGCTATCTAGTTTCACCCATTGCTTGTTTCTAGTCACTCCCGCTCTGTTTCCCGTGACTGCCCTTGCCTTTCCGCAAAGGTTATTTACTATAGTTGATTTTCCTGAATTTGGAATACCGAGTATCATAGCGCGAATTATGAATTTAACATTTTTCTCTTTGTTTTTTTCTAATCTATCTTTGAATACTGTCTTTATTGCATTAATAATGATTTTACCACTAGCGAATGTTGTCGCATTTAAACTGACGCAAGTTTGCCCTTGAGAAGAAAAGTATTGGATAAACTTTTCAATATCTTTTTTCTCTACTAGGTCAGATTTGTTCAAGACAAAAATAATAGGCTTATTCCCTATCACTCTTACAAACTCTGGATTAATACAGGACAATGGACAACGTGCGTCCAGAATGTAGATGAAACAATCGCAGATTTTGCCATCCTGTTGCATCTGTTTTAACGTTTTATTCATGTGACCAGGGAACCAATTAATCATAATTGTATTATAACAAAAAAACAAAATAAACTCAATATTTATTTTGTCTTTTCAAAAAATATTTATATGAAATTTATTCAAGATATTCAATCATTTGAAAATTTCGAATCTAATATTATCTGATTCTTTCAATATTCCATTTTATCTTGCAATAAATCGGGGCGATTTTTCTTCGTAATCTCGATTGATTGTGCCTTTCTATATTCTGCAATTTTTTTATGATTTCCGCTAAGAAGTACCTCTGGTACTGAATACCCCATAAACACTGACGGACGAGTATATTGATTGTATTCGAGTAGATCATTTGAAAAACTTTCCTCTACAATGCTATCAGGTGTGATTACATTCGGAATCAGGCGAACAATGGCATCAGTCACTACCATAGCAGGCAATTCTCCGCCCGTCAGAATATAATCCCCAATTGAAATTTCTTCTATATTGAACATATCAATCACTCGTTGATCCACCCCTTCATAGTGTCCGCAAAGCAATATAATATGATTTAATTCTGCCATTTCCCGTGCTTTGGTTTGTGAAAATTTTTTCCCGCGTGGTGACATATAAAAAATTTTAGAGTCTGCAGTTTTTATACTTTCTATTGCCTTGTAAATTGGCTCACACATCATTACCATCCCTGCTCCACCTCCGAATGGCTCGTCATCGCATTTGTAATGTGGTGCGGAAGCAAAGTCGCGAATGTTGATAATGTTGATTACGACCTTTTCGTCTGTGACGGCACGTTTGATTATACTCTCTTTGAGTGGGGCAAACATTTCAGGAAATAACGACAAAATATCTATTCTCATACGCGTAGATCCTCGAATTTTTGTTTGGTTGTCACAAACGCATTCAATTTGTCATCATATACCACTATATCTTCTACGAATGGCAGTGAATAAGTGACCGCTCCAGCCTTTATTTGCAAAATCACGCTAGCGCCATAATCATCAAAATCTACTAATTCGCCCAATTTTTCTCTATTTTCATCCAATACAGGTGCACCAATCAAATCTGATAAATATACTTTATCTTTGAATTCTTTATATTCCGATCTATCAATATATACATATTGGTCACGATATTGTTCTGCCGTCTCTATATTCGGAATTATATCAATGTAAACCAAATATGCGTCTTTATTCAATAACGAAATCTTTGTGATATTTCCTTTTTCTAATTTCTTTCCTATCAAAATTTGCTTGAACTTTGTGAAATCCTCATCTTCAAGATAACTGATTATCTTCACTGCACCTTTGATTCCGTGTGGACGGACAATTTTACCAATTTCTAGAATATTTGACATATTATTCTCCATATATATATATTTTACCACAATTGAGTTTTTATTGCAATAAAAAAACTTGCATAAGCAAGTCTCTATTCCTCATCATATTAATTCTTAGCATCAAATTTAATAACCAATCTTTCTCTAGGGTTGCCAAGAGATTTTACAACTGTTCTGATAGCATTCGCAATATTACCGTTCCTGCCAATCACGGCACCTAAATCTTTTTTCAAAACTGTAACCTTGAAAATTTTAGTCTTACCCTTGCTCTCATCTGCAATCTCAACAGCGTCAGGATTTGATACCATATTCTTGACGATATAATCTAACACCTCTTGCATAAATCACTCCTTATGCTTATGATTTTTTCTTTTTGTTATTTGTTTTAGGAACTGAATTGCCTTTGACTTCCAAAACACCAACTCTTTGAAGAATTGATTTCGTAGTTTCAGTAGGTTGAGCACCATTCTTGAGCCATTTTTCAGCAAGTTCTTTGTTGATATTGAGTTGCTTGTCAGGTTCAACAAGTGGATTGTATGTGCCGATTTGCTCAATGTACTTACCATCTCTAGCCACGCGAGAGTCAGCCACAACTACACGATAGAAGGGTGATTTTTTGTCTCCTAAACGAGTCAATCTAATTTTAACTGCCATAACTTCTCCTTTTCATATATTCTTTACAAAAATTCATAGATAATGCCATAAAATACAATTGGATAATTATACAAATAGTATTATGTGAATGTCTGTAAAGTATTTTCACTTTACATTATAACATAAAAATTTCATAATGTAAAGGGTTTTTATAAAATATTTTAATCTTTATATGTTTAATATCCATTTCATTTAAGAAAGGATATTTTTTATATAATTTTGTACGCTCATTCAAATATTCTCACTAAAATCAAAATATTGATCAAATTTTTCTAAATATTGACACCTCTTTTTTTTCTTTTACGACATATTCATATAAATATTATTTAAAATAGAAAATTCACAAATTTATCTTAAAATAAATATGAAAAATTAGTCAACTCAAAGAATTTCTATCTAAATGATACTAATTGCCCATTAGTTTACGTATCATAGCCATTTTCCCACCATAAGCCTTAGGATTTTTCATCATTTTCATCATCTCTTTGCTCTGATTGAATTGTTTGATAAGTAGATTGACGTCGCTTACTTCCACTCCCGCACCTTTTGCAATTCGCTGACGACGACTTCCATTAATTATATCAGGATTCGCCCGCTCTTTAGGTGTCATAGACTGGATAATTGCCTTGTTTTTTTCCAACTTTTTCTCGTCAATTTGGTCTTCTATTTGTTTCAGTTTCCCACTGATGCCCGGCATCATAGACAACACAGATTTCAAACCTCCCATTTTCTTCAACGAGTTTACCTGCTCTATATAATCATTTAGGTCGAAACTGTTTTCTTTGAACTTGCGTTCCATTTCTTTTGCTGTCTTTTCATCCATTGCCTCTTGCGCCTTATCGATCAAGGTCAGCACATCCCCCATTCCTAAAATTCGAGACGCCATTCTATCTGGATAAAAAGGTTCTATATCTGTCAATTTTTCGCCAACGCCGACGAATTTGATGGGTTTTCCAATGACGGAACGAATCGAAAGTGCTGCACCGCCACGCGTATCTCCGTCTATTTTGGTAAGAACCACACCAGTAACATCTAATGCGTCATTGAATGCGGTGGATACTGACACGGCCTCTTGACCAATCATTGCATCGATTACAAGTAAAATTTCAGTAGGGTCGATCGTTTTTTTGATCTCTTTCAATTCTTGCATCAATTTTTCATCTATCTGCAAACGTCCCGCTGTATCAATTATGACGGTATCAAGACTAAATTTCTCTGCATAAGCAATCGCCTCTTTGCAAGTTTTCACTGGATTTTGTGTCCCACGCTCAAAAACATCGATTTGAATCGATTTCCCCAATACTTTCAGTTGATCTATTGCCGCCGGTCTATAAACATCACAGGCTACTAGTAGCGGTTTTTTACCCTCTTTTTTCAATTTCAAGGCAAGTTTACCGCACATAGTGGTCTTACCACTACCCTGAAGTCCGCACATCATAATGACTGTTGGCGGTTTAGGTGAAACATTTAATTTTTGATTTTCACCACCCATCAATTCTATAAGGTTGTCACGAACTATTTTGACGACCTGTTGTGTAGGAGTGAGACTTTTCAAAATCTCTTCCCCCACTGCTTGCTCGCTCACTTTGGCTATAAACTCTTTCGCCACTGAAAAATTGACATCAGCCTCTAGTAGAGCCACACGAATTTCACGCATCGCTTCCTTAATTTCAAGCGCAGTCAACTTTCCGTGCTTGGTCATTTTGCTGAATATATGATTCAATCTCTCGCTCAAACTCGAAAACAGTGCCATTAATTATCCTCCAACATTGACATTATCTCCAACCGAGTAGATAAATCTATTTGGTTGACAGATTTGTCCTCTAAACATTTTTTTATTCTAGCATCCCGCTGTATAAAATGCAATTCATTTTCGATAGATTCTAATGAACTTATTGCATTGTCAAGAGTGTCCTTGACCGCTTGTCTAGTGATATTCAATTCTTCGCTTACTTCCGAAAATGACAAATTATTGTCTACATACATTTCGATGACCTTTTGCTGTTTGTCTGTAAGTAGGTTACCATAATACTTTACTAAAACGGCAATTTCTACACGCCTTTTTATATCCATTTTCCCCTCTTAAAGTCTAATTAATATTTTTTTCTAATATTTATATTGATCATTCATTGCATAATTAATATTATTTAATTTTACATTTTATTTGATTTGATATTTGTTAATTCAAATCTGTATTCCTGCTCTACATTGGGATATTTTTTCTTATCAACTTTTTCACAAAACATATCATAGGGTCTAGCATAGAGTTTGCAATCATCATAAAGAGCACGATATAACACTAACTTTTCTCCCGTCTCAGAATGAATGGCTATGTCCTCTACCAAATATAAATTGCCTTTGAAATGCTTATAAATTTTATTTTTTATTACTTCCATTTTTCGCTTCATCACATCAATATTTTTTCTACGAAACTGGTCTTGTCAAAAACTTCCAAATCGTCCACTTTTTCGCCAAAGCCAGTAAAGATGATAGGAACTTGCAATTCATTGATAATAGGATAAACCACTCCTCCTTTTGCCGTGCCATCCAATTTGGTGAGGATGATACCATCAATATTGACAGTGTCTTTGAATGCTTTGACCTGGGCAATTGAGTTTTGACCAATAGATGCATCTAAGACTATTAAATTTAGTTTTTGTGCTTCTGGATATTCTCTATTCACTATATTATTGATTTTTTCCAATTCTTTCATAAGATTAGTCTTCGTGTGCAATCTACCTGCGGTGTCTACGATCAGTACGTCATAATTTTTCGCTTTCATACTGGTGATTGCATCAAATACTACTGACGCAGAGTCTGCTCCCTCGCCTTGTTTTACGATCTTGACTTTCAATCTATCTGCCCAATTGGACAATTGCTCAGTAGCGGCCGCACGGAATGTGTCCCCCGCCGCAAGCAAAACAGATTTTTTCTTGTTTTGAAAAAATCTGGTCATCTTGGCAATAGAGGTAGTTTTCCCAACGCCATTCACGCCGACAACAGTAATGATCAAAGGATAATTGAATTCTATGTCTTCAGCGTCTAGCCGATCAATCAAGATTTGTTTCAATTCATTTTGTGCATTTTCGGTATCCTTAATTAGTTTTTTCTTGCACGTTATACGCAACTCATCCATTATATCCAATGCTTGCTCAACTCCCATATCACTAGACACCAGAAGTGATTCTAATTCATCATAAAAGTCATCATTGAGTTCAGTGCGTTTGAATGTATATTTTAATTTGTCAAAAAATCTTTTAAATATTCCCATATTTCTCCTTAAACAAAATATTTAGTGTATATTTAATTTTATATACACCAAATATTGATTATGAATTTGTGTCTGCTACTTTGACTGCATCGCTGAGTTTCACTGACACAATTTTGCTGACACCCTTTTCTTCCATCGTCACACCATATAGTGAATCGGCTAGTTCCATCGTTGGTTTTCTGTGGGTAATGACGATGAATTGGGTCTCATCACTAAAGCGCTTGAGGTATCTTGCGTATCTTTCAATATTGGCATCGTCTAGCGCTGCCTCTATTTCGTCTAGGAAACAGAATGGCATTGGTTTTAATTTTAGTATAGCGAACAAAATTGCTATCGCGGTCATTGTCTTTTCTCCACCGCTAAGCAAAGATATTTGTTGCAACACTTTTCCCGGTGGTTGAGCGATAATCTCCACACCTGCCGTGAGAGGATCTTCGCTAGGAAGAAGTTCTAGACGGGCATTGCCTCCGCCAAACAACTCTTTGAATACTTTTGTGAAGTTTTCTTGTATTTTTACAAATTCGGCATTGAACTTTTCAAGCATTTCGGCAGATAAATCTTTGATGATCTTCACTGCGTCTTCTTCAGCCTTTTTCAAGTCCTCAATTTGAGCGTTCATCTCTTCATATCTGGCACCTTCGCTCTTATACTCTTCTATCGCGTTTATGTTCACATAGCCTAATGAAGTAATTTGGTTTTTCGTCTTGCTAATTCGTATCATCACATCTTTGATATCAAAGTTTTCGTCCTGATCTTTGAATGGTAGACAATCATTATAAGTCATCTCATATTCTTCAAAAATACGCTCTTGCATATTTTCAATATCAAGGTCAACTTTTTGAAGTCGAGTCTCTTCCTGATAAATTTTGTTGTTCAATCTGGCAATGTCGTTTGACAATACAGATTTTTTGTCATCCAAGTCTTTCAATTCTTTCATAAGAGTTTGTTTGAATTCATCAAATTGCGAAAGTTTAGTATTCAATTCTTCAATGGTCTGCTTGATTTGATCAATTTCAGAATCTTCACTCTGCGACCGATTCATATTCATTGCTTCATCATATACTTTCTGTTGTGAAGTGAGTTCTGCTCCGACTCTTTCTATTGATTTCTTGACATTTTCAATATCTGCTGAATATGTTTCAATATCTTTATTTAGTGATCTAATTTTTTCTTCAATGGATGCAATCTTCACCTTTGACTGCATCATACTCTCTTGATATTCGTCACGCTTTTGTTTCAATTCTTCATAAGCATTTTTGCTATCATTGCTGATATCTCCAACTTTGGCTTGAGATGTGGCGTATTCAAGTTCAACTTGGTCTATCGAATTGATTTTGGTCTCAAGGTCATTCACAATATTTTCTGCGACTTTCAATTGACTAGACAAACTAAATATATCTTCTTCGAGCGAATCAAGATTTTGCTTTAGACTCTCCAACTTGGTATTTTTTGCATAAAATTCGTTGTTCAAAGTTTGTAATGATGTAGTCTCGCTATCTAGCAACTCTTTTAGTTTATTCATAGCAGACAAATATGAATTCAATTGATTTTCATCGGTTTGCAATTCCTTCGTCTTATCTTCTATGTTTTTGGCTAAATTCTTAATTTCAGTCTCCTTGCTAAGAAGTGAACTATCATTGCTCTTTTTGCTACCACCCGACATACTTCCCTGTGGCGACAAAACATCTCCTTCCAAAGTGACAATTCTAAACGAATAATTACTTTTCTTCGCAATTGCAACTGCATTATCAAGATTGTCGCACACAACTGTGGAACCTAGTAGACTTTCGATGACAGGTTTGTAAACAGCATCAGTTTTCACCAATTCGCTCGCCACTCCGAAACATCCTGCACTTGACAAATACACCTTGTCTGATCCTGACAAATTTCTAGGTTTAACGGCACTAATTGGTAGAAATGTTGCTCTACCTAGACGCATCTCTTTTAGATACGCAATCAAAATCTTTGCATCATTTTCATCTTTCGTAACGATATTTTGAATACTACCGCCAAGAGCAATTTCGATGGCTTGCTGAAATTTTGGCTCGACTGAAATAATGTTGCCTACCACACCCTTTATCGCGCTATTTAATTTAGGATTGTTCTTACCCTCTTGGAGCAATCTCTTCACCGCGAATTGATATCCTTCAAAATCTGCTTGCAAGTTGGATAAAATATTCTTCCTATTTGTATCGTTTGAAATACTAGTTTTCAGTGCATAAATGTGAGAATTCAATTCGTCAATAGACTGATTTACTGATTGAAGTTTTTGATTGATCTTAGATATATTATCAGTCTTGGTTTCTTGCGATTTTTTAATTGTTTCTACTTCGCTAAATAGTTTATTGTATTCACTCTCCAATGTGGTTTTTTCCGAATTTAAGTCTCTCAACTTCTCTTTGTCTTGATTCACGTTTTCGCGCATAGTGTCGCGTTTCGCTATATATGCTGATAAATTCGCTTTGATATCCGTGAGTTTACTAAGGTTGTCTATCATCGCACGCTGATTTTCTTCCTTTTCCCCTTCGCTTTTTGTTAATTCGTCTATTAGTTGCAAGTATTTTTCTGACAGGGCTTGCGATTCTGAATATAGTTTGTTCAAATTTTCCTTTTCTTCATCGCGAAGCGATGTGGCAGACTGGATAAGTGCCATCTTTTGATTGTAATCTAATTTGTAATTTTCATATTCATTATTTAATCTATCAATTTGCTCTTTCAGATATTTTGTTTGCTCATTAAGTAGTCTTGTGTCTCCCTGTTTTTTCTCTAGCGCAACTGTATTATGCAAAACTTGCTCGTGCAGATCGCTTGCCTTCTTGTCCAACTGATTTATTTCATTTAAAGATTTGTCATATTTGGCTTGCTCTGTCTGCAAACTATTTTCCAATATGTTTAGATTGTCTTTGTAACCCTGCAATTTTTCATTGATCTCTTCTTTCGTCTGGGCGGCGTGGTCGTATTGATATATGTACGCGTTGATCTCTAGATTTTTCAAAATGTCTCTATATTCTAAATATTTCTTCGCATCTTCACTCTGCTTCTTCAACGGTCCGAGCCTACGTTCAACTTCCGTTATGATATCTCCCGCACGACTGAGATTGTCTCTTACACGCTCTAGCCTATTCTCAGTCTCGACTTTTCTTGCCTTGTATTTTGCTATTCCAGCAGCCTCTTCAAAGATTGCACGTCTTTCTTCGGGCTTTGACTGGATAATCTCCTCGACTCGACCTTGACCGATAATTGAATAACCGTCCTTACCAATACCACTATCATATAGAAGATCTCGGATATCTTTCAGTCTACAAGGTTTTCTATTGATTTGATAATCGCTCTCTCCACTTCGATAAAGTTTCCTTGTGATGACAACTTCATCATATTCAATATTGAACCATTTATTGGTATTGTCAAAGATAAGAGAGACTTCACAATAACTCAATTTTTTCCTTTTCTCAGTGCCTGCAAAAATGACGTCTTGCATAGATTTACCGCGCAATGCTTTGCTTGACTGCTCACCCAAAACCCAACGAATGGCGTCACTTACATTTGACTTTCCACATCCGTTCGGACCTACAATTGCAGTGATACCTCCGTCAAAATTTATGTGAGTTTCATCGGCAAAGGACTTAAACCCCGCCATTTCAATTTCTTTAAAAGTAATCATTATGACTCCATTTCTAACGAATTACAAAATAAATTACATCATTTGTTATTTGCAATCAAATCAATTATATCAAAAATTTATTATTTTTCAAATTAAATTTAATAAGATAATAAAAAATCACTTAAAAATTTATAAGTGATTTCATCAATAATTTTTGGCTAAATGCCATAATTCGCTATAGAGTAGAAGTATTAATTGATATAAGATACTCCGATTTTTTCAATGCAAAGAAAGTTTTATCAGACATTAGACAAGAGATTTAATAGTCTTTCTTCATCTATGATTTCTATATTTAACTGTTTTGCCTTATCCAATTTGCTACCAGCATCTGTCCCTACTATCACTAAATCAGTCTTTTTGCTAACACTAGATGCAACATTCGCTCCATAAGACAATAAAATCTTCGTCAATTCTGGTCTAGAATATGCACTGAGTGTACCAGTTAAAACTATTGTTTTATTCGTAAAATAATTTTTCTCCGTGTTGTTGTTTGAAAAATTAATTTTCACGCCTAATTCAATCAATTTATCAATATTTATCAAATTGTCTTGGTCTTGAAAATATTCGACAATGCTATTTGCCACAATTTCTCCAACATCGTCAATTGAAATAAGGTCATCAAACGTGGCAGATTTCAATTCTTCAATTGAATTGTATTTTTTGCTAAGAACAAACGCCGTTTTGTCTCCAACATATAGTATTCCTAAAGAAAATATGAAATTTGACCAATCAATTTTTTTGCTTTTTTCCAAACTATTTAAGAGGTTGCTAATTTTTTTGTCCTTGAATCCTTCCAATTGAGAGAGCATATCCTCTGTTATCGTAAATAATTCATAGGGATAGGACAAATCAAACTTTTGATACAATTGATTCAATGTCTTTTTGCTAAGTCCTTCAATATTGAACGCATTTCTTGATACGAATTGGGTCAGACGATCGACTATTTGTTTATAACAATGTTTATGATTCACACAAAATAAATTTGCACCAATTGTCTTCAACTCACTATTGCAACTAGGGCAAAATTTGGGTGCTATGATCTCTATTGCATTATCAGATTTTTCAGCAAGTCCCATCACTTCGGGGATGACTTCATTGCTTCGTCTGACAAATACTCTACTATTGATACTAATCTGCTTTCTTTCTATATCTTGTGTATTATTTAATGTTGCCCTACTGACTGTGGCACCAGACAATTCAATCGGATCAAGCATTGCAATTGGTGTGATTTTGCCAGTTCTGCCCACTTGCCAAACAACATCTTTTAGAATAGTAGATAGTTCGACAGGTTTAAATTTATATGCGATTGCCCATTTTGGAAATTTGTTGGTATAGCCAATATCTTCTCTTATGGTGCTATCATTGACTTTCAAAACCATACCATCTATCATCACATCTAGATGATCTTTTGTTTTGTCAATTTTTGCTATTTCATCCTCCGCTTGTTTCAAGTTTTTGATGATTTTGAAATAATCACCTGTCAAAAATCCCTGATCAACAATAAAATCGTGCATATCCTTTTGAGATTTTATCTCATAATCTTCGACAAAAGAAATGTCGTAGCAAAAAAAGTCAAGTTTTCGTTTTGCAGTCTCTTTCGGATCAAGATTTCTCACCGCTCCAGCCACTCCGTTACGTGGATTTTTCAGGGGGATGTCTGCGGTCTTGTTGTATTCTTCGAAAGCCTTGTTCGTCATCATACATTCGCCCTGAACGATCAGTCTTTTTTTGAAAGGAATGTTCATAGGAACACTACGGATAGTTTTTACTTGCAATGTAACATCTTCACCGATTTTCCCATTTCCTCTTGTCGTGGCAGTTTTGTATCTCCCGCCGTCATATTCCAGCACGACTTTCAAGCCGTCATATTTGTATTCAAGCGAAAAATCTAAGTCGTGTCTGCCACTATCATTTTGCATATCGGTGATCCACTTGCCCAAATCTGAATAATCTTTCACTTTGTTTAGACTATAAAGAGGGAATTCGTGTTTTCGTTTTTCAAATTTTGACAATACGTCATCCCCGACTCTAGAAGTAGGACTATCTGGAAGTGAAAAATTCAACTCTTTTTCTAGAGCCAATAATTCGTCATACAACTTATCGTATTCTGCGTCTGAAATTGTTGGATTGTCATATACATAATAATTTTTATTATGTTTATTTACCTCTTGCGTCAACCATTTTAAACGTTCAAGTTTGTCCATTTTACCCCTTATAAATTTGTTTTTTATTTCAACAAAAATTTATATTACTTCGATTAGTCAATGAATTCTATAGGTGCATAGTCTAGGGATAACATTTTTTCACCAACGCCTTCAAATTTTATTTTCACGCAATGATTGCTCGAATTTGGAGTCACTTCTGTTATCTCTCCTTGCCCAAATTTAGGATGATTGACTTTGGCACCCAACTTTATTTTTGAAAAATCTATAGACTTTTTCTCTATTGTATTCTTATTGAAAGTATAATTAAATGATTTGTTTTGATTTGATTCTAAATTATTCATATTTCCTCCTGTTTTATTGTAATTGATTGATATATTTTTTTTATTATAACTATTAAATGTATTATAATTATTATATGAAACACGACTAGAATTTATTTGTCTATCTGCGACTAAATCTAACTCATATAAAAAACGTGATTTTACACTATATTCTCGCCTACCATAAAGAAACCTCGATGAACTGCTCGTCAAGACTAAATTTTTCTTCGCACGCGTAATTGCCACATACATCAGTCGCCTTTCTTCTTCTATATCTTCACTATCGTCACGAGAAATAGGAAAAATCTTTTCTTCACAACCTACAATGTAAACATTATCAAACTCAAGACCTTTTGCACCGTGAACAGTAGCAATCACCACTCCCTTGCCATCATCGCTGTCCATTGCACTTGATAGTGTCACTGATTGCAGATAGTCGACAATAGTTGCACCTTGATTGACCTCTTCAAATTCGCGAACCGAATTGACTAATGAACCAACATTTAAATATCTTTCGTAATCTTGCTCATTATCTAAATCAAACGATTTCAAAATATTAGTTTTCTCAAGCATATATGTAAAAAATTCATACATACCAAGTTTGTCAATATTTTCTTGCAAATCCAAAAATAATGCTTTCAGATCTTTCAATTTGTCTTTCAATGCGGTTGGCAAAATTTCTTTTTCATAATTCATCACCACCTCTTTTAGTGGAATGTGGTTCTTAGCGGATATTTCCAACAACTTTTCTACACTAGTTTCTCCTATGCCACGTTTTGGGAAATTGATTATACGTGCAAAGGAAATGTCGTCACTTGGATTAACAATCGACGTGAGATATGCTAGCACGCTTTTTATCTCTGCACGTTCAAAAAATTTGAAACCGTTATACATAATATGTGGAATATTGTAATTGAGCATTTTTTCTTCAAATGTTCTACTGAGTGCATTTAGTCGCATCAATATTGCCATTTCATTGTATGGTACTCCAGCGTTGTGCGAGCGAATGATTGATTGCACTACAAAATCCGCCTCATCTGTTTCACTCATCGCTTGATAGTAAAATACATCTGTACCTTCCTCATTGTCTGTATATAATTTCTTTTCCAATCTATTTCGATTGTTTTTAATTATCAAATTTGCCCTATCCAAAATCTTCTTCGTACTTCTATAGTTTTGTTCTAGTTTAAATATTTTAGCCTCTGGAAAATCTTTGGTAAAATTGAAAATATTGTCAATGTTTGCTCCACGCCATCCATAAATAGATTGATCCTCGTCTCCGACAATTAGGATATTTCTCGTTTTCTTAGCCAACAATTTCACAATGTCATACTGAATCTGATTCGTGTCTTGAAATTCATCCACGCTAAAATAAGTATACTTATTTTGAATGCTGTCCAATACATCTTGATTGGTACTAATGAGATTATAAAAGTTGATCAAAAGGTCATCAAAATCCATAGCATTATTTTTGATAAGTTCAGATTGATACAACCTATAAAATTTTTCAAAATCAATAATATTTCTATCATACTTGAATATTTTGACATATTCTTCAATCGACATATTGTCGTTTTTCAAAATTGAGATATTATGTTTGAATTCATCTTTCATATTTTCGTCAGTGATATTCATCTGTTTAAAAATATCTTTCATTAGTTTGCTCGTATCATTTTCGCTATAAATTGTGAAATTTTCCTTGTAATTAGGTATGAAACTAGCGTACGAGCGCAACATCCTTGCACAAAAACTATGAAATGTACTCACAGTCACGAGTTCGCCGTCTGGTGCAATCTTTTGAATCCTCTCTTTCATTTCGTTGGCAGCCTTGTTCGTGAAAGTGATCGCCAAAATCTTTTGTGCAGGCACATTGCACTCCGTGATTAGATAGGCAATTCTATACGTCAAAAGGCGTGTCTTTCCGCTCCCTGCTCCAGCGCTCACAAGGACAGGTCCTTCAGTACACACCACTGCATTATATTGTTCTTCATTCAATAACGTTTTGTAATCCATAAATCAATTATACCAAATAAAAAGAAAAAACAAAATGTTTTTATCTTCAATAATTATATTTTTTTAATTTTTATAATGGCAATTTTCAAATGTATAGATTAATATCCGATTTCCGATAAAAGCAATCCAAACTCATTTGTAAAATTGCTAGGCAAAGCAATCAAAATAATTTATGATCTCTCAATTGCCCATACTACTCTATGTGTCAGTTTAATATTTGAATTTTCAGTAGAAAACGAAATTGCAAACTAAGTTATTAATAAAAAACACTAGTTGAAACTAGTGAATTAATAACGACTACGTTTCATAGCACGTTTTCTAGCCGCTTTGCTCTTTTCTTTACGGCGAACGCTTGGCTTTTTGTACTCTACATTCTTTTTCAAGTCTCCAATGATGCCGTCTTTCTGACATTTACGTTTGAATCTTTTCAAAGCACTCTCAGGAGATTCATTCTCTCCGCAACGAACTGTTGTCAATCTTATTCACCACCTTTTTAATCTATATTTGATTTTAATCTAAAATAACATTATTGTCAACAGTTTTTGTGAAATTTATATATAAAATTGAGAATTTTTATAGTTATTTTACCGATTTTAAACTATAATTTAATTCATATTAAAATTTTGGAATCATTAATCTATTCTTTACTAGCACGATTTCTTTCATAAATAGAATGATGATAAAATTAAAAATCTTTCAGTTTTTCACCACCTAAAATGTGTAGGTGAATGTGCGCCACTGTCTGATTCGCATTTTTACCTTGATTTATGATCAATCTATACCCTCCAGTGATGCCAAGTTCTTCTTGAAGGTGAGAGATTTTTGAAATAATTTTCCCTAAAATACAAGCATCCTCTTCCGTCATCATATCAATATAAGGAACATGTATATTCGGAACCACTAAAAGATGAACTTTAGCCTGAGGATTGATATCCTTGATGATCATAAAATCATCATCCGAATACAAAATCGTGCTAGGAATCTCACCCTTTCTAATCTTGCAAAATATACAATCTTCTACCATATTACCCTCCTAAATTAAAATTGCTTTCATACCATTGTTGTATGCACCTATCAATCTAGCCTCTACAATCTCGCCCGGTTTGCATCTCGCATCAATATATGTATATATATAATTATCAGTATAGCCCAAAGAAATTTTTTCGTCAACAACTTCTTCGATCAAAACTTTATGAACTGTATTTTTATTTTGATTGTAAAATTTTTGTTTGCAATCTGAATTGATTAGTTGCAAAATACGCTCCCGCCTCTTTTGCTCGCATTTGTCGACAGCACCTTGAAGTCTTGTTGCCACTGTACCTTTTCTCTCACTATATGGGAATATGTGGATGAAACTGAAATTGATTTTCTTCAAATTTTCTACTGTTGTATTGAATTCCTCTTCGGTCTCCCCTTTGAATCCGACAATGATGTCTGTAGAGATTGATGGTAAAGTAAACTTTTTCCTAATTTTGTTCACTATATCAATATATTCTTCTATTGTATAGCGTCTGTTCATTCGTTTCAAAGTTTCGTTGCACGCTGACTGCAAACTGATATGAAAATGTGGACAGAAATTCTTGCATTGACTCAATACATCAATCATCTCATCGTCTAGCACATTACACTCCAATGAGGAGATTCTGAATCTGACATCTAGTTTGTCTATCTCTTTTACAAGCGTTTTCAATGCTAGTTCGCCTTTTATTCTATAGTCAGACATATTGATTCCGGTGAGGACAATCTCATTCGCATTTGTATGGCGAATCTCATCTAAAATATCATTGATATCCCTACTTCGGCTCCTACCGCGCAAATATGGTATAATGCAATAAGTACAAAAATAATTACAACCATCCTGAATTTTAATATATTGTCTCGTTCGAGTCTCTATTGGACGAGCAGTGTTTGTATACATTTCATTATTGATTTTTTGAATGTCTCGATTTTTCCCTTTTATAAATTTCAAGATTTCATTTTTGCCTTCATTTCCTAAAATGGCTATCACATTCTTGTTTTTTAAGAATTGACTTGGATTGTCCTCAACTGCACAACCACAAACCGCTACTTTTGCATCGGGATTGAGTTTAAAAATTTTTGCAAGCACTTGACGCGATTTTTGCTCTGCCGTGTTCGTCACAGCGCAGGTGTTGACTATGTATGCGTCTGCTTTCACCAATCCTTCTCGTATTTCATAGCCAGCCGATTTCAACTGGTTCAAAATAGATTGACTTTCATATTCATTCACTTTGCATCCAAGCGTTATAACACTAACCAACAACTTGCACCGCCCTCAATGCACTCACTGCACTGACACAAGCCACTTCTGCTCTAAGGATAGTCTTTGATATGCTGATCGTATCGGCAAAATTTGAAAAATAGTTCACCTCATCTTGAGAGAACCCTCCTTCTGGTCCGATGATGACAGCAAAATCTCCAGAAAATTTTTTTATGCTATCAGTTGAATTTTCATAAGCAAAAAAACGATTCTTATATTTTTCAATATCGTTTTTTATATCAGATTTTTCTATCAACTCAACTTTCATAATATCTGCACGTTCACACTGTTTGCTCGCTTGAATCGATATTTGATTCAATTTATTCACTTTCTTTTCATCAATGGTCACTACACTAAAATCGCTCTTAAACAATTTGACAGTTTTCACATTCAACTCAGCCAAATGATCGATAGCACTGGTCAGAGCATCATTTTTTATCAATGCCAAATAAACTGTTATATTCATATCATCAAAAGACTTATTTTTTTGCTTGTCAATAATCGTGGCTACAACCTTATCTTTTGTAATCGTCACAATTTTCAAATGATAATCGAACCCATCACCATTAAAACCAATGATCAAATCTCCTACTTTGCATCTTCTGACTCTCGTAAGATGAATATACTCTTGATCTAAAAATTCTACGTTAAATTGATTTTTTGTATCAAAATAAAATCTATTATCCATTCTTGCCCTTCAATTGTCTGATTGCTTCATAAGTATCGTTTGTATAGATGAAATTTCCGCTCACCAAAATATCTGCACCTACTTTCACACATTGTTTAGCAGTTTCCGCGTTTATTCCACCATCTGCCTCAATCAAAATATCACTGCTTAACGATCTCAATTGCTTAATTTTGTCCAATGCTTTGATATTAAATTCTTGTCCACCTTTACCTACCTTTACGCAAAGAATGACAGCGATATCAATATATTTCAAAAATTTTTCAATCACTTCAATTTCAGTGTCAATGTCGATTGCCAGACCTACCATTTTTTTATTTTTACGTATTTTTTTCAATGTTTTGATAAGCGTGTCATCGTCTGAAAAAGTTTCATAATGTACTGTGAGAATATCGGCTTTTGACTTAATATATTTGTTTATTTGTTTCTCAGGATTTGCGATCATTAAATGAACATCAAACAAAAGAGCCGATTTTTCTTTCAACTGTTCAAAATATGTATAATCAATGCTCTTTGCTTTTACATATACGCCATCCATAACATCCAAATGGTACATATCGGCACCGAAGTTGCCCACTCTTTGTAAATATTCAATTTGGCTAGACATATTTCTGCCAGCAGGCAAACTGGATGCAGACACTACTACTTTTTGCATACTATCTCCTAAATTATATTTATTATATCATAATTTATGAAATTTAAAAAATGAAATTAATATAAAAATTTTTTATTCTGAAAATTATGATAAACTGAATAACAATATTGATTTATATTTTTTTGTACAAATCAATTACCAAAACTATTAATCATTCATTGAAAATTATGCAATACTCAAAAAGAATTTTAGATATCTTCAAATCAATATAACAAACTGAAAACTAATTTTTTGAATCATTCAATGTCTTGGCACGTAGCATTCCACACGCCCCTTCAATATCATTTCCTTGACTACGTCTAAGCGTTGCACTCACACCCAATTCGTTTAATTTTTTTACAAAAGCATAGGCTTCACCTTTTGTGGTCGCCTTGAGTGCTCCTCCGTTTGCATTCAAGCATATTACATTGACGTGACAGTTTAATCCTTTTGTCAAATTGGACAATTCTTTTGCATTTTCAAAACTATCATTAGTACCTTTTATCAAACAATATTCAAAAACTACACGTCTATTATTTTTGCTTATATAATATTTTAGTGCCTCGATTATTTCATCAATTGAGTATCGATTAGCAATCGGCATTATCTGTTTTCTCGTTTCATCGTTTGTAGCGTGGAGCGAAACGCATAGCGTGATATTGAATTTCAAATCAGCGAATTGATATATTTTGTCAACTAGCCCACACGTAGAAAGAGAGATGTTGCGCTCGCTAAGATGAAAACCATTTTCATCGGTAATTAGTTCTAGCCACTTTACAACATTGTCATAGTTGTCGAACGGCTCACCACTTCCCATAAGGACGATGTTTGTAAAATTTCTATCAGTGCACTTTCCATTGTCGGCATTCACTACGCTGATTGTCGAAAGCATCTCTCCTGCACTGAGATTTCGTATCAGTCCATTTTGGGTAGATGCACAAAACTTGCACCCCATCCTACATCCGACTTGTGTAGAAAGGCAAATCGTGTTGCCATAATTTTGCTTCAGGAATACACATTCGATTAAATTGTCATCGTAAAGGCGCAAAAGATACTTCTTCGTCCCATCCTTACTCGTCAAGACTTTATATATGTGAATAGGTTTCAATATATATTCGGACTTCAAACTTTCTATCATAGACTTAGGTAAGTTTGTTTCTTCATAATCTTTAGATTGGATAATGGCATCAAAAACTTGTTTGGCACGAAACTTTTTATATTCTGCCAACAATACATACAACTCATTCAAAGAATAATCACTAAGAATTTTCAATAATATCACCTTTCGTAAATTTATTTGAATTCATATAGGATAATGCCAACATCTTTTGCTTGCCCTCTGGTTGAATAAATAAAATCTCAATCGCACTATCTTTTGTGCCTATTATAAGTCCATTTTTCCCATCGCAAGCAAGGATTTCTCCAGGCTGACCAAATAGATTAGACACGCTAGCAAATGAAACTTTGTATCTAATTCCTTTATATATAAAATAACAGTTCTCTAATGCACGAATTTTGTCACACAATGCCTTTGAATTTTGGTCAAATTTGAGTAAATAATCTTCTTTTTTGATCATAGGTAGATAGGTCGCATTGGCTTCGTCTTGTGGATAATGCTTATCTTTGTAATATTCGAAATTATCCAAAAATTCATTTATGCACTCTACTCCTAGTGTAGCAAGGTTATCAAATACACTAGTTGCTGTATCTGTATCTAATATGTCCAATTCTTTTTCAAAATATATATCACCTGTATCACATCCGATATCCGTTTTCATAATTGTGATACCAGTCTTTTTTTCACCATTCATAATTGCCCATTGAATTGGTGCAGGGCCACGATATTTTGGAAGCAAACTTGCATGTACATTAATCGTCCCAAATCTAGGAATATCCAAAATGTTTTGTTTAATGATTTGACCATAACTAGCCGTAATGAATAGATCTGGATTATAATTCTTCAAAATCTCGCCATCTCTATTTAATTTTTCAAATTGATGAATTGGTATATTCTTCTCCATCGCCAATTTCTTTACTGGAGAAAATATGATTTTATTGTTTCTGCCGTTCACTTTGTCCGGCTGTGAAACGATAGCAACAACCTCTCTATTCTTTTCAATCAATCCATTCAAAATCGTTGCACTGAATTCATTAGTGCCAAAAAATACAATCTTCATTATACGTCCGCCTTACCTTTTGGTGGGGTCACCAATTTGTCTATATATAAAATTCCATCCAAGTGATCGCTTTCGTGACAAACACAAACTGCCGTCCAATCTTCGCACGTCAATGTGAATTTATTTCCAAATCTATCATAAGCAGTGACCGTTACAGTCTTTGGACGCTTTACATATCCAAATGGAAGAGCCACGCTGAGACATCCCTCTTTTTTATACTGCTCACCGCTTTTCGAAGTGATCACTGGATTGATAAATTCTATCTTCATATTATTGATATTCAAAATGAATACGCGTTTTAGGATCCCTACTTGTACCGCACTGAGCCCTGAGCCCACGCGATCATCTAGCGTTTCCCACATATCATCTAGCAATTCCCAAAGTTTTTCATCGAAAAATTTAACAGGTTTGCTCTGTTTTCTTAAAAAATTATCTGTATGCTGTACAATTTCTCTTATTGCCATATTTTACCTCAAATTATTTGGATTGACTTCCACAAAAATCGTCACATCTTTTTCAACTAGGTCCGCAATATTGTAGAAATCTGCTGTTATTTTATCATCTGGAACAAATCTAGTCAATATCTGATAGCGATATTTTGTCTGAATTCTTTTCACAGGTGATGGCATTGCCTGCAAAAATATTATTGATTTTCCATACTTTAACTTCAATTCATTCGCTTTATCAAATATTTTCTTGGTCACCTCTCTCGCCCTATTATCGCTAATGCTAGTGATTAGAATACGCAAAATTTTGCTAAATGGTGGAAAACCTGTAGTTTGCCTTAAATTTATCTCTTTGTCATAAAATCCATCATAATTGTAGTTCACAGCGTATCTATACACATAATGTTTGGGTGCATAAGTTTGCAAAACTACATATCCGTCATTTGTCTTTCTACCCGCACGTCCCGCCACTTGCGTAACTAGTTGAAAAGTGCGTTCATTAGATTTGTAATCACTATTATATAGACTCACATCCGCATCAAGTATGCCCACGAACGACACATTCGGATAATCGTGCCCCTTCGCTATCATCTGAGTGCCCACCAAAATGCTCGGCGTATGATTTGAAAATTCTGACAATATTTTCTTGTGACCATCTTTCTTCCTGGTCGTGTCATTATCCATCCTATATATCGGAATATCTTTATATATAGTCTTTAGTTCATTCACCACTCGCTCAGTACCCAGAGCTCCGTATTTGATATCAGGACTGTTGCAATTTGGACAATTCGTCAGCATTCTATACCTTTTGCCACAAAAATGACATTTCAATTCATTATCCTCTTTATGATATACCAAACTGACTTCACAATCATCGCATTTTGCTCTATATCCGCACTCTCTACACATCACGAATGACGCGTAGCCACGCCTATTGATAAACAGAATCGCTTGTTTCCCTCGATTAATACAATCATCTAATTTCGCAAGCAATTTTTTGCTAAAAGGAGACGTGTTTCCATCCATAACTTCGGCTAGCATATCTATTATTTCAATTTTCGGCATTTCAAGTCCATTGATACGCTCTGGCAATTTGACCAACTGATACTGCCCCAATTTTGCTTTGTGAAAACTCTCTATGCTAGGAGTAGCACTTCCGAGAACCAGCGGACAAGAATTGTATCTTGCTCTAAATTCTGCCACATCGTGCGTGACGAAACGCGGATTGCTTTCGCTAACATAAGAAGAATCGTGCTCTTCATCAATAATAATCACTCCCAGATTTTCGAGTGGCGCAAATATCGCAGAGCGAGCACCCAATACTACGTGTGCTTTTCCAGAAAATATCCTTTCCCACTCATCAAATCGCTCTCCTTCGCTAAGTCCACTATGCAAAACTGCAACCTCATTTGGAAATCGTGAATTAAATCTATCCATCATCTGCGGAGTGAGCGAAATTTCAGGAACCAACATAATGGCAGTTTTATTTTCTTTGATGCAATTTTCAATGATTGTCATATAAACTTCAGTTTTCCCACTTCCTGTCACGCCCTGTAATAAAAAAGTTTTGTTATTATTTTGGATCGCATCTACAGCCTCAAATTGACTTTGGGTCAAAATATTTTTTTGAACAGTGGTTGTATTTGAATAATGAAAACGATTTTTTCGATTTGCTATTTTCAAAATAATGCCTTTTTCGACCAAAGTATTGACACTCGTTCGTCCAAATAGTTCAATCGCTTTTTGATAACTTAACGATCCCTGCTCATTCAATGTCGCTACAAGTGCAAGTTGATTTTTTGCGCGTTTACCAATCATATTAATCGCGGTGTCAATGTCAATCAATGGCGTCAAATTGTATTCTAACATTTCGCGCTGACTATCCAAACGAACACACGAAGGAAGTGCCAATTTGATACAATCACTGAGACGTAAAAAAAAGTGTTTTGCTAAAAATAAACATAGTTGCAATATCTCTGGTTTAAGTTTAGGAACACTTTCCAAATTTTTAATAATTGGTTTAATTTTATTCTTGTCAAAGTCGGTATGTTCGCTCAGTCCTATAACATAACCTAAAACTATCCTACCAGCGAATGGAACGCGTACACGCATACCTACTTTCGTGTCGTCCAATGCAACATAATCAAACACTCTATCAACCGCATCGTTGGAGATGTCGACTATTACTTTAGCATACATTATTATTTTGACTGAACTCCAACTACTTCTCCGCGTGCCACTTCATTGGCAGCATAATCAATAGCCAAATTTGCACTACCGTTCAATAATGTAGGTATTTTATTTGCCAAATCTTTTGCCCTAGCACCAACGACAGACGCCACAGCATAACGGCAACCTAATTTTTCAACTAACAAATCAATTGGTGGTTCAAATAACATACGTATCTCCTTTTAATATTCTTATAGTATAACATTAAGTATCAATTTTGTCAAATTAAAAATCAAATTATTTACTAAGTTTAATTTATTTCTACTACTTTTAATCTAACAATCAAAACATTCATTTGACTTCCTTTTTAACCTTGTTTTCATCCATTAGTGCTTTCACTTCACGATAGGCTTCATAGGGATTGTTGATATATAAAAATGAAAATTTGTAGTTCGCTGTATTGATCATAGGGCTTGACATACTTCCGAATGAAAGAGTTCCTGTATTTTTTTTCAAAAGTTTGTCTATCCAATTCACGTTCACTGTCAATGCACCGATTGTGTCGTAATCTAATGCTTTATAATCCACCCCAATATACCCTGTACGTATTAAAATCCTTTTATTAGTAACTGCAAAAATAGTTTTGTTGTACCACAATGCGATCAGCAATATTGCTAGGAAATCAAACACCACAATGAACACGATAAATCCGATGCTTGTCGCAATGGAAGTTTCAGGATCTAAAAACGAGCCAATTACTACAAACGAAAAAGGCAATGTAATTAAAATGCAGACAAGAATCGTGCCAAAATAAGTTCGAAATTTATTCGGTTTGTATACTTTCAAAATTTCTTCATCTTTATCTAAAATTGGTTTAAATAATTCAACTTCGTTCATCAATTCTCCATTTGTTAATATAATTATATTCGCTTGCTTTTGAGTTTATATACCCATATTTTTAAATTTTTCAAAACACTTTTTCACCCGATTTGCTGAAATTCGTTTCAAATGGGCGAATTATGATTTTTTGTTTAATTTGGTCAAAGTTTTCTTTGCTGAATTTTGTTCTGCTTCGCGTTTGGTAGAACCCTGTCCAAATGCTATAAATTTGCCATCTATAAATGCGTTCGCTCTGAAATTTTCTTGCCCGCCGTCAGTTGTATATCTCTCGACTTTATATTCAAGTTTAATCTTTTTGTCTTGCGTATACTCTTGTAGTTCAGACTTGTAATCTTTACTGATTTTGCCCGCTTTCAAATTTTCTTTGACCTTGAGAGCATCTATCACTGCACTTGCAATTGACGGCATCCCAAAGGATATATACATCACTCCTATCATACTCTCAATCGTGTCTGCCAAAATAGCATCCGACACCTCATTTCCTTTGAAACTTTTGCCAAATCGAATTTTCGACTCCACATTCAACTCTTTTGCTAGCCTAGACAAATTCTCTGTGCACACGAAACTTGCTCGAATTTTGGACATCTTACCCTCAGGCTGATGATAATGTTTGTATAAATAATCTGATACAATTGTAGACAATACACTATCACCTAAAAATTCAACACGCTCATTGCTTTCAACCTTTTTTTCATTGGCAAAAGAAGAATGAGTAAACGCAAGTGCTTTCAACTCATCTGAACACTTTTCAAATAGTTCTAAAAATCTATTCTTCATCTTTCCCAACAGCAGTTTTCACTTTTGCAATTAATTTATTGTTAGCCAATATATATGCTTGCTCAATTGTCGTGGCTACAGTATCTGCCTTGCTATTGCCGTGACACTTTAAAACGATTTTATTTACTCCCAATAGTGGGGCACCACCAACTTTTGTATGGTCATATTTTTGCTTGACACCTTTCATTTTCTTTTTTAGCAACATTGCACCCATCTTGGCTTTGAATGATGATGTCATTGCATCTTTCAGTTCTCCAAATAGTATTTCAGCAGTCCCTTCAATTGTTTTCAGACATACATTTCCAGCAAAACCATCGCAAACAATCACATCAACATTGCCTCGCAATACATCTCTTGCCTCTATATTTCCGACAAAATTCAATTTTGAATTTTTCAGCAATTGATATGCATCTTTTACAGTCTCGCTTCCTTTCTCTTCTTCCGTGCCAATATTAAGGAGTCCGATACGCGGTTTTTTCACGCCTATTGCTTTCATATATTCATTACCCATTATGCCAAAGTGCAAAAGATTTTCAGGTTTGCAATCAGCATTCGCACCACAGTCAAGCAACATCACCCCTCGATCATTCACAGTAGGAAGGATTGGTGCCAACGCGGGTCTACTAATATTAGGAATTCTGCCAAGTTTCAAAACTGCTCCCGCCAAAGTAGCCCCTGTGCTACCTGCGCTGACTATAGCCATAGCATCTTCATTTTGCCTCAAATAATCATACGCCACCACAATGCTAGAAGTCTTTTTGGTCCTAATTGCAACGGTCGGCACATCTTCCATAGTGATGACATCGGGTGCGTGAACAATCTCTAATCTATCTGAAACAAATACAAGCGACTGCAAAATTTCAGTGATTTTATCTTTGTCTCCTACAAGAACTAAATTTAATTTTTCGTTGGTTTGCAAAGCCTTTACTGCTCCTGCAACTATCTCAAATGGTGCAAAATCACCACCAAAAGCATCTACTACAATTTTCATATATTCTCCTATAATTTATATAATAGTTTACACTTAAATTAAAAAAAAGTAAATTAAAAATGATAATTTTCTCAAAACATATAAAATATTTGAATTAATTATATTTTTTGATTACAAATAGATTCAACAATAAAAACAAGATTATTTTTTATATAATAAAATTTCAAGTCCACATTATAATAGTATTTGCAAGGTAGTACAATTTTTGTGCATAAACTTTTTGATAGAAAATTCTACCTAATATTATATTTTGCAAAATTTAAGATTTTCAATTCAAAACTGATAATAGAAATAACCAAGTTCAAACTACTTAGTCAATTCATATAACTTTTGAGTAAAATTATATTTTTTGATTAATCTTTCTACTTCGTCAAAAGATCCATTTTTATTAGTTAAACTAGCACGTAACATAATATTTTTAGGAGAATGGGTGAAATCTACAAATTCTATCACATCGACATTATAACCTTTTGCACGTAAAATCTCTACTCGAACAGCGTCTGTAAGAAGTGCAGAAAATCTTTCTTTTATCAGCCCATCACTAAGTAATATATCAAAATCGCCACCCTTTTTGATAGTTTGATTGATTTCGTGCTGACAGCAAGGCACAGAAAAAATGTATGGAATTCCCCTCTTGATGGCATAATCTAGAGCAAAATCTGTTGCTGTATCGCACGCGTGTAAACTGATGATTGCATCTATCTTTCCGTCATACAATTTGTCCTTTTTCACATCATTCATCTGAAAATGCAAGCCAGTGTACCCATACGATTTCGCAATTTCATTGCATCTATCTACGACATCCGACTTGAGATCATATCCTATAATATTTGCTTTCATCTTCTTTTTTTCAACGAAATAGTAGTAAACCAAAAATGTTAGATATGACTTCCCGCATCCAAAATCTAGTATCGTAATTTCGTCTTTTTTTATTGATTTGAACACATCATCAATGATTTCAATAAACCTATTTATCTGTTTGAATTTGTCATATTTTGATCTGACGATTTTGCCATCTTCTGTAAATATGCCTAAATCAATCATAGCAGGGACAAACTCACCCTCATTGATTATATATGATTTTTGCTTATTGTGACTGAGATTGATGTCTAATGGTCTCAACGTATTTGAATGCTCTTTCCTTTTGTATCCAGATTTTTGCTTGCTAAATATTATATCTCTACCTATTGTTTCGACCAATATTTGTCTATATTCAAAATAAGAAATATCCAATATTGCATTTAATTCAACGTTTTCGTGAAAAACTTTGTTTTGGCTATATCGCTCAATTTGAAACATCGCTCTATTCTTTATTTCTACTGGCCGAACGATTATTTTTTTAATTTCATTTGAACTATCACTCAAAATCATTTTTTTAAAATCGCCGTTATTTTCAATTACTTCTTTTTTTATACATTCGATTACATTTTCCATAATTCACTCCTAAATATTATACCACAAACAAATTCGTTATTCAACAGAATATGAATAAATTATATTTGAAACTTTTGTTAGTTTTTTTAATTTCAAATTTACATTTGCAAAAAGTTGCTATAATCCATAGAATTTGATAGACTAAATATAAGAGAAGATATGATAATAATTACGATAAAAGATATAGTTGCTACCACTATGATAAGAAAGAAAAAAATAAGTATACAAAAAAAAATGTTATACTCCGCTTATAACAAACTGAATGTCAAATTAAAAGACAGCGGACAAATACTATATAGTGATAAGTATTTATATGAATTTCTAAGAGATAACTCAGATATTTTCACCCTAAACGAAAATCAAATTTCTTTGAATCCTGAATACGATCTAGAATGGCTAAAGCAAAACATTACCGACAATTATTCAAGTGCGAAGTCATATTTGCTGGGATTGAACAATAAATCCGCTTCTAATTCAATAACTATGTCTTGAAATCTCTAATTTATGTAAAACAAAAATAAGGCGTACGCCTTATTTTTCATAATTATTTACTTTCTTTTTTGTCTAGATTGACAATCTGCTCTCCATCGTAATAACCACAATTTTTACATACCTGATGTGCCACTTTCTTTTCGTGACAATGTGGACATTCAACTAATGTTGGAACAGTTGCTTTCCAGTTCGCACGGCGCTTATCGCGTCTTGACTTTGAAACTTTTCCCTTAGGAACTGCCATATTAACCTCCATAATAATTCGTGCCTAAACTTAAATCTATCAATATAAGCACACGACAAAATATGGAATGATTTTATCAAATTAAATTCAATTTGTCAATCAGTTTGTTTAATATTTTTGAAATTTATGAAAAACTTATATAAATGATCAAAATTTTGGTTTAATCAGTGGATATCAATTAAGTTTTGAAAGATATCAATAGTTATATTTCAATCTATATATTGTGTAATGTATGCAAAAAAATACACTATTTATATTGAAATTGCAAATTTTTAGATAATATTATTATTTCACAAGACTGGCAGTATCCAAAGCAATCATATATTCTTCATCCGTAGGGATACGATACACTTTGACTTTGCTCTTTTTCTTGGTGAATTCTTGAATCGTACCGCGTGGAGCAGATTTGTTCAGTTTGTAGTCAAAGTCGATTCCTAGATATTCCATATCTTTGCATACCGCTTCGCGTACCAATTCATCGTTTTCGCCCACGCCTGCGGTGAATATAATATAATCTACTCCGTTCATAATCGCGGCATAAGCCCCAATATATTTTTTAATCGAATATACCATCAAATCAAATGCTAATTTCACTCTAGGTTTATCCAAATTATTGTCAATATCTCTTAGATCACTATATTTACCTGTCACTCCTAACAACCCACTTTCCTTATTCAGTAAATTGATCGCCTGATCTATGTCGATATTTTTGATTTGCATAATATCTTTCAAAATGGCTGGATCTATATCTCCAGAGCGCGTACCCATCACTACGCCAGCAAGCGGAGTATAGCCCATTGATGTGTCAATACTCTTCCCATCCTTAATCGCACAAATACTACTGCCACTACCGATATGACAAGATATAATCCTTTTGCCCTTCAAATTGCCAAACAGTTCTTCACACTTCATCGCAATATATCTATGGCTTGTGCCATGCGCACCATATCTTCTAATTTTATTTTTAGAATAAAATTCGTAAGGAAGAGCATACATATACGCCTGCTCTGGCATAGTAGAATGGAATGCTGTATCCATTACTCCAACGTTTTTCACTTTTGGCATCAATTCCATACACGCTTGAATGCCTGACATCGCTGCAGGGTTATGCAATGGTGCAAAGTGAACATATTTTTGCATATCTTCAAAAATTTTCTTGGTAATAACAATAGATTTATTGTACTTCTCGCCAAGATTGACGATCCTATGACCTATTGCTTTGATTTCACTAAGATTTTTGATCACTCCCCTGTCTTCGCTGGTAAGAGTATCCAAAAATAATTTGAATGCGACTTTGTGATTCGGCATATCAAAATCGATCACAACTTTTTCATTCGTCTTGTATTCCATAAAAGATTTGTCAAGACCTATACGCTGACAATACGCTTTTGCCAACACGTCACCCGTATCTGTCTCCATCAATTGAGCCTTCAAACTGCTACTACCGGAATTCACAACTAAAACTTTCATATCTTCTCCTCTATTCAATAATCAAAATTATAGCACAATTAAAAAAATTAACAAAATGATTTATCCGTCATTTTGCCAATTTAGATAATAAAATTATGCTTTTGTTTTTAATTTTTGATAATTGAATGCGGATTGAATTACAATTTTTATATTATTATTTTATACTAGCAGTTTTGTAATGCAAATCGTATTAATAATTTCCTCAACATTTGAACCACGACTTAAATCGTTCACAGGCTTGTTGAAATTGAGCATAATAGGTCCAATTGCAGTATATCCACCTAGTCGTGCCACCAATTTGTATCCTATGTTACCAGCATTCAGATCTGGGAACACCAATACATTAGCATTTCCTCCTACTTCGCTTGATACACCCTTTTTCTTTGCTGTCGCCTTGTCTAATGCTGAATCAACCTGCATTTCACCATCAATTAGATAATTAGATTTTTTATTCGCCATCTCTGTTGCGATTCGCACTTTATCTACCATTTCACTAGAAGCACTTCCTTTGGTCGAATAACTGAGCATTGCCACTTTTGGATCAACTCCGAGCACCTTTTCTACAAATTCCGCACTGGATATTGCAATGTCGGATAGATTCTCACTCGTAGGATTCTCAATTAATGACACATCTGCAAAAACAAAAGGTTCAGCACTCTCTTTGACCATCAACATAATACCTGTGACAATAGGTTTGTCCGATTTGGTCTTAATCACTTGAAGTGCGGGACGCAAAGTGTCCGCAGTCGACCAAGTGGCACCCGCCACCACTCCGTCCGCTATGCCAGCCCTTAAGAGCATCATAGAGAAATAATCTGGGCGTCTTATTAGTTCCCTTGCTTTCTCTATGGTCATACCTTTAGCCCTTCTCAATTCATATAAATCATTCGCGAACTTATCTAAATCTCCGTATTTTAAAATGTCAATAATCGTACAATCTTTTGACTTGAAACTTTCGTCATATTCATTAAGATTTCCAAAAACTATCAATTTTGAAATCTTTTTATCCAAAATTTCTTTGCCCGCCAGATATACTCTCTTGTCAATGTTTGCCTCAGGTAAAATAATAGTTGCATCTATTTTTTTCGCGCGTTTTTTCAATTCTTCAACAATTTTCATACTTTCTCCAATTTGTTTTGTATTTTTGTATATTTCTTTTGTATTTTTCTATATTCTTTTTATTTGTTTGCTATTAACATTGAACTTTTCACTTTTATTTTCTATTTTTTTCCTTTTGTTTAACTTAATATCGGATTTATAGTGTTTCTTCTCAGTATCTTCAATGCCCAATAATTGTTTTATATCTGGTAAATATTTCCTTGTAATGCTTGCACCTTTGTTGATGGATTTATTCACTGTCTTTTTTGAAAAGTCCAATTGACTCACATTCGGCTGAGATATCACGATCCTTAGATCTGCCATTTTCGGTTTGCTGTTAGCAATAGTTTGAGTCATAAGAGTGGACGCATTCATAATAGTTTCTACCGTTTTCATCTTTTGCCTTTCTACCTGTTTTGCGTATTCGCCAATCACATCAACTGAGATGATCACAGCATCTGGCATATATTTTTTCGCCACATCTTCAGGAAGATTGTTCAAAAGTCCTCCATCAACGTATACATTGTTGCCTTTCTTGAATCTTGGGAAAACTCCTGGAATAGATATGCTTGCCAGCACACTTTCTTTCAATAATCCAGAATCAAAATGCTCTTCTATACCAAGATTGAGTTCGGTAGAAACTGATACAAATTTTATATCACAATCATCGTGCGTTTTATCTTTCAATTCTCTATTGATCAATCGCTTAACTTTGTCAACATTTAGTAAATTATCTTTGAATAATGCAGAATATAGACTAAATGGACCTAAACTATTAACTTTTTGTGCCAAATCTTCCAGTTTATCAATAGAAATACCCGAACAATAGAACCCACCAACCAAGGCACCCATAGACGTACCTACTATAATATCGGGTTTGATTCCATTCTTCTCTAACACTTTCAATACTCCAATATGTGCATATCCTTTTGATGATCCACCACCTAAAACTAATGCGAATTTTTTCATATCTACCCCTATACTTAATATAATTATATATGATTAAATTTTTAAAATCAAATAAAATTATTATCTTGCTGATATTATTTATATGTATTATTTTCATTTTAAATCCTAAAATTTATTCAGAATCAGTATTGAGTGCTATTTCTATATGGACACTGAAAGTTTTGCCTGTATTATTCCCGTTTTTTATTTTCACACGTATTATTGTGAGCCTATCTTCATTTAAGGCAGGACGAATGGACAAGTATTTCAATAAATTATATCGTGTGCCGAATTTTGGATTCAAAATCTTTCTATTATCTATAATATCAGGTTATCCAATGGGTGCAAAATTGATTTGTACTCTTAATGAACAGGGGAAAATCAAGACAAAAGAAGCCGAAAAAATGATGTCTTTTTGCTCTATCAGTGGACCAATGTTTATTATAGGTACTATCGGAGTAAACATTTTCTTATCCTACAAGGCAGGATTAATCATTTTAATCGCCAACATTATATCCGCCCTATTAAACGGATTGATATATAGAAAAGACAAATTCGTTGAAAAGGAGCAAATATATTCAGGCAAAAAGAACGACAATATACTTTCAGATACCGTTTATGATTCTACAATGTCAATATTATTAGTTTGTGCATATATGGTGTTGAGTTTTTTAATTATAGATGTGCTGCTAAACGTTGGATTATTGAATAATATTGCAAAAGCCATCTGTACAATTTTTAATTGCCCTCAAAATTTTGGAACGATAAAATCAAGTATAATTGGATTATTTGAAATTACGCGCGGAATCATTGAATTGAATAATACAAGTATTAGTTTGATTATAAAGACCATTATTGCTAGTGGACTTATCGGATTTGGCGGTATTAGCATATTGATGCAATCTCTCTCTTTTTTGAATAAATTGAAGATTTCAACAAAAACAATTTTGAAACAAAAATTTACTCAAGGACTAATTTGCTTGCTCGTCACAATACCTTTAGCTCTTATCTTTATTTAAAAATTGATTGACAATATTCAATTTTTTTTATAAAATTTAATTAGAGGTCAAATATGAAATTCAAGAAACTTGAATATCAGCACAAAGATATGCCACTGCTCAAAAAAGATACAATTTTTAGATTGGTATTTATGTCATTATTTTTAATCATTTTTGTTTGGCAATTAATTTCGATGTTCTTCAATTATTTTCAAAATTCTCTTTCTATGACTATGCTGATTGTCAGCGTAATAGTGCTTTTAGTCTCCCTCATTCTTACTCTCACCGCCCTAATATATGCATTTAGAGACATCAACATCATTAATCAAATTCGCCATCAAGGGAAAGCAGTGCGTACTATTAGCGTTATTTCAAATAATAAAAAAGGTAGTTTTTTGAAAATGTATAATTATCTATCCAAATTCATTGCTTTTGTAATGTTCTTGGTTTTGGTGTGTGGCGTCACTTACTCTGTATTAGAATTGGTATATTACTCTTCAATTACATTTTATATGCCTATTTTGATATTGTTCGCAATTAGCGGATTTAATAGCGTATATCATATCAAAATGGAAATGAAAACTATAGATGATGTTCAAGAATACAATGCTCTATATTAATTTTGAAATTTTAATATATTAATAAAACAATGAAACGCGTTTGACTTATAAAGTAGACGCGTTTTTTATATCTGATATTATATGGTAGAAAAGTATTTGATAAAATATCCAATTTGATAATCCTATAGACAATCTGAAGATCTGAGACAATATAATTGCTCGAAATCAAAAATTGAATTTTAAAATTAAACTATTTTAATTGGCACCTCGCCAATTTTAATTATCAATAATTCTACTATAAATGTATTCATACACATTGGCTGCCAATTCTCGCCAACGTTTACAAGCAACAGTGGCATTGTGGCGAGTATCGGTTTTCAATTTTAATGAAAAAATTGAATCAGTCGTAAGAGGTTCAAGAATCCTCAAGTCTACAGTATAACTTCCGTCCTCATTCTTATACGACTTTGCCACATACTCTTGATTGCGTTTGAATTGCATTTTATTCTCTTGTGCAAAATGCGAAATATTATCTCTTAGGCTGGCTGGAATACGAGTATAAAATTGTGACAAACATTCTCTACCTGCAACCGTGATATAATATCTATTTTCATCGCTATCTGTATTAGGCTTGTAGACGAATTTTGATGTGATCAATTGAGACAATAGATCTTTGCAATCCATCCAATTCACCCAATTATTTTGGCTAGAACAAATTTCCAAAATGGAATTTTCAGTGAGCGGAATCTCCATTTTGTCCAAAACATATAATAAAATCAATTTGTTTACTGTATTATCAGGTACGAAATCCATAATTAATCCTTCAGTTTATTATACAACATTATTAAAAAAATGACAACTTTTTTACATCTCAAATCTCTTGCTATGATTTTTTATTTTTGTTATAATAGTCGTAGGAGAATATATGAATAATCAAAGTGTTCACGAATTAATTCCTTTCAACACCGCTTGTGACGAATTTATTTTGGGAAAATATATTTTAGCAGATATCAAAATTGCCTCGATTTTAAAAATCATTTCTGATGACGAAAAAATCAAAAATATTGTTTCATCTTGCATTGATGATTATGATTTCAACACGTCTTTCTCGCTAGCATCACGTGAAAATGAAAAGGGTTTTACCCTAACCATTCCTACTGAAGAAAAGGAAGTCATTGCATTTGTTTATAATCTCCTATATAGGTTTGACAACAAAATTTATGATTTCTATGATTTTCTCGCTAGGTATTTCAAAAATGAGGGCGAACCTAATGGAAAAGAATTTTACAATTTTGCCAATGCAATCATCATTCCATTCAAGCAAGCCATCAATGATATCTATTCAAAACGCCACGTCATAGTTGATACTGACGATTATCAAACGAATTATTATAATAAAATTAAAAATTGCGTGCGGTTAATAATGAAAAATGTTGATAATTACAAACTTAAGTTAAATGAAAAGGAAGAGTTCACAATGCTATTAAATTCTCTCTTCATTGCTAGTGAAAAAAATGATAAAAAATTAGTTTATTCATTGATGATTGCCCTAGATTATTTTACAAAAGTAAACAAAAAATCTCGATCAGCATATCTTTCTTTGGAAGAATGTTTTACTTAAAATTTTAGAATTTAATATATATATATTCAACATCCTTTTATACATCTTCGTTTTAAAAAATGATATTTATATAATCTATTGTTTTAGTTGATTGGATATAAATTAAATAACATAAATCTCCAGTAATTTCATAATACTAGAGATTTTTTTCAAATATTTGTATTTTATTATTCTAAATTATTAATTCTACATACAATTCTTCCATTCAAAACTTGTTTTTATTCACGATTACGTCTAATATTACAACCATAATAACGCAAACAATCAAAAGAATGTGTTTTGCTTGATTCCTTTTAGTATGATCTTCTATATATTTTAATTATTGAATTTTGGCATAAAGTCTTTTCCCAATTGTGAACAACAAAACTAATAGTACAATCAGCAATACCAAATTGAATACGAATAAAATTCCCATATACAAAACTAAACCCATAGATGCAATGCTTGAACCGAATACGAAATACAAAATCAATGGTAAAAATGATACAATCATATTGACAATCATTGTGACGATTAGACTTCCGCCCTGTTTAACTGCCTGTGTCTCACTGCTCCATTTCAGTCTTGGCATCTTCAAATTCATCAGCATTCCAAATGAAGAATATAAAATCAAACTGATGATGTAGTAGAAAAACAACAATATACATATTCCTAGTTCAAACGGATTAACTGCCCAAAGTATAATTTGAGCAATCAAAAGAAAAGGAAAGGACAAAATCAAATTGAATGCAATTTTTGATATTATTATAGTTTCATATTTTATAGGTAAACTTTTGAGAGTATAAAATTTGTCACCTTCAATTGAAATTGATACAGCGGTGGTAGGCACCAAACCTATTGGCAAAGTGAGTAGCGTCATTGAAATTATCGCATAAATATTCAACCCCTCTCCACTGATCTTCCATATTCCATTTGCCAACATAACAGCCATAATAATCACTAATACTGGACCCATTATTCCATTCATTAAATAGATTGGAGTAGAGAAAAATGTTTTTGCCTCTTTCTTCACCAAACTGAATATTACCTTTGATTTTTTGTAATAAATTTTTCCTTTGTTCTTTGATTTCAGATATGTATATAGTGCTGAGTTGATTTTCCTGTAACTAATTGATACTACTATTATGCTGATAGTTGCGAATGATAGATTTATCACAACAAATGCCAAAAACCACAACATACTAGCATTTGTAACTGCGTTATACAAAAAATATATTTGTGGCAAAACAATCTTGATTGCAAGAGGCACATCTTTTATGAACGCATTGGCAAAGGTAGTCGTTTCTGCAGAATATATAAACACAAACAAAAGTATCAAAAACAAAATTGTAATTACGCTTCTCATTATATTTTTGTTTTTCATTTTGCTAGATATGATATTCACTACCCAAGCGAGCAAACTTCCAAGCAATTGAGTAAATGCGGGTAGCAAAATTAGCCCTATAATTGCAAATATAATAGATATTACATTAATTTTTTCGAACCAAAAATATATGACAAATGTTGGCAGGGCTATCATGGCATTATATATAAAAGACATAGCATACGAACTGAGATATTTTGCAGTGACTATGCTTGTAGTTTTGATCGGAAGCGATTGCAACATATCATAATCTTTTGATTTATAAAAATATCCTTGAGTATCGAACGCTGTCATCATAATCACCATAATGGTAGACATCATTAGACCTATAACAATTATCCCATTGGCAGAACCTGAGATACTAATTTGCATACTAGCCAAATTGTATAGCGAATATCCCAAACACACGGCAACAAAAATAAACAAGAATACAAAAATTAATGCATTTTTTGCACCACTTCGTTTGCTTGAGCGACTGAATGAATTTGTCAGCGTTTCTTTGAAATATATTTTAGCCAAATTAATCGTGTTTTTCATTTTCTAACTCCAAGAAAATATCTTCAAGGCTACTCATCCCTTTTACATTTTCCATCGTATCGTACACAATCAATTTCCCCTGTTTGATAATTGCCACATCTGAACAGATTTTTTCTGCCACATCAAGAACGTGTGTAGAATAAAAAATCGTAACACCCGCATCCGCTAATTCTTGTAAAATCATTTTAAATTGATGACTACTGATAGGATCAAGTCCTACAAATGGCTCGTCTAATAGCAACAATTTTGGTTTATGAATGAGTGCCGACACTAATGCCAATTTTTGTTTCATACCGTGACTATATGACGAAATTGGATCAATCAAATCATTATAAATCTCAAGTCTTTTTGCATATTCTTCAATATTTTTCTTCCTTTCATCAGCACCAAGATTGAAAACATCAGCAATAAAATTTAAGTATTCAATTCCCTTCAAATGTTCATATAGGTCTGGATTGTCTGGCAAATATGCCATCTGAAATTTTGCCTTTATTGGATTTGATTGAATGTCAACATCGTTTATCGTAATTTTGCCATTATCATAA
The DNA here is from genome assembly GCA_944383415.1 of uncultured Clostridia bacterium. Taxonomy (GTDB): domain Bacteria; phylum Bacillota; class Clostridia; order Christensenellales; family UBA1242; genus Onthoplasma. The sequence goes on along the minus strand of CALWPK010000007.1, from coordinate 3,824 downwards.
GTGATAATTCCAGCAATCGCTTTTAAGGTCGTGGTTTTGCCCGCACCGTTATGACCAATAAATGCGCATATCTTGCCATCTTCTACCGTCAAAGACAAATCATCGACTGCCACTTTGTTTCCAAATTTTTTCGTCAAATGCTCTATTTTTAACATTTTATCTCCTAAATATAAATTTATTTTTTGTTATAAAATATATAATAGCAAAAAATTGTCTATAAATCAAATGTTTGTTTATAATAATCTATGATGGAAAAATTTAGCATCACAATCAAATATCACATCTAATCTATATTTAATTACGAATTCATAAAAAATAAAACGATAAAAACTTGATTGATACTATTGTATCTTAGCAAATTAATTTCATATTAATAACTGTAATTTTAATACTATATTTATACTATTATTCAAATAATAAATTATATAAATCTTTTGCTCTATCAAAAAATTTGTAAGGAATGAAAAAATTATATTCGGCACTCTTCTTTGTCGCAAAATCATAACCTTGTCCAAATGTCGCTACAGGAATATTTTTTTCCTTTAAATTTGCTTCAAAAATACTAGTTTTAAAGGCAGGCAGTGTCAAAAAATAACAAAAATCATCCTCTCTCACTTCTCTCAACCCCTTCTTGCCACAAATTGCACAAATACTGTTATTCGACAATCTATTACACTTTTCACAAAATAACATTAAGACATCCTTTTGCATAAGTTTATAATTAATTATAACAAAATAACTTATGATCGTCAAACGAAAATTATTATATTGTTATAAAACAATATATATACGTGTGTTAGCCTATAGATTTAATTCACAGTCCAAAATATTAAATAAAAAAATTGAATAATATATCAAAATGAATTATAAAATATCTTATGATAAACTATTAAACATATATTTGGTGCCGGTGGTCGGGGTCGAACCGACACGGGCGGTTAAGCCCCCAGGATTTTAAGTCCTGTGCGTCTGCCATTTCGCCACACCGGCATATTTGATTAAGATATTTAATTCGTCCGTGCTCTTAATAAATAGTAAGCACAGGACTGGTATCCTACAAGAACTCGTTCGCAGTAGGATAAGGAACAATCAAGTTTATGCTCCTATTGTGAGTGCAACGAACAATCTTGCATAAATCGCCGATTGTGACGCGCGTCTGCCATTTGTCGCCCTAAAAATTCAAGAAAATTTTTAGGGAGCCCGACTAGCCACACCGGCATAGTTTGATTAAGATAAATTTGTTCGTCTGCACTCTTAATAAATAAGTAAGCACAGAACAGGTCTCCTACAAGAACTCGTTCACAGTAAGACAAGGAACAATCAAGTTTATGCTACATTGCGAGTATATCGAGCAATCTTGCATAATTTGCCGATTGTGACGCACGTCAATAATTTTTGCCCTAAAAATTCTATGCAATTTTTAGGGAACCTGATTCGCCACACCGGCATTGTTTAGGCAAATAATATATTTTATGCTTGTCTTTGTATCCATTAAAATATATGATTAGCAAAAACAATAATGGAGGCACCAACCAGATTCGAACTGGTGATGAGGGTTTTGCAGACCCGAGCCTTACCTCTTGGCGATGGTGCCATATAGACTATATAATTATATATGAAAAAAAAGAAAATTGCAACATATTTTATAAAAGTTTTTTTATTTTTGAGAAAAATAAAATAAGTCTAGTGAAAACTAAACTTATTTTTGAATAATTTTGCATTAAATAATCATATTTCAAATCGAGCAATTTATTTATAATTTTATAGAATGAATTTTGTCCCTCGTATTAAAATAATCGTCATAATCTCCTTGAAATGAATATAATTTATGATTATGAAATTCTATTATTTTGTTCGCTAGTTTATTGATAAAATATCTATCGTGACTAACAAATATCAATGTTCCTTTAAACTTGGATAAAGTATCTTCCAGCACTTCTCTTGTCTCAATATCAATATGATTGGTAGGTTCATCAAGGATCAATAAATTAATTTCCTTTTGTAATAAAATTGCTAATTTTAATCGTAATTTTTCTCCACCAGACAATGCTCCTACTCTTTTTGATACATCTTTCTTAAAAAATTGAAAATTATATAAGACACTACGTGAAATAACTTCCTCAAGCCCTGTCTCATATATAAAATATTCAAGCAAACTTTGTTTTTTATCTACAAATTCAATGATCTGTGATAGATATGCGATTTTTTGATTTGAACCAACTACAATAGAAGGATTTGAATTGGAAATTATTTCATTTATCAATGTTGATTTACCTGTGCCATTATCTCCGATGATTGCCACTTTTTCGCCATTTAAAATTAGACAGTTTGAATTCTCTAATAATTTCTTATTCCCGGCATAGAGCGATAGATTTTTTATTTTCACCACTTCGTTTGATCCTCGCCCGTACGATTTGAAATTTATAGGATATTCCGTTTTTTCTTTTGGTTTTTCTATCGCATTTTCTCTCAATCTATCCAAATTTGATTGAATCGCTTTCGCACGGCGAAAAAATGTAGGATTATCCGCCATTTTACCCCATTCTTTGAGCCTCTTTATTGCCTTTTCCATCTCATCAAATTTTCGCTGTTGAACTTTGTAAATTTGAAATTCTTTTACTTCCTCATTTTCTTTCTGTATTACAAAATCAGTATAATTTCCATAGTATATTTTAGTTTTTCCTGATTCCAATTCTATCACCTTTTGAATTGTTTTATCTAAGAAAAATCTATCGTGTGATACAATAATCACAGAACCTTTATATTCTCTTATAAATTTTTCTAACCATTCAATGCGAGTAATATCTAAATGATTAGTTGGTTCATCAAGCAACAAGAGATCAGGCTTTGAAAGTAATATTTTAGCCAAATTTATAAGTGTACGTTCTCCACCAGAGAGTGAAGAAAATTCTCTATTTAAAAGATTTCTATCAATATTCAATCCATTTAAAACGATGTCTAATTGGAGATCTTTTTCATAACCGCCCAGTCTTGTAAATTTTTCTAAAAGATTGCTATATTTTTCAATAATAGAATTTAGTTCATTTGAATCTAAAACACTAGACATTTTGCTCTCATAATTCTTCAATGCCAGTTCCATTTCATTAAGGTTTTCAAATGCAGAATACAATATATCACGACACAATCCTGATTTGCTATCTGCAATATCTCCTTGCTCTAAATATTCAACTTTAGCATCCTTTTTTATACTGATAGTTCCATTATCTTGTTTTTCAATGTGCGCTATAATTTTCAATAATGTTGATTTGCCTGTGCCATTATTTCCAACTAACCCTAATTTTTCTCCTTCATTTATTGAAAACGATACTTCATTTAATATATTTCCAAATCCAAATGATTTGCTGACTTTATTAACATCTAAAATAATCATAATCTACCTCTTAAATTAAATTTTTGAAGTATAGAATGATATAAAAAATCACACCATACAATTTACGCAAAAATTATGTTGCATTTATCTCAGTGCAACATTAAACTAGTCTTTAACGTATGCTAGTACAGTATGATACCTCATGATATGATAATATTATATCGAAAATAAAAAGTCAACTCTTTTAATCTTAAAATAAAATATCTATAAAAAAATTTTATGTTTTAAATATAAAATATTGTTACGTTTTTTGATCTATTAAGAAATAAAAAGGTATCTTTTTATTGTACTCTCAAATAAAAATGACTAGGTTTACCACCACAAAATGTAGTACCTAGTCATCTTAAAATCACAAAATATTGTGTTTATGGAGCGGAAGACGAGATTCGAACTCGCGACATTTGCCTTGGCAAGGCAACGCTCTACCACTGAG
>CALWPK010000006.1 GCA_944383415.1 uncultured Clostridia bacterium | reverse complement strand
CCAAAGAATTTGTTTTTTATCAAAGTGTTGCATATCATTTGACAAATATGGTAAAAGTTTGTTATTATCAAAAACAACAAAAGGTTTTACCGTATTTTGAATTCCGAGTGAACAAACGGTGGGGCTACCAAAATACTCTATATATCGTGTTATATATGAATGCATCCAACTATATTTAGTATGGGTTCATAGGTGTTTTTTGTTATACGCTAAAGAGTGATTAGAATCTGAGTAGAATTTAACCTATACCATCCATCCAAAAAGCAATTCCGAAAGATTTTTTTGCTACAATAAAACCGCTTACACTTAACTTTGGTGGGATTGAAATTAAAATGTGTACATGGTCTGGGCAGACTTCTGCCTCATGTATGATTACATTTTTCCATTCGCACAAACTCCTTAGAATTGCTCCTACTTCTAGCCTCTTCTGATGGAAAAACACCTTTTTTCTATATTTTGGAGCAAAAACGACATAGTACTTGCAATTCCAAGTCGTATGTGCTAAACTAAGATTGGTTTCTTTTGACATTATTTCTCCTTTTATGTTTACTTGTCGCTTTGCGGGCTACAAGTTAATCTTAACATAAAAGGAGAAATCTGTCCATCGGTAAAACTCAACCGAACCCCCAGACTATCTGGGGGTTTTCATTTACAAAAAAAACGGATTATATAATATCCGTTTTATTTTATATTTGTTTGTTTATTCGGAATTTGATTGATCGGTTTGATATATTTCAAAATGTCAGGATTCTTATTCACTATTTGATAAAATTTGTGTTTTTTAATTAACCCATCAATTGTAAGATATAGACCAATTCCAAGAATAATAATACCTACAATCACTCCTATAATGCCATTATAAACAGCCATTCTAATGCTAGTAGAAGAAATTGATAATAATGCGATTTGGGTCAATACTAAGTTGTTAAAAGCCGTAGCAAAGTTAGTGAATTTGTATTCTTTTATAAGCATAGTTTTACCCTTTGCACGTACAATACCAACAATAGACATTGCAATACTATAAGTAGCAAATGTAGCGATTGCAATTGCTATGATTAAATTATATTGAAAATTTGACGGATAATAAATCTGGAAAATGGTATAAGTAATATAAAATATACTAGATATTGATAAGACGACTCCGCCCCTGATATAAGAATAAATATCATTAATATTGTCTTTATTTTTTAAAAGCCCACGTGAGCAATTATTCTTCACATAACCTATGAATAAACTATAAATAGCAATAGCAATAAGGAACCAAGATTCAAATACAATACCGACTATTATTTTAAATAAAAAGTAAAACAAGTTTTTGAAAAACGCTAACTTGCCATACACTATAATTTTTTTTGATTCTGGAATTTCTCTGAATCTTCGTATCAAATTTTTCATAAGTCGATATATTTTACCATAAATTTTTTGAAAATTCAATAGATTTTCAATTTTTTATGTATTATTTATATATATATGCTAATATTAGTTTATTTATTTCTTATAATGATACAGAAATCAGTTTTTCGTTAAAAATAAGACGGAAACTCTTTAATTAATGCTGAAAATTTTTAATATTGTTTACCAAAATAAATACGATACTTACTTGGTTTGCCACAATATATACATTTATGTGCATTATCATACGAATGAATTACACGTGTTTTGATTGTGGTTTTTTGTTTGATTTCTTCTTCACATTCAGTATTCCCACAATGATATGAAAGTGCCACCTTTCCATCATTTACTGCCCTAACTAACTCATCAAAATTATCCGTTTCGACAATTGCTGATTTTAAATTGTCTTCTGCCTGCTTCAACATATTGTCTTGGATGCTTTTTAATAAATCATTTAATTCATCAACTACATTATCAAGATTTAATTGCACTTTCTCATGAGTATCACGTCTAACTGCGGTCAATACATTGTTTTCAATATCTCTTGGTCCAATTTCTAAGCGAACAGGCACACCCTTCATCTCATATTCATTAAATTTCCAACCTGGTGTATTATCACTATTGTCAAGTTTTACTCTAACTTCTGCACTGCTTAACTTATCATAAATTTCTTGACATTTCTCATTAACGCCAGGTTTGTGATTAGCAATAGGAACTATAACTGCTTGAATAGGTGCAATATTTGGTGGCATACGTAGCCCGCGTTCATCACCATGCACCATAACTAAAGCACCGATTAACCTAGTGCTTACTCCCCAACTCGTTGAATAACCATATTCTAATTCGCCATTTTTATTAAGAAATCTAATATTGCTTGATTTGGCAAAATTTTGTCCCAAATTATGAGTAGTTCCCGCTTGAAGACACTTACCATCTTTCATAACCGCTTCCAGGCTATATGTTGCAACGGCACCTGCAAATTTTTCTTTCTCAGTTTTTCTTCCTGTAAGTGTTGGTATTGCCATAAGATTTCTAAGGCAATCAGAATATACCTTTAACATTTCCTGTGTATCACGTTCTGCATCTTCCTGGCTGGCTTGTACAGTATGTCCCTCTTGCCACAAAAATTCACTAGTACGCAAAAATGGACGAGTGGTCTTCTCCCATCTCATTACATTACACCATTGATTCATAACCATTGGTAAATCTCTATATGACTTTATCCATTTGGCAAACATTTCACAAATTATTGTTTCACTAGTAGGACGGATAATTAATTTTTCACTCAACTCTTCCCCACCTGCAAAAGTGACGACAGCGACTTCTGGAGCAAATCCCTCAACATGTTCTGCTTCCTTTTTCAAATAACTTTCTGGTATTAAGAGTGGGAAATAAGCGTTCTGTACGCCACGTTTCTTGAATTCTTTATCTAAATAATGCTGAATATTTTCCCAAATCGTATAGCCGTATGGCTTGATCACCATAGTTCCCTTTACAGGTCCATAGTCAACCATATCCGTCTTTAAAATAACGTCAGTATACCACTGAGCAAAATCTGTCTTGATATCTGCTAGTTCATTTACAAATTGTTTATTCATTATCTTCACCCTTTTTATCAAATTCTTTTTTAATTATTATAATCTTTCCTTTTGCTTTTTCCAAATCTTTTAAGCAAGTTTTTGCCAATTTACAACCTTCTTCATATAATTTCAAACTTTCGTCAAGATTGACCCCATCTTCTAATCTCTTCGCAATTTCTTCCAATCTTTTGATATTTTGTTCTATCATAATTTCTCCTTATTTGTCACTTTTGCTTTCAATTTCATTCCACTAGTTCTTATATCTAACACATCACCGACGTTTATATTTTTGTAATTTATAACTTGATTATCTTTCATAATATGAGCATATCCTGACCTTAATAATTTCATTGGATTTAGTTTATCTAGTGTATTTAATAATATATTTACACGATATGTGGTATTATCTATGTTTTTATCTAAATAATGTTCAATATCATTCATAATGTCATTTATATATATCATTTCACTATTTATTGATTCATTAATTAGCCTTTCTATATTTAAGATATTATAATTAATATTGCTATCAATATCTATAATTTTGTTTTCCAAAATGGAATTCAAATTTGATTGTAAATCTTTAATATACTGAATAATTTCTAAATTATCGTAAGTTATCAATTCTGCTGCCGCACTAGGTGTTGGTGCACGTAGATCTGCAACAAAATCTAAAATAGAAAAATCGGTTTCGTGTCCAACTGCACTTATTATAGGTTTGTTGCAAATATATGCGATACGTGCTAATTCTTCACTATTAAACGGCATAAGATCTTCTATACTTCCTCCTCCGCGAGCCACAATTATGACATCAACATCTGATAAATTGTCAAAGTATGATATACCTTCTATTACTTGCTGAACAGCAAAGTTTCCTTGAACTTGTGCATCATATACATATATATCGATGTTCGGGTTTCTTCTAAATGCAATATTTTTTATATCTTGCAAGACCGCACCGGTTTTTGATGTCACCACACCAACCGAATTGATAAATTTTGGTATAGGAATTTTATGATCTTCATCAAACAAACCTTCGTCTTGCAATTTTTGTTTCATTTTCAAAAATTGCTGATAAAGTTCCCCCTGCCCACAAGCCTCTATTGATAAAGCCGTAAAAGTCAATTTCCCACCTTTAGGATAATATTTAACATTCCCACGACATTGAACCATATCTCCAATTTTATATTCAGCACGAGCATTGAATTGTATGCAATTCAAAAGATTGTCATTATCCTTCAAGGTGAAATACGCAATATTTCGAGTAATAGAAAAAGACGACAATTCTCCAGTTATCATTATGTCTTCTAAAATAACTTCATTGTCAATCAGATCTTTTATTATTTTATTTATCTGTGAAACTGTAAACACTTTCATACTATTAAGGAATTATTATAATATCAAAATAAGCGTTATCTTTAAAATGAATTTTTAAATTTCATCTTGATGTCATATCAAAAATTTAATTAAATAAATTACTCTTTTACAATATCTGCCAATATCCCATTGACAAATTTAGGACTTTTCTCTGTAGAATATTTCTTTGCTAACTCTACGGCTTCGTTTATTACAACTTCCTTAGGGTTTTCTTTGACATATTTTAATTCAATCACTGCCAAAATCAAAATTGCCAAATCTACTTTGTTGATTCTGTCTATTGTATACCCTTTCAACTTTTTAGATAAAAAATCATTGATTTCCTGATAGTGCGAAGCGAAGTTTTGCAAAATTTTGCTAGTAAACTCCAAACTATTTTGATCGGCATTTGCAAAAACTTCTTCCTCTGAAGGATTAAAAAATTTCGAATATATAGTTTTAAAAGCCAATTCTCTCATCTCTGTTCTTTTCATAAGTCATCTCCTTATATAGAAAAACTCTCTCATTTAGAGAGAATCTTTTTTTTCTGCATCCATAATGTGGACATTAATTGCTTTTATCTTAATCGGTAAAAGTGATGTGATACTATTCTTTACATTTTGTTGAATCTTAAATACAACGTCATTAACTTCACAGCCTGTATCAACCGTCACATATATATCAATCAAAATGCCCAACTTGGTATATTTGATACGTACACCTTTCCCAACGTTACGATTAAACAACCTTTTGATTGAAAGTTTAGTAGGTTGATATACATCTATCACTCCCATTATTTCTTTTGTAGCCAAACTTACGATTGAAACTACCATATTTTTATTTATATATGTATCTGCATCATTAACTTTTTTTATTTGTGCCATAAGTCAACCTCTCTTGTGCAATATTATACCACAATCAAATATTTTTAGCAATTATTCTGACGGTATAATAATGATTTTATCTATCTCAACACCTAGTTGCTCTGTCACTACTGCTGTGATTTGAGCCACTTCATCTCTCGTTAGTTCCGCACTTTTTACGAATACATTAACATTTGAACTGCTTGATGTGACAATAGCGTCCTCAAAACCTTTTCCACGAATTATACCTTCTGTTACCAATTCTTTTTCCATTTGTGCGATAAGTGCCAATTTATTCTCTTCTGCTTCTTGTTTAGCCTCATCACTACTTGACGTACTAGCAATTATTGAGTCATAAAATTGAATCTCTTGCGTTCTAGTCGCTTCACGCTCTGTTCGATATGATACATAAAAACTTTCAGATGTTGTATTAGTTGTAGTACTCATACCGTCTGAGATTGAACTATTTAATGCAACGTTTACATAACCCGTAATCAATAATAATGCCACCATAACTGAAATGATAATAATTTTTTTCTTTTTTGACAATGTTTTCATAATACCTCCTATTCACTTGACAAAATTTCAATATTTCCATTTTGTATATCAATAACAGCCTCAATTGCATGAAGTACTTTCATTTTTGTGGACGTATCGTTGACGCCTTTTGCCGTAACTATCACACCTTTTATCTCGGGAAATTTATTTAAGTTAATTGTAGAATCAGTCACTTCTGCATCACTCATATTCAATGTAATCATTACTTTCACATCTGACACACCTCCGATATTGGACAAAGTCTCTTCTAGATTTGTTTCTAGCCTATCAATATAGGCTGTTACAGTCAAAGTATCCGTGTTTGAATCATTATTGTCCGACTTTGAATTGCTGAAGTTTGACATATATATGAGTAGCAAAATCACAATGAAGATAATCGCAATGTAGATTTCAATATGCTTGATTTTTTTCAACTTTTCAAGCCATTTGAGACCAGTCTTTTTCTCATTTTCACTCATAGAATATCATCTCCTCATCTGCTAAATTTGTGTGCTTTCGGACAATCTCTTTAATGATTTCATATTTATTTATATGCTGGTTGTCCGAACTAATGACCAAATTTTCCAAATTAATTGTACAAGAATTTATGGATAATTCGTTGTTATCTAAGGAATAGTTGATTAATATGTCGATATTTAATAATCCCTCATCTTCTAGGTCAGAAACGATATTATTTTCCATCGCTTCTATTTTATTAGTTTGAATATAATTGATCAAATTTTGATTTATTTCATATTCTTGATATTCTAAGTTAAAGCCTTGATTGTCATTGAAAAATTTAATTATAGGCGTAATAATCACCGCCAACACAAATATTGCATATATACTCTTGATATATTTGTTGATCGTTCCACTTGGGATTATTATATCTATAAAGACGCCCGCCACCACTATCCCTAAAATACTTAATATATACCCAGCCATCACATCACCACATTTGAGGTAGTCATTACCAACCCTACCGATATCAAATACATAAATCCTACCGCTATTATACAAGACGACAGCATTGTTATTGACTTTGAAGTTGACATAAGAAAATTTGAGGTTTTATTATTTCCCATAGGTTGCAAGATTGCACTCACAAGTTTTAATAGCAAACTAAATACTACTATTTCTATCAATGGTGATATAATAGTACTGATAATCATAAGAATACCAACTAAACCTACCGCATTCTTGATAAGGATTGTGCTAGAAAGAATCAAATCCATTCCGTCTGATAGATAACCTCCCATAATAGGGATATAACTCTTGATTGTATATTTTGTAGTCCTAATGCTGAGGCTATCAAAAGTTCCCGCCGATATTCCCTGAATAGTGAATACAGCGAAGAATAATGTAAATATCAACCCAACACACCATTTGAACAAACTAGAGATGAACGAATTAAACTTATCCAATTTGATATTATCTGATAGATTATTAATAATTCCGAACACGAAACTGACCATAAATAGTGGCAATATTAAATATGTGAAAAAATCTGCTACATAGGTTGAAATTATTGCCACAATTGGTTGAAATACGCCTGCACTTGCTGTGGCGCCTATACCTATCATTAATGTCAAAAGTATCGGGAATATAGCATTCATTTGCGACACCATAGAATTGACTGAAGATACGCTCGTCTTGCTAATCGAACTAATCATACCTATTGTAAGTACGACTACCGCTAGAAAACACACAAAATGAATCAGTCCGCTTGTAGACTTTTCATTGAATTTGCTCTTGATACCATTTAATAAATTGCTTATTACACCTATTGCCACAATTAGTGAAAGCATAGGAAGATATTTCACTATCAAATCTACAAAGATTGAAAATACACTTGCGAAAAATGAGGAATACGACACTGCGTTTTCGCCAGAAATGATAGAATAAACTTTGCTTTTAATGTTATCAATTGAAAAGATGTTTGTACTATTGTTTTGAAATTCTTCTACCACTCCATTGAGTGCTGAAAAATCGATTTCATTCAATTCGTCTATTATTGAATTGTTCAGATCTTCGCTGATCTCTACAGTTGTGTTTTCGGCACAAAATGTAGCCATAGGAGAAAATATAGAAAATAATGATATTAGCAATATCATACATATTATTGTCATTTTGTTTGAATGGACATTTTTCAATTTATTCATAATAATGATACCACCATATTTATTACAGTCGTCACTATTGGAAGTGCCACAAGCAAAATGACCAGTTTGCCGGCAAAAAGCACTTTGTCAGCCACGCTACTCGCCCCCGCATCCAAACATATATTTGCTCCAAATTCTGTAATGTACCCTATGGCAATAATTTTAAACAAAGGAGTCAGTAGTGTCGTATCTACGCCTGTAGTTTGAAATATTCCATAAAAAGAAGATAGGACAGAACTAATGCTGTCTACAATCATCACTATTATCAAAATACTACCAGCAATGGATATGATCATCGCTATTTCTGGTCGGGTTTGCTTGACTAATATTGATGCAAACACAGTAATTAACGCCACTGCTAATATCTTTAATAATTCTGTCATACCCTACCTAAAAAATAAATAATGATTGTACGGTCGTGAACAGATCCCTCACCAAATCTATGACCATAAGCAAACTAATTATCAAGCCCGCCAGAGTTGTAATAGAAGCGATTTCTTCTTTCCCGCAATATTTAAGTATCTGATTCACAATAGAAGTAATTAATCCAATTCCTGCCAGTTTGAAAATTATTTCCATATTTCCTCCTAAATCAATAAAATTGCTAGTCCAATTGCAAAGAGCAGTGAAAGTTTTATTATCATAGGACAAAGTTTATTTTTATCTTCATTTGCCTTTGCCAATTTTTCATCAACTGTCAATAAAAACGATTCCATCTGACTGATTTCATTCTTAGCATCATATTTACCAATGTTTTTCACTATATCTTGCAAAATTTGTTTATCATCCTCTTCCAATACTTTTATTTTTTCCAAGCAAAGTTCGCCTGTCTTTAAAAAATTTAAATACTCATCAACAAATACTTTAAATTGTTTTTTTGAATTGCTTTTTTGCAAAAATTCATTGATTTTTTCTTGTCTAAAAGCGACATTGATTTTAAATTGATTCAAAAATTGTTTCAAATTGTTAAAAAAATCATATTTATCTCTAATTTGTTCACTAACAGAATATGCAATCAACATAATCACAACTATTAGAATAATGATTAAGATCCATTTGATCATACGCACCTACAATAGATACAGTTTAATTTTTCATCATAAATATTTGTCAGCGTTCCAGGTCCCTCATCGCTTGATAGAACTACAAATCTAGAAAAAAACTTTTCGTCCAAAATCTTATCAAAATTTGGTTTCTTTTTCAGTTGATTTATATCTTTTGCGTGTATGGTAGCAATCACGTTCACTCCACAATTCATTGCTTCGACGATTGAGTCCAGATCTTTTTCAAGATCTATTTCGTCTGTCACTATCACGTCTGGACGCATACTGCGTATGCCGTTTTTGAAAGCAAATTTTTTTGTACAATTTGTGTAAATATCGCAAAAACCTCCCAAATCTATATTTGGTTCACCATTTATTACCGAACAGATTTCGTTCCTTTCATCTGCTATCAAAACGTTTTTCGATATATTATGAGTATATAATTGATAGATAAAATCTCTGATAAACGTTGTTTTCCCACTTCCGGGCGGAGATATTATTAAAGTATTTTTGACATCATCGTTTACTAAATAATCAAAGGCTGGCAAACTGCAATTCCTAATCACGTGTGGAATACGAATGTTGACCGATTGAAAATCTTTTACTGTGACGATCTTGTCTCCATCTGTCACAATATTCCCACACAGCCCAACGCGTATCCCTTTAGGAAGAGTTATAAAGCCATTTACTATATTGTCATTGAAAGCGTAGATAGAGTTTTCACTCGCTCGTCTAACGAAATTTTCAATAACATTTCTATTGACTTTCACGAATTCGCCATTATCATCTTTCAAATAATATTTTTTATTTTTTACAATGATAATCAAATTTTCATTTGCACGCATACGTATTTCAGTAATGTCAGAAAAACTGAAGGTTTTTGTTATTAAATTGTAAATATCCCTATCTAAATAGTCTTTTAACATACTTAAAACTATTAGATGAAAATGAAAAAAATACGCAAAAAAAATCAATACCACAATAGTACTGATTTTTCGACTTTATATTTATTTTTACATTAATTTTTGCCTAGACAAAATTGACAAAAAATTATAATCTCTCCATATATTCGCCAGTACGAGTATCAACGCGAACGCGATCCCCTTCATTCACAAATAATGGCACTTGAATGACATACCCAGTCTCTAATGTGGCAGGTTTGCCACCCGTTTTCACCGTATCTCCACGCACGCCAGGTTCTGTCTTGGTAATAGTCAATTCTACAAAAATTGGTGGCTCAACATTGATTGGCTGACCATTATAAAATTGTACGTTGCAATTAGTGTTCTCAACGACAAAATTCAAAGCATCTTTCACAGTGTCATAATTGAACGGAATTTGATCATAAGTATTATTATCCATAAAATAATACAAACCGCCTTCGTTATATAGATACATCATCTCTTTTCTCTCGATTGATATATCATTGATCTTTTCAGATGGATTGAACGTGCGTTCAATCACTTTGCCCGTAATTATATTTTTTAGAGTTGTACGCACAAAAGCCGCTCCCTTGCCGGGTTTTACGTGCTGAAAATCTACCACCAAAAATAAACTAGGTTTTTTAGGATCAGTAGATGAACCATCATCAAATATAACTCCCTTTCTAATATCTCCTGCTGTAATCATAATTGTTTCTCCTTAAATTAATCAAATCTAGTATAACATAATTTTATTGTTTTGACAATGATTAGACGTCAATAAACAAAATTAATTTAAAAATAATGACATTTTTGCATTGTTTTTTGAAACAGACACGATAGCAATGGTGTCAGTATCATCGTTTAGTTTGTATGATCCATTCGGTAAGTTTGTTTGAATAGTCTGCCCATTTAACAATTTATAAGTTTGATTTTCATTCAATTTTATAATTGGTATGTCAATCAGAACATCTAATTTGATTATATAATCTAAAATATTATTTTCTTTCAAATCCTGAATATCTACGCAATCTTCTACACCTATTTTCCCGACGCTTGTTCGAGTCAAGTCAATCATTGTGGCATAGGAATTTAACTTGCGAGCCAAGTCTCTACAAATTGATCGGATATATGTTCCGCTCCCGCATTGTATATTTAAAGTCAAAATATTTTGCGTATAGTCTAGGATTTTCATATTATATATCTTGACAATCTTTGGTATCAATTCAAAATCAATATTATTTCTAGCGAGTTCATACGCACGTTTTCCATTTACGCTCTTAGCACTATATTTAGGTGGGATTTGAGCGATTTCGCCTATGAAATCGCCAATTACGTGCTTTATTTGATTGAGATTTGGAATTATATCGGTTTCGTTTACAATTTTTCCATCGCTGTCCAAAGAGTCTGTTTCATAACCAAATTCAAATTTTGCCGAATAAGTTTTTATCTTTTCTTGGAAAAAATCGAATAATTTTGTCGCTCTGCCTATAGTCACCAACAAAACGCCCGTAGCCAATGGATCAAGTGTGCCAAGATGTCCGACTTGTCTGATTTTTAAGATGTGTTTAATCTTATTTACGACATCAAAACTAGTCCAATTCTTAGGTTTGTTGATCGCCAAAATACCTTTAATCATTTTCATTTTCCGTATCGTCTGGTGATGTTGAATATTTTATAGTTTTTAAAATATTTTCAATTTTGCTAGCATATTCTTCTGATGTATCTAAAATAAACTCTAGACGCGGAGTTTTCCTTAAATTGATATTTTTTGATAATTGTCCGCGAATGAAACCGCCAGCACCCTTGAGGCGTGCGATGACTTCCTCTTTCGGTGTATTGCCAATGGATGATATATATACTTTTGAATACGCTAAATCTGGTGTAGTATCTACTTGATTTACACTAATTATGGCGTCTATTTGAGGATCACGCAATTTGGTATCTATTATCTCTGACACAATTTTTTGTATCTCGCTATTGATACGTTCTATTCTAACACTTTTCATTCTTCTATCCTTTTTAGAGTGTAGCATTCAATTCTATCTCCGACTACCACATCGTCAAAACCTGTCTTTATTCCACATTCTCTATCTTTGCCTGCTTCTTTAACATCGTCTTTCACAATTTTCAGGGATTTAATTTCTGTTTCAATCAGTAGTTCATCTCCGCGATATATGCGAGCGTGTTCCCCTCGAACTATTTTCCCATCTCTAACCATACATCCCGCAATAATTCCTACATTTGAAAGTTTGAATACCGCAATGACATCTGCGCGTCCGAGATAGACTTCTTCATATTTAGGTTCTTTCATACCCTTTATCACACGTTCTAACTCATCTAGCAACTCATATATAATTTTGTATGAATATATTTTAATTTTCATTCTATCCGCAAGAGTTTTGACTTTGCTATCCTGACCGACATTGAATGCGATCACCATAGCGTTTGAGGCATTTGCAAGTATGAGATCACTTTCGCTCACCGCTCCTACACCGCTATGAAGAATATTGATCTTCACTTCATCGTTTACCAATTTCAAAATGGAAGATTTTATTGCTTCAAGAGAACCGTGAACATCTGTCTTCAAAATTATATTTAGAATCTTGACATCTTTTTCGCTTGTCTTTTGTAGCAAATCTTCCAATGTGTTGCCACCACTATGCTTGATCAAATCCTCTTTTATTTTAGCCTTTCTATCTTCTACAATCTGCTTTGACAATTTTTCATCAACTACAGTGAATGATTCACCTGCAACAGGTACTTCATTAAAACCAAGCACAGTTACTGGCATTGAAGGCTCTGCCACTTTGACTATCTTGTTGTTTTCATCTATCATCGCTTTTACTTTACATATACTTGTTCCAGATACGATCGTGTCACCAATATGCAATGATCCATCAAGCACTATCAATGAAGCCACAGCCCCTTTTCCTTTGTCCAAACGTGATTCGAGAATGGTACCAATTGCTGGCACATTTGGATTTGCTTTCAAATCTTGCATATCAGCCACAAGCAAAATCGTTTCAAGCAATTTGTCTATTCCCTCTCCTGTATGAGCGGAAATTTTGCATATTATAGCGTCTCCACCCCACGCTTCAGGCAATACATTATGTTCTGCCAATTGTTGCATCACTCTATCTGGATCTGCTTGAGGTTTATCCATTTTATTTATCGCAACAATCATTGGTATCTTTGCTGATTTAATATGATTGATTGCTTCTATTGTTTGTGGCATTATCCCATCATCTGCCGCTACAATTAATATAGCAATATCTGTCACAGAAGCACCGCGAGCACGCATTGCTGTAAATGCTTCGTGTCCAGGCGTATCAATGAATGTAATATGCCTATTGTTCACACTCACTCTATATGCTCCGATCGCTTGTGTGATGCCACCCGCTTCGCCTAAAGTAACTTTTGTCTTTCTAATGTAGTCAAGCAAACTGGTCTTTCCGTGATCTACGTGACCCATAACTGTGACGATTGGTGGACGAGCGATTGCTTCGGATTCGTCATACGAACGAATATTTTTCTGAACATCTTGCAACTTTTCTTCACTAGTCTTGCCTAATTTCTGAACTAATTCAATGCCCATATCCGACATTACCAATTCTGCGGTTTGGAAATCAATTGTGGAATTGATTGTCATCATCATACCCAGTTGCATAAACTTCTTAATAATTTCACTTACTGGTCTTCCGCTCACTTCGGAAAGCAACTTGATGGTGATATTGTCAGTGGTTATAATTGCTGGTCCCTGAGGTTTTTCTATCACTTTTTCAATTGTTTCTTTCTTTTTAGGACGGATTTTCCTATTCACCATCCTATCTTCCGTATCCTCGAAATCAAGCATTCCGCGTTTGATTAAGTCGCGTTTTGAATACGCTCTCTTTTCCTCTCCTCTATCGCTATCTTTCTTTTTATTACCAAAATTCCTTGCGGGACTTGCCGTAATAACAGGTTGAGCATAATTTATTGATGGACGTTTGTTTTGATTGTCCTTATTGAATGGTGGTCTTTGACCTGGCTTATAATTTTGATTTGGTTTATTAGCATTGTACGGCCTATTCTGATTGTTTTGATTTTGTTGTCTATTATTAAATGGTCGCCTATCTCTATAGAAATTATTAGAATTGTTAGCATTGAAATTTTTATTGTAGTTATTCCTATTGTTGTAATTGCCGTTTGAGTTAGATTGTTGCCTTGAAATATTTTGATTTCTATTCAAATTAGCATCTTGCTTAGTCTGTTGCGTCTCAATTATAACTTCTTGTTTTTGAGGAGCAAAAAC
The DNA here is from genome assembly GCA_944383415.1 of uncultured Clostridia bacterium. Taxonomy (GTDB): domain Bacteria; phylum Bacillota; class Clostridia; order Christensenellales; family UBA1242; genus Onthoplasma. The sequence goes on along the minus strand of CALWPK010000006.1, from coordinate 80,552 downwards.
AATTTCAGGTTTTGTTTCCTGAATTTGACTAACCTGTTCTTTGACTGATTGCTGTTTGTTTTCTTCAATTATTAGTTTCGTTTCCTTTTCCTTAACCGCACGAACTAAATTGCTCATCTCAGTTTTCAGATTGAAAAACTTTTCGGCAAGATTAATAAGCATCTTGTCTTTTACCATAGACTGCAATTGTTTAATTGATTTGTTGAATTCTTGATTATTCGTTTCGTTAGCCAATATTAATCATCTCCTTATTTTCTATTATTGCTTTACTTAGGTTTTCGTCAGTGATTCCTATAATTTTTACATCTTGTATATTTGTCAATATATCAAGTTTTGGTTTTGTTATTATCAAACCGCATTCGTTTTTTAATGCTAAATTTTTTGCTAGGTTAATCAAATTTTCACTTGCAGATGAACACACCAAAATTAAAAATAGTTTTTTGTCTGTACGTTTCAAGTGTGATTGCCCTATGATAACCTTTTGTGCTTTGATCGCAAATCCAATATAACTAATTATTTTGTTCATATTCTCCTAACTGTTCATAAATTGAATTGTCTATATTCATTTTAAAGGCTCGATTAAATAATTTCTTTTTAATCGCTAATTTCATACAATCATTATTTTTACAAACATAAGCGCCTCTACCACCCAATTTATTTTTATTATCAATTATGATTTGATTATCAATTTTGGTGAGTCTCAGCATTTCACTTTGAGGCTTGCTCTCTTTGCAAGCCACACATCTTCTAGATTGTTTCAAATGCATCTTCGCCTCTTATTCATCAATATCATCGAAGAAATCGTCGTCAAGAATAATATTTGCGCTATTGGTGCTAACTACATCATTTGATTTATTGTGGACATTAGATTCTGAAATCGCTGGTTTAACATCAATTTTGTAGCCTGTAAGTTTGGCAGCAAGTCGAACATTGTGCCCGCCCTTACCAATTGCCAACGAAAGTTTATTTTCAGGGACAATCACATTTGCCACACCTGCTACAGTATCTACAGTGATTTCACTGACTTCCGCTGGACTCAAAGCGGATACGATATAATCTGCAGGATTGTCGCTATAATTAATTATATCTATTTTTTCACCGTTCAATTCATTAATCACTGAATTAATTCTACTGCCTCTGTTGCCGATACATGCACCTACTGGATCAAGATTAGGCACCGAAGTAGAAACTGCAATTTTTGTCCTCAGTCCTGCCTCGCGGACGATACCCACGATATCTACTTCTCCATTTGTAAGTTCCGGAACTTCCATTTCCAACAACAATTTCACAAAATTTGTGTGTGTCCTAGTGACTTGCACGACTGTTCCTCTGAAATCATCACGTATATGACGCACATAAACTTTCACTTTGTCTCCCAATTTGAAGTGATCAGTAGGTAGCATATCATGTTTTGTAAGCAAGCCTTCTAATGTCGTCCCTCCAATCTCAAGATAAACATTATCACCATCCATACGTTTGACATTGGCAACAATCAACTTACCCTCTTTTTCCGCGATATCTTTGTAAACAGATTGTTTCTCAATTTCTTTAATTTTTTGGGTGATGACTTGTTTTGCAGTCTGTACTGCTATACGATTGAATTCCTTTGTACTCTCCTCTTGCATAACCAAATCGCCAATTTTATATGAATGTTTAATTTGGTGAGCATCCTCCAGACTGATTTCTTTTTCTTCATCTTCAACGTTGTCTACCACTGTCCTATATGAATAGATCTTAATAGTGTTCTTCTCGGGTATCAATTTCACCTGTGCGTTGCGTGCTACTCCACTATTCTTTTTATACGCAGCCGTCAGCGCTTGCTCCAATGCTGAAATAAAAACATCTTGTTTTATTCCTTTTTCTGCTTCCAAATCTCTCAATGCTTCAAAAAAATCTTTATTAATCATTTTCTGTCTACTCCTTAAAATTCTATATATGGTGTAATATATGCTACATCAGCAGTATTTATAGTAAAATTTTCATCATTAAGGTTGAACATAAATCCTTTTTCATCTTTACCTAAAAGGGTCGCAACAAATTCTTTCTTACCATCAACCTTTCTATATAATTTGACATTGACCTTTTTATTTTCATATTTTTTGAATTGCCAATCATATTTGAGCGGTCTATCCAAACCATAAGATGAAACGTCCAACATATATGACGCATCATTTGTAGGATTCAAATCATCCATATATTGAGTGATGATATCATTGACTTTGACACAATCGTCTATCGTGACACCGCCGTCCTTGTCTATATAGACTATCAAATGCATCCCGTCATTGCGCTTGACATACTCAACTTCCACTAATCTAATATCTCCTTGAAATAGTGGCTTAATGCTTTCAAAAACTAAATCTGATACTCTCATATTACTCCTATAAAACTAATTAGGAGTGGCAATGCCACTCCTCAGTCGTCAGCACTAGTATATCATATTTGAAACTAATAATCAATAGTTTTAATACAATTTTATAAAAACTTTTGCGGTAGCAGTGGCGTCATTGATGGCGCGGTGCGCGTTGTCGAGTACAATATTGAGTCTTTCTACCACTGTAGACAATTTGTAATTCTTCAATCCTGGCAGTTTCGCTCTCGCCATCTCCAATGTGTCCATTAGTGGATTGTCAAAATTATATGATAGTTTTTTCGCTATGAAATATATAAATGAAATATCAAATGATACATTGTGCCCCACCATTGTCGAAGCATAGCAAAATTTATAAAAATCTGGCAATACGTAATTGATTGTTGGAGCGTTTTCAACCATAGTATCATCAATCCCCGTCAGATCTGTAATTTCTTTCGGAATATGTCTACTAGGTTTGACAAAAGTAGAGAACGTTTCAACAATTTTGCCCTGCAAAATTTTACACGCACCAATCTCAATTATTTCATCCTTTGTAGATTCAAGTCCTGTAGTCTCCAAGTCAAACACTACGAAACTGCCATCAAAAGTCTTTTCGGCATCTGAAAATAGATCCGCTTGTTCATAATCAACATATTTTTGAGGGAAAACGGTATGATATTCTTCATTGACGTGTTTAAATTGAGATTTTATTTCTTCTCGTTTGAATTCACATCGAGCGATTGAATTGGCTGTAAAATTCATTTTGCCATTAAATTCCCTAAATGAACCAAAACAACACACTTTCATCCCCACTTCGATCAAATCACCTTTCGCTTCATCTGCTTGTTTTGGGAAAATTACACAATACAAGAATTTGTTTTCGTTTCGCAGTGTAAAATTATAAAAGGCGCGTTCAATTTCTTTCGTCTCTCCATTTCTTGTATAGTTCCGCTTGTATGTCTTGCGCTGAACAGAATTCACTTCACCACAAATTGCTACATTTTCAACTGGTGACTTAACTTTTGTAAAATCTGTAGCCAAATTATAATCATTTATTCCTATTATATTCGCCTGATTGGACAATTCATAAACAGTTTTTTCCTCAGCCTCCTTGATTGATGACATAAATTCAGCATTACTTTCTATTCGGTTTTCTACGACCACCTCATCGTCTTTTCTTTCGAATTGGACAGAAAAATCAGCAAAAAAACTTTCTTTCAATTTTTCAGCGATCAAAGTCTCTCTATTCAGACTCTTCGCATATTCATACGCTGATGGTGATAAACGCAAAGTGATATTTACTTTCATATTCTCTATATTTACCGATACATCGTCATAAGTAAAATTTTTAGAAATCGCAGGAAATATATTGACAATAGTTGAATATGTATAGTTCGCTATAGTGCGTTTATCCAATGGGCAATTTGTAAATTTTATATCAAATTTGACATAATCCCCAATGATCTCTTTGAATTTGTTTAATAATTCAATTCTATTTTGTTCATTTGGCTTGAAAACATCTGGATTGTACAAAAAATTCATTACGCAGGTATTATTATTTTCTGTATAGGTTGCGTTTTTGAATTTTAATCCATCATATAATCTATCTAAAATATCTAGTCTATCGTTCATAAATGTAAATATATCAAAAAAAGTCAGAATTGTCAACTATAACAATCCTGACCAAATCACACAAACTGCAGTATATCAACCAATACCACAAAACACAATAATACTATTAGTCCGACATTATTGATTGTATTAATCACAGTTTGCTTCAACGGCTTTTTCCTGATCCATTCTATTATTACGAATATCATTTGGAATCCGTCTAGAGCAGGTATTGGTAGCAAATTGAAAACTGCCAAGTTTATGGCGATCAGAGGCAACAACACCGCCAAATATGCCCAACCTCCAGTCTGAGTATACGAGGCGATGGTGTTTATCGTGGTGACTGGTCCGCCTAGCGATGTCAAAGAAAGTTGACCAATAATCAATTGACCGAATATCACGATGATTTTCCAAGCCCATTTGCAAGTGAAAGGAACTGCCTCAATCAAACTTTCCCAAAATGAATATTTATAATTCCCAATGGCAAACTCGTTCGAATCCGCTTGCTCTGTACTATAAAGTGACCATCCAGCATACTCACCTTTGTCATTATAAATGACATTAATATAACCCGTGATTTCAATATCTTCGCCCTGACGCCTTACATTAAAAATCATTGATTGAGTATCAAGATAATAAGTTTTTCCATCATCAGAAAATGAAACTTCATTTTGTAAATCTTCAATGCTACCAGCATATTTAGAATAATATTCAGTCACACTCACAGTAAGCAAATTGTTGAAATATTCATCGTGGACAAAATCTATATCAGTACCATCAATACCATAAATCACATCTCCTGTCTGAAAGGTATTATAATTAATTGAATTTTCGTTCAAATTCTTGATTTCTACCAAATCGTAGCCTGAGGATATTAAAAGAATAAATGAAAATATTATACCGCTCAAGAAATTGAAAAAGGCACCGAAAAACAGTACAATTAGGCGTTTCCAAGGTTTTTGATTGTTAAACGCTTGGGAATTAGTTTGTCCATCTTCCCCCTCTCCTTCAAAAGCACAATATCCACCCAATGGCAGTGCTCTTAGGGTAATTTTCTCTCCATTTTTTTTGGTTTTTTGTATCAATTTAGGACCAAATCCGACACTAAATTCATTGATTTTAAATTTTAAGATTTTACCTGCGGTATAATGCCCTAATTCGTGAATTAGCACCATAAATAGCAAAACAATGATGGCTAAAACAATATAGCCAATATAAGTGAATACAGATGTTATACTAAGCAAATTGGACATACTTTCCTTTAATTATACTAAAAAATTATAATAATTATAACGAAAAAAAGCAAGAAAAATAATTGAAAAATGTTTTTATTTATAAAATAATACAATTTTTGCAATTTGATCTAATTTTTATTTCAAAATTTAGTTTTTGCTATAAAAAATAATGCATTATAAACTGCATTATTTATGTTAATTTAGAGAATAATAATGAAGCATACTACATACAAGAATGTGACGCAGAAAATCATAGCATCGATTCTATCTAGCATTCCGCCATGACCAGGTAAGATGTTGCCACTGTCTTTTATATTTGCAACGCGCTTGATTTTGCTCTCAACCAGATCACCAATTTGGCTAACCAACGATCCGATCAACCCCACGATCAAGAAATGCCACCAAGAAAGATTGTACATAGTGAGGATTAAACTCATTGAATCAACATTGTATGACAAAGCATATACTAGCATACTGCCAGCGATTCCGCCCAATAGACCACCTATTGCCCCACTAATTGTTTTGTTCGGACTAATTGTTGGTGCAAGTTTCGGTCCTTTAAGTGTTCTACCGATAAGGTATGCAAAGGTATCTGAAAGCATAGTGATGGCGAATACGAGCAGTATAAAAGCAATTGAGAAATATTCAACACCTGCATAAAAATCAATATGATTAATATTTAAGAATAGACAAAACAAGAATCCAGGATAGAAACACACTAAAAAACTATTCAAACTGACCATTACGTTTTCTTTGAAAGTCCTAGCATTGTTTTTGATAGACTCTGTGATCAAAATTAGGCAAAAATACACAATTAACCCTGCTAGTTCGATCAAAAGGATATAATAAAATTCAAGCAGTTTAAAACAGCATATCAAAATGATATAGTTGAAAATTGCATACATTGAAGAAAGATATTTGTTCACTTTTTTATTGCAACTTTCCATCAAGTGACTCATTTCAAACGATGCGACCACTGTGACGCACAAAATGAATAGATCGAAAACGTAATCACCTATATCATAAGGCAAAAATTTACTAGCGACCGCGAGTGCCACCACCAAAACTATAAAAAAACTTGTAATTGATCTTTGTTTCATCTTTATCCTTTTATTGCTCCGAATCGTCTGTTGCGTTTCAAATATGCGACCAGCGCACGTACCAAATCTTTTTTGCTAAAACTAGGCCAAAGAGTTTTCGGAAAATACCATTCGCTATATGTAGACTGATATGGCAAGAAATTGCTAGTCCTCAACTCTCCAGATGTCCTAATGATGAAATCTAGTGGGAGCAAATCTTTTGTGTACAAATGTTTTTCGAATTCGCTTGCATCTATTTGTTTTTTGCCCTCTTGCAGTAACTCATTGACCGCCTTCAAGATTTCTTGTCTACCACCATAATTTATGCAAGGATTGATGACAAATCCAGTTTTATTCCTAGTGAGTAGCATCAATTCTTTTGCTTTTTCCCTCACACTCTCAGGAATCCTGATATCATCCATATCTCCAGAAATAATTATTCGCACATCTCTATTCAAATATTCGCGTTTGTATTCGTCTAACATTTGATCAAATAACGTCATTAAATAGTCAACCTCATCCTTAGGTCTATTCCAGTTTTCTTTGCTAAAACAATATAGAGATAAATTTTTTATTCCCAACTGTTCCACGTATTCAGTGTGCTTTTTGAGGTTGTCAAAGCCCGCTTTATGCCCTAGACTTCTTGGTAGCCCCCTGTGTTTTGCCCATCTGCCGTTGCCGTCTATTATGAAAGCGAGGTGCTGTGGCAGTCTTGGATCATTTTTCAATTTTTCAAAATTCATTCTACACTTCCATTATCTCTGCAATTTTCTTTTCACAACTCTTATCTGCTTTCTCCGTGAAAGTATCTAAAGATTTCTGCACATCTTTTTCTAGCGCAACATACTCATCTTCGCTAATCTCAGAATTCTTCTTCATATCCTTGAAAATATCCAAGCAGTCTCTTCTCGCGTTCCTCATAGCAATCTTGCATTCTTCCAGAAGTTTTTTTGCGTCTTTTGAAAACTCTCTTCTCCTCTCTTCGGTGAGAATTGGGAACCCCACGCGAATGATCTTCCCGTCATCGCTTACCGATACTCCCAAATTTGCGGACTCAATCCCTGCCTTAATCGATTTGATGGTGCTAGCATCCCAAGGGGATATCACGAGCATTCGTGCGTCTTGCACTGTGATGTTGCCAGTCTGAATGATCGGCGTGCGTGTGCCGTAATAGTCGACTTTGATATTCTCTATCAACTTAGGGTTTGCCCTGCCGACCCTGATCATCATATACTCGTCGATCAACCTATTGAATTGTTTGTTCAAATTATCCTCAAATTCCATTTTTGCCATTTCAACATTTTCGTTCATAATTTCTCCTATAAGTTTATACTACAAAATATTGAAAAAAATTGCAACTTATTTGATAATCAAAATGATATTTTCTATCTTTTCGCGATTAAAAATCAAAATTTATCGTTTTATAATTATAATCTGCGTTTATTTTCTGAAAGTATTTTATGTATATTATTTATGTAATTGATACGGAAAAAAATAACAGTATGTAAACTCAAAAGTATAATGAGTATCAAACTGTTAATTTTACAAAATTTATGTGATCAATTAAACTCTACGGAGTCTATTTTGGATAACGCCAATAGTAGTGATTTGTATTTGTAATATTATTTTAACTTTATGTTTTTAAAATTATCGAATTTAAATAAATTTATTTTAGGTTTGTCTGAATATTTGAACTTAAATTTAGATTTAAAATCAAAATTAAACGCTTTTTTAATCTCTGGATCTTTTGAAAATCCGTTTTGATATACCTTGTTTTTCAAAAATAGAAAAACCGAATTATATTTATTCAATATCCGGTCTTCATATTGTTGATACAGATTTCTTTCTTTCAAAAAAATTATGATTCTATCAACGGCTTTTTGTAGGCTATTTAGTTGTGAAATTAATTTGTCCTTGTCATTGAAAACGGTCGATTGATTGTCGTGTTGTACATAGTGATATTTAGATCCAGTGGCACGTACAAGTTTTTCAGTATAGTACGCGAAAACGAATAGGAAAATATTGTCCTCACACACATTTATACCCTCCGCACCATCCACCATTTTCTCAATATCTGTGAGCGAGCGATCCAGCACCCTGCGACTGATCATTTTGTTCCAAACCGAAATTAATTGATTGTTATTCGAAAAGAGAAGATAGTCAATACACTCGCCGTTTAGGTAGCAATCTTTTTCGAATCTTGCATTAGAAAATCTATCGAATTTCTTGTCCCCGTTCTCAAACTGCATATCGCCTATGCACATATCCGCCCCAGTATCGATCATTCTTTTGACCAGCACTTCGTAATAATCATAGTCCACATAGTCATCGCTATCTAGGCAGATGATGAAATCTCCTGTACACTCACGCATAGCAGAGATTCGTGTCAAAAACAAATTTTTGTTTCGCTCGTGCAGGATCAATCTCGCATTTTTCAACCTATTAATGTTTTCCTCAAGATACTCTCTACTGCCGTCTGTAGAGGCGTCATCCACGAAAATAATCTCAAGATTGCCATAGGTCTGATTGACTAGCGAATCAATGCACTTAGGCAGAAATCTTTTCACATTATATACTGGTATTAAAATAGATATTTTCTTCTCTGTCATAATTCATATATTTCGTAAATATTATCAAAATCAAACCTAGATGGACGAAACATCTAATGCTTATATTTTTCAAATGGCTTGAAAATATTTACTTTCTTCATATTACCATATAAATTCGAATTTCGCAAATCAACTATCGTAGATTCGAATGATTTTTTTATATTTGGATCCTTCATATACCCATTGACATAGGCATCATTTTTTAGTTTTAGAAAGGATTTATTGAATCTCCTGATTATAGAATCTTCATATTTAGCCAATAGATTTTTCTTTTCCAAAAAATCCAATGCAATATTGCGTCCCCTTTTCAAACTATACAATTGAAATGCAAGTTGATCTTTGTCTGTGATGTTCGTAGACTGCTCGTAATGATACACATAATGATAACAAGGTCCCAACATAGCCACCAATTTTTTCACGTAGTATCCCACTATTAGCAATGTGATGACATCGTCACTGAAACTGATCTTATTTTCAATATTATTATATTGTTTCATATCCTCTAGCGCAGTATTCAAGACCGATCGTTTCACCAGTTTGTTCCAGACGGAGAAATTCCTATTCTCGTTTGAGAAAAGCAAGTAGTCTAGGCATTCTCCGCCTTCATAATATTCCGTACGGAAATCAAATGTGGACGAATCGATTATGTTCTGATAGCCCTCCATCGTCGTATCTCCTATGCACATATCCGCATCTGTCTCGACTATTTTATTCAGCAATTTTTCATAATAATCACTATCGACATAATCATCACCGTCTAAACAAATGACGAAATCTCCCGTGCATTGCTCAAACCCTTTGATCCTCGACAAAAATGGCTTGATATTAGTCTCATTCTTGATCAATCTCGCTTGTTTGAATCTATCTATAATCTTCTCTATATACTCTCTACTGCCGTCCGTAGAGGCGTCATCCACGAAAATGACCTCCAGATTGCCATAAGTCTGTGACAATATAGATTCAATACACTTTGGCAAATATTTAATCGCATTGTACACTGGGATGATGATAGATATCTTATAATTCTCACGCATATTCAATCATTACCTTTTTGTGTAAATATAATATAGTCCGTCCTCAGAGGTGGTCTTGGTGAAGGTCGCTGTGTCCTCAAGATAACTATTCGTGCTACCCTCTTCAATACAACTGATCAGCACCCTCACCTCAGTAGCATTTTCTAAAAGATATCCACATTGATAATATCCTGTACCCGCATTCGCGTACGCATAATTGCTCTCTATAGTCACACTGGTGAGACTGCTACAATCTTCGAATGCATAATATCCTATGCTGGTCACACTATCTGGTATGGTGATGCTGGTGAGATTATAACAATTATTGAATACCCTCTCTCCTATGCTGGTCACACTATCTGGTATAGTGATGCTGGTGAGACTGCTACATCCTGAGAATGCATACTCTCCTATGCTAGTCACGCTCTTTGGTATAATGATGTTAGTGAGACTGCTACATCCTGAGAATGCCCACTCTCCTATGCTGGTCACACTATCTGGTATGATGATGCTGGTGAGACTGGTACAACCTTCGAATGCAGAATTTCCTATGCTGGTCACACTATCTGGTATAGTGATACTGGTGAGACTGCTACATTCGCCGAATGCACCACCTCCTATGCTGGTCACCTCATAGTCATCTCCTGGTACAGCGTATTGCATCATATATGGTGATATGCTCACTTTGGCTGGAAATGCTGAATCAATGTTGCCCGAATCCGAATAGAGAGCGTTGATTTCGCTAATATAATTCGCTTTGGTCAAACCTGATAGTGTTTTCCCATCTGCAGTTTCTATAGAAAATGTGTTTCCTGCTGTATCTGTCCAATCTAACAGTGCTAACAATCTGGTATCTGTAGTCATTGAATCTAAACTTTCTACCTCATATTCATATATCAATTCAATTTGGAATGGTAGATTTAGCGATGTAATTGAGTTAAGGTATTCTATAAACTCATTTATATTAGTAAATAAGACCTTAACTTGATCTTCTATTAAATAAAATCCAAATGGTGAATAATTTAACATCTCAAAATAATTTCCAGTTCCCGACATGATATTCATTAGGACGCTATAACCTAATGCACAATCATAGACCGCCATTGGTTCACTTAGTGAATATGTGCTTGGGAGAACTACGTATGTGTCATTTCCTGTGTATGAGGTGATGATGCCGTCCTCTATGGTGAAGTCATAACTCGCTTTGATCTCAGAGTCGAATATGGCTGTGTATGTGATGTCTCCTGTCACTGGGCTTATCTCTTGATCCCATCCTATGAAGGTATAACTATGGCTTGCGGTCTCCTCACGTGTAGGGGTCTCTCCGTTGTACTCTGGAGTAGTGCCGTAAGGAACTGATGTGTCTGTCTCTAGAGTGGTGCCGTCCCAGTTCTGCCAAGTCACGGTATATGTCTGTACTGTTTGAGTGAATGTGGCTGTGATTGTAATCTCTCCTGTGACAGTAGTGTTGCCAGTGCTCCAACTAGCGAATGAATATGAGTATTGTGCTGTGCTGGTAGTAGGTGTAGCAGTGATCGCATATTCTCCTATCGTTATCGTATTGCCACTGACGGTTATCTCCGTGCCATACTCTACTGTCACGCTAGATTCAGTCACTGTGCCATACTCTGTATTGTTGCTCTGAATAGACACTGTGTAGGTATTCGTCTCTCGAGTGAAGTTCGCTGTGATCGTAGCCTCTCCCGTGACTGTGCCACTCTCACTTGTCCAATCTAAAAAAGTATATGTATACTGAGCAGTGTTTGTCTCTGGTGTGGCTGTCACAGTCTGTCCATCACTAAATCTTAATACATTCCCTTCCACTGTATATGTCGTGCCATACTCTACTGTTATGCTAGATTGATTAATTGAACCATATTCAAAATTGCTAGACACTATTTGCACTGTGAATTTCTGTATCTCCTCACTATAGGTGACCACTAGGTTGCCTGTGATCTTATATTGATTCTCACTCCCCTCTACTTTCTCTGCTCCTGATACAGAAAAAGCAGTGACATCGTGTCCCTCTGTGGTGTCATAAGTTATCTCTACTATATCTCCATAGTGAAGTGTGGCTGTGTTGGATAAATACAGATCTCCGAATTTCACATTCACTTGCTCTGGCTTGGATATCGTGTACTCTATATATTCTTCTCGGAAGTTGGCGAAGAGTTCTAGATCGGTCACTATATTGGTAGTGCTGAGGTCTACCGGATTACCATCCGCATCTACCCAGCCTATGAATGTGTAGGTATATGTATGGGTGCTATGCTTAGTTGGAGTGACGCCTGTGTAGGTGCAGAGTTCGTTGTAATCTATGTCTAGTCTTTGATATATCTCGTTTTTCTCTAGGCTATCATAGAATGTCACCTCATAGGTGTTGATCTCCACGCCTTCTACCTCTACTAGTGTGTCTCCATAGATTGTGAGAGTATAGTATCCTTCTTTATCTGGTGTGATGGTCTCTCCATTCACTTTGACTGTGATATCGCTCTCGTTATAACCTGTAGCGAGATTTAGTTTGAATCTATACTCTGTGTTGTACTCTATCTCTACCTGGTTGTTCACTATATCCTCGCCCTCAATGGTGAATGCTGGGCTGGTTGGGAAGGTCACCTTATATACATTCGCCTCATACTTGGCATATATGGTCATATTTTTATTTATCTTATCCGTATCTTTGTATGGCACGGTGAGTTCGGCATCCTTGTAGAACCCTACGAATGTATATCCCGTGATCTCTTGTGGAACTATGTCCTTGATCGTGCTACCTCGCTTGATATTTACTGTATACTCTTGTATCACGTCAATATTATTTGAGATATCTACTGACACTTTCCTTCTAGATAGGTATACCGCTGTAGGTATTGCTACGCTCGCTGTGACCAGCAAAACTACAGCAGTGGCTATCGCTGCTTTCTTTCGCTTGCTATTCTTACCCGCATTCTTCTTGATCCTCTCGCCCTGACTCTGTATACTGAAGTCGTCACTCGAACTGTTCCTCTCCACATCTGCTGTGTCTACAGCGACCTCTTGACCTTTCACTACCTCGTCAGTCTGCTTAGGTTCAGTCTTGACACCTCTCTTGCTTGCACTCTGCTTACTAGCATTAGATTTCACTGCTCTTTCTTGAGTGGTGGCATTCGCTTTGCTTGCTTTCGATGTAGAGACTTTCTTCTCTACATCCTTTGCGTTTGTATTCTTGGTTGACTTTGGTTTCTTTTCTTGATTTTCCATCTTATCTCCTTTGTATTAATTTGTATTTTCCGTACATTATTATACACTTATATTCTAATGCCCCCCCCCCCTAGCCTTGTCAAGTAAATTCAATATGCCATACGAAAATTTTATATAAATTTTCATATATTTATATAAATATCTGCTATCTGAGGGGGGAAATAGGTAAATTCCGCTGGTTTTCATTCATAAAAACGAAAAAAATAGTCTATCTCATCATACTATTTATTCAATGAAATATATTGATAAAATTAAATTTTTCGTAAAATTATCCTAAGAATAGGTTATTATAAATTATTAAGAAAAAATCAAAAATTTCCATTAATATCAACAAAAAAAACTTCTGAGCAAAAACTCAAAAGTTTCATTAAACATCAAAAAGGTTGATATACTATTTTGTTTTGGTCTGAGCCGCAACTTCTGCCGCAAAGTCGTCATTACGCTTGGTAAGTCCTTCACCCATTGTCATCATATAGAAACGTCTGATAGTGATTTTCTCACCGATTTTAGCAACTAATTCAGTCAAAACGTCTTTGACCTTTTTCTTGCCTGAATCGTCTCTAATATAAGGTTGCTCCATCAAAACGACTTCTTCATAATATTTGTTGATCTTGCCATCGACGATTTTGTCTACCATTGCCTCAGGTTTGCCTTCATTCAAAAGTTGAACACGATAGATATTGCGTTCTGCATCGATTTTGTCTTGTGGAACCTCATCAATATTCACACAAATAGGACGTGATGCTACAACCTGCATCGCAATATTGTGAGCAAACTCTCTCAATTCTTCATTTTTTGCCGCAAAATCTGTCTCTGTGTTGATTTCAACAAGGGAAGCAAAACTTCCGCCACCGTGCACATAAGAGTCAATGAATCCTTCGGCTGCGATTCTGCCCTCTTTCTTGGCAGCCTTAGCAACTCCTCTTTCGCGTAGAAGTTCGACAGCCTTATCCATATTGCCATCGGCGTCTACCAATGCCTTTTTGCAATCCATCATTCCTGCACCAGTCATATCGCGCAATTGAGCGACATCTTTTGCTGTAATGTTCATAAATTACTCCTTATTTATTTTATTTTTGAATTTTAACTATTAAATCTATTAGATAGTAAATATTCACCAATACTAGCACACCATTTAAAATATCACTAAACGCTCGTATCAATGAACCATAAACTATAAGTATAACGCTACCAAATTGAACGTCCGCATCAAAAGAGAACCTTTATATGAGGTAGAATTGAAACACATTGATATCTATACTAATATAGATGCTATTATTCCAACAATTTCAATCACTCACATAATCTTCTATTTTCTATTACTCTTCGCTTGAAGTCTCTTCGGCTGATTCGACTTTCTTATCTTTCTTCGCTCTTACGGGTCTTTTCTTCTCTTCTGGCTTGTCTTCGTCTTTCACGATCTCGCCACTTACCATAGCCTCCATAGATACATCTTCGTCTTCAGCATTAGGATCGTGAAGAATGACGCCACCCTTTGCCTCCAAAATAGCATCTGTGAGTGCGCTTAAAATCAACTTGACTGAACCAATCGCATCATCGTTGGCTGGAATGCAATAATCTACATCATCTGGATCGCTGTTCGTGTCAACAATTCCAACTGTAGGAATGTGCAGTTTCTTCGCTTCCTTCACTGCAATATGCTCTGTGTGCGGATCAACCAAAATGATAAGTCCTGGAAGAGATGTCATATCTTTGATACCTGTCAAATTGTTTGCCAATTTGTCTCTCTCGGCTTTCAATTTGATGACCTCTTTTTTAGGAAGCAAATCAAAGTCGCCTAAAGTTTCCATATTGTTCAATTTGTTCATTCTATCGATTCTCTTTCTGATCGTTGAGAAATTGGTGAGAGTACCGCCGAGCCAACGGGTGTTCACATAGAACATACCAGACCTTTCAGCCTCTTGTTTGACCGTCTCGCTCGCTTGTTTCTTCGTGCCGATGAACAATACATTCGCGCCTGCAAGCACTTTCTCTTTGATGAATACATAAGCCTCATCTATCTTTTTGGAAGTATCTTCAAGATTGATAATGTGGATATCATTCCTATCCGTGAAGATAAACTTCTTCATCTTTGGATTCCATTTCCTAGTCTGATGACCAAAATGGCAACCCGCTTCTAATAATTGTTTCATTGAAATAACTGACATAAAATTAACCTCCTGTTTGTCTTCTTCCCTATTACTCATTTTGCTATAAACCATAAAGGCAACAGACTAGCAATCATAATAGGTGCTATTCTTTGAACGGACTTAGTGTAGCAAGTTTTATAGTTTTTGTCAATAAAAAACTTTAAATTTTTAATATTTAAGTCATTTTATTTATCTTAATTGCAATATTTGAGGATATAATTTAAAAATTTGAGTAAATATCCAAAATTAATTTGCTGAGCCCTCATCAATCAACTTTTGATAGATTTCCAATACCTCATCTATTATTTTGTTGTCGTTTATTGGAATTAACTTCCTGTCCTCCTCATCCACTTCAAACAAAACGCCTTCTCCCTCTTCCACATTTTCCATAGGGGTGACAGGTATTAAAATAGTATATAATTTCCCCGTGCTGTCTAGAGGGATAAGCGCCACTTGCTCAAATTCGATAGGCACATTGTTTACATCTGGATAAAAAATATTTTCTGTATTATCCTCGTCTAGAATCTGAGCGATAGGATCCTTTGATTTCTTTTTCATAGATTTGCTTTCTTGTTTTATTTTTTCCATTTTATCTCCTTAAATCTAAATAATCTTGCAATATGATTGATGCGGACACACTATCTAGTTTTTCTTTTCGTTTTTTCCAATCTTTGATCGTGTTTTTCAAAATGTCGTCTGCAATGATGGATGACATCCTTTCATCTACAAATTCGATTTTAACCTTTTTTTGATTTGGATGCTGATCTAGAGAGTCTGAAAGTTTCCGAATAAATTCGCGTGTCAATCTTGCAATATGTTGTTCTTCGCCCTGCATATTGAGAGGTAGCCCGCAGATTATTTCATCGACATTTTGATGATTGATTAGATCAATAAAAAAATCTATATCTTCTTTTTCATTCTTCCTTTTGTATGTGATGTATGGTGATGCTAAAAATTTAGTTTCATCCGAAAGTGCTATACCTATGCGTGCTAGTCCAAAATCAATCCCCATTGCCTTCATATTTTTAGTTTAACAAAAACGATAATTTTTGTAAATTGTTTCGTAGTAATTTTAAAAATTTTATTAAATTAAATAAATTTATTTGATTCAATTTGAAAAATTTGCCAATGCAAAATTTTAAATACTTATTTCTCCGACTATTGATTATATCGGATTTTAATATATTTAATATGTGTACAATAATTAATTTATCTATGCTACCAAACAATGAAAAAGGTCATAAAACATTGAGACAAAGTATTTTTAACGCCATATCTACAGAATAACTTTATTTAACAATTATCTTTAACTCTTTGGTTATGCTTTCATCTGACAGGCAAGTCAAAGTCAAAATCACCTCGCCTTTTTGTTCGCTTTTTATCAAAATAAGAGGATGGTCTATACTTATAACTTCGACAATTTCAGCATTCGAACTTGTCACTTTGATTTTCTGTTGAGCGGTTACACCATTTTTGTCTATCACATTATATTGTATGAAATAGTATGTATCGATAGTCAATTCTATTAAATCCCGATCTAGATCATATATCTCTATTGTATATTCTGGCGGTAGAGGCTTTGGTTCAATCGCCAAAGAATAACAATAATTGTATTTAACATAATCATAAATTAGACTTATCTCAATCCTTGCCTCACCTTCAGATATTGGCGTAAATGTCCGATTTCCATACTTTAATAAATTTGTATCGACAACTGTAATCTTTATATCGGTTTTAGTATTACACTCAAATACTTCACTCAAACTATATTCTGAACCAATATATAAAGTGGTGGTGACTTGAACTATGTTGGTATTTTCAATATCGACTACAGACACCTGTATCCCGTCTGTGAGATAATGACCGTTAGATTTGGGAACAGTAAATTCGATATAATATGTACCCACTTCTTTTGCTGTGATGATATTATCTGAAAATGTAATTCCTGATGGTTCGCTCCCATATTTGCCCGAGATTGTATATGTCAAATATCTGACGCTATCTGCTGGTCGAATCAAAATATAATCACCAATCAGAGATACAGATTTAGATAAAGTGATAGTTATACTTCTTGGACATTTTAATGTGAGAGTTGTGGCATAGGTTATATCGTCTTCAATGTCCGTTGGTGGATCACTGTTCGTCTCGTCATCGACGTCTATAGATGGCTGATTGTCGTTTGTTTCATCCTCAACATCTGATGTTGAATCATTATCGTCCGTTTCATCCGAATCTATTGGAGGATCATTAGGTTCATCCGTTGAATCATCTGGCAAATCATCAATACTTGGCTCGTCCTCATCTGTATCGTCTATGTCGGGTAAACCAACTTGTTCATCTTCTGAAACTTGAGTGCTAGATTGAGAATTATTTTCCTCTGTAGCACTTGCTGAGTTGATAGAAAAGAAAACGAGGAATAACACTAACACGGTTATTATCAAAATGCAATATATTGAGAACGTAACTGTCTTTTTAGACACGGAAAAATAATATAAAAATTGGAAAAATTTTACAAATATTTTGTCGAAAAATGTAAAAAATATTTTAAATTTTCGTAAAAATATGATAATTTTAGCAGATTTTTTGTTTTATATAGTTAATTTCATCATCTCATAACTAGTCTGATGTGCTAAAATAATTAATAATAAAGCAAAACATCTGAATATATATATTTTCATTTAATAATGATTATGTTTATATTTCGATTTCAAATTCTAATTTGAATCTATTGGTCTTAATATTGATAGTAAAATAAATAATTTTAAGATAAATATTATAACCAAAAATGATTTCATTATTCTTAATGAAATGTTAAAAAATTTATTTGTATGTATATAAACTATGGTGCATCTATTAAATGCATCAAATTTTATTTATTCAGAATATCATAATATTATCATTATCCATTATCTGTTGTTGTCTTTTTTAATATTTGTCAAAATATTTATTTTATGATTTTCTCTATTTATTTTAGAGATAATTCCATTGACTCTACTATTCAATTTATATATATGATGAGTGGCTATATTCGCTCTATCGCTATTCTCTTTCGTGATTGCAAGAGCGGTCAATCCGTTATCCAATTTTACAACCGCTCCGACAGGCAGAATTTTGACCACCTGACCTGAAACTTCATCTCCAATATTTAATTGATTAAATTGAATATCTAATGGATTTTCTTTCAACTGCTTCAAACCTACGCTTATCCTAGAATAATCGCCGTTTGTGTCTAACACTTTGAAATCGTAACTTTTGTTGAGTTCTACGATATCTTTCAAACTATTGATATGTTCGTATGAGGCCTCAGAGATTGATAATTTTGCTTTTGCACCATTGCCCAACAGGACTATAGCATATTTATCTTCCAATTTTATCACTGTTCCATTCAAAATTTCATTGATCTGAACTGGAACCGTTTGATTTTCTTCCAATAACTTTGTACTACATACAATTGATTTTTTTATATTATTCAATTCGATCACTATAGCAGTAATTTCTCGATTGATCAAACTATCTTTGTTGAGAAAATCTTTTGTAGCACATTGAGAGTATGGCAAAAATACTCTGTATCCCATAAATTCTCCTAGTATCCCACTAGTATTGACATCTGAGATTTTGAAATTCAATTCGCTTCCAACTTTTAAATTTTTCAATTTTTCTTTGTCCTCAAGCGCTTTATTTACTCCAGAATGAGTAAGTACCAGACAGCCCTTATCGTCAATCTCACCCGTAACCATTACTAAAATCGCATCGCCAATTTTAAATGCTGAATCAAGTTCTTCACGTGGGAAAACTCCTTCTTTTAGCCCACCTAGTGCAACAACCACCTCTTTTGCTCCAATCATAACAATGGTGCCAGTAATGATATCTCCGCGATTATACTGAGTCATATTAATATTAAAATCTTTCATTCTCATTAGGTGAATTCTCCTTTAATAAATCGTTCATTTTAGATATAATCAAGTTGGCATATTCATCTAGATATTCTTTATCTTTTTTCCTAGTGATATCAGGATAAATTGGTTCACCTATTATAAGTTTTGTACGTCTAAATATTTTAATTTTTCGCGTAAACATCATAGGCACAACTGGCGTGTTTGTACGTAGAGAAAATAATGCTACGCCTTCTTTTGCCCCTCCCTCTTCGATATTAACAGTTTTTGCCCTAGTTCCTTGTGGAAAAATTAAAATAGGTTTATTCTTTTTCAGTAGAGAAAGGATCTCTTTCACCGCTCGAGGATCGGCTTGTGACCTATCTACAGGTACAGCACCGAGACTCTTTAAACAAGCGGAAATGAACTTGTTTTTGAACAATTCTTTTTTCGCCAAGATCCTATGCTTTTTATTAAAAGTAATGTCAATCATCACTGGATCAAGATTCGAAGTATGATTGCAAGAAATTATGAAATTCTTGCCCTTCAGTTGCTTCAAATGTTTTTTGCCTATCTTTTTGATAGGAAAAAGAATCAAGCACGGTATCATAATCAATGTAATTGCAATATAAAAAAGCATAGAAATTTATCCTTTTAAGTTATTACCTGCTAGGTATGCTGTGGACCACGCTATCTGAAGATTATATCCTCCTGTCAGGGCATCTACATCCAAAACCTCTCCGATAAAATACAAATTCTCTACCAATTTACTTTCACAAGTCTTGGAATTGATCTCTTTTACGTCCACACCACCTGAGGTGACTATACCAACATTTATATTATCTAATGATTTTATAGAAAAGTCAAATTTTTTTAACAAATTTATAATATGCTGTCTATTTTCTTTGGTAAGATCTGCCAATTTCTCATTTTTTAACCCAGTTCGCACGAAGAAATATTCACAAAATTTATTTGGTAGCAAAGTTTTGATATAGTTGCGTAAATCTTTTTTGGCAAAAGTTTTGAATTCTTTTTGGAATTTAATATCTAGTTCTTCATAAGATAGCGCAGGCTTGAAATCAATTCTTGCGATCGCGTTATTGAGACTATATTTATTTATTTCACTAGAGAGCGCCAACGCTATTGGACCACTCAGTGATGTATAAGTGAACAAAAGTTCACCAAATTCGCTAAACTCTTTACCATTATTTAGAATAATAGTTAGCCTAACATTTTTCAAACTCAATCCATTAAGTGCTACAGTGTGCTCTTTCAGCACAATGGGACATAGAGCACTTTTTGGTCTAATGATGTTGTGCCCAAAATGACGTGCTATATCATAGCCAATTTTCGTGGCACCAGTACCAGAATATGAAACTCCACCACTGGCGACAATTAATCTATATGTGGTGTAGATTATACCATTTCTACAATAGATATAGAAAATTTTGTCAATTTTTTCTACACGCTCTACTGCGGTATTTAATTCGTATTTTACTGAATAATTATACATTTGATCAATAAGAGTATTGATTACATCACTAGATTTGTCACTTGATGGAAATACCCTATTGCCACGCTCAGTTTTCAGCCTCAATCCTGCGTCAGAAAAAAACTCCATTACTTTATTTGGTGGAAAATTGTATAATGCTGAATACATAAATTTGCTATTAGTCACAATATTTTGAAGATGATTTTCTATTGAACTATTGTTTGTCAAATTGCATCTACCCTTGCCAGTAATATACAATTTTTTGCCTAATTTTTCATTATGCTCCAATAGTAGAGTATTGTATCCGTTTTTTGCTGAAAAAATTGATGCCATCATACCAGATGCACCGCCACCTATTATAATACAATCATAAATATCCATCATTATTATATTCTAGCACTTTTCCGTTTGTTTGGCAATTTTTTAATAGTAAATCGTCAAATAATATAAAATTTCGATTAAAAAATTGATTTTTCATTTGAAAGTATATAAAAAAGTAGAATACTCTACTTCTTCAATGATTTCAAATATCTAATTTCTTTTTGATTGAGTGGCGCATATTCGCCTCTAGACAGTCCGCCAAGTTTGATATCACCTATTTGAATACGTCTTAAAAATGTGACTTCTTTACCAATTGACGAGAACATTTTCCTAATTTGTCTATTTTTGCCTTCAGTGATTGCCACCTTTAATTTTGATTGTGTTTCATTAGTCTCTATCAACTCTACACTGCAAGGTCTCGTGATGTAATCTCCTATATCTACACCTGAGGATAATTTCTTGATATCATCCTTATTAATAAAGCCTTCTATATGGACAACATATGTTTTCTTGACCTCACTATTTGGTTTGGTCAAAATGTTTGCAATATCTCCATCGTTTGTGAGCAAGAGCAATCCTTCAGTATCATAATCTAACCTTCCTATAGGAAAAACACGATAATGTACCCCTCGCATTAAATTGATGACTGTCTTTCTATCTTTGTCGTCAGAAGTGGACGTAATATACCCTTTGGGTTTGTTTAGTTTATAATAAACGTAATTTGACACAACCTTTATAGTTTTGTTATCTATTGAAACGATGTCTGTGTCTCTTATGTCGGTAGACAAATCAGTAGTGACTTTTCCATTCACTTTAATCTTTCCCAATTTGATTATATCTTCTGCTTTTCTTCTGCTTGCAATACCACATTGTGCAATATATTTATTGATCCTCATCTATATTTTCTTCCCATAAAATTTCTTCGATTTGTAAAGTTTTGTTGTCTAGCAACTTATCTATTTTATTCATTGTATACAATTTTAAACTTTTAATCAAGTCATTTTTGAAGAAAATATCAATTTTGCCCACTTCGTCTCCAGATTTTGCATCTTTTAGATCAACTGAATAGTTTATCTTAACATCTTTGAACTCATCTGATCGTAGCGGATAACAGAAATCTTCATCAGTGTATAAATACAATTTGCCCTCTTTCTCGCTCAATATATATTCATTATAGATTTCCTTTTCTTTGTCTATTATTTTCTTAAATTCAAACTCGTCAAATGCCGAATTGATCAGTGCACTACTTTCTTCGAACATCGGTCCGCAATTCAAAACCACACACACAATAGTGCAATCATTTCTTTTGCTAGCACTGACTAGACATCTTCCTGCTTTGCTCGTAAATCCCGTCTTCACCCCGCAACAACCTTCCAGACTGGACAATAGTCTGTTCTTATTAGTCAGATATCTCTTTTCCGATTTATTTGTCTCTTCTATAACATAATTTTTGGTAGATACTATCTTTGCAAATATTGGGTTGTTTAAAGCATAGGCAGTGATTTTCGCTAGATCATAAGCGGTCGTATAATGATTTGGATCATCCAATCCGTGAGGGTTGACAAAATTTGAGTTGTTGGCTCCCGCCTTTTTTGCAGTTTCGTTCATCATTTTGGCAAAGTCATCGACACTTCCTCCTATATGATATGCCAAAGCCGTAGCCGAATCGTTTCCACTCCTCAACATTAAACCATACAAAAGATCAATAACTTTGATTTCTTCATCTTTCCTTAAATATATAGAGGTGCCCTCTACTCCAACCGATCTTTCATTTACAACAATCATCTCGTCTAGATTATCACAATTTTCAATTGCAGTAAGTGCGGTTGCCACCTTAGTAGTTGATGCCATGTGGAGTTTTTGATCTTTATTTTTTGAGTATAACACTCTTCCGCTTTCCTTTTCTATCACACACATCCCTTTGGCACTAGAAGTTGGGATATAATTTGCACTTACGTTCTCAATTCTTTGCAAACAAAGATTTGAAATTGGCAAAAAAGACATCAGCAATAGACATAAAAGAATTAGACTTTTTTTTATTATCTTTGTTTTCATTTCAATTTCTCCGCAAATTTTTTCAATACTTCAGTCGCATTCTTGATTAAACCTAAATATGCAGTGGATTTATCTGCGTGAATGATTTTGAACTTGTCCTTGCTGACCACGAAAAAGCCTATAGGAGACACTGTGAATCCGCCACCCGTTCCTCCAGCCATAGGAAAATCTGCAGAATTTCGCTTTGCGTTAAGGTCATTGTATTCTCCGCCACCCGCGACAAAACCAACGCTCACCTTTGAAATAGGTATGATAATGCTATCATCTGGCATAGTGATGGCACTGCCAATGACACAATTTACGTCAATCATTGTGCGAATCTTTTGCAAAGATACGTCTATTAATGACTCAATTTTGCTGTCTTTTTTGAAATTAATTCGTTCCATTTTTTTCATATTTTCTCCATACTCCAAATGATGTATAAACTAGCGAATACAAAATGTCGAAGATAGACATTCGGATAGTATTTTCTAGCCTGACATTAAATATATCTTGATTATATTGTGGCTCAATATCTATAAAAATATGTGAAGATTTTTTATTGTTTTTTAGTTTTGCCAACAAAGATTTCCCAATGACGTCAATATATCCACAAACAACTGCCGTCACATTAGAATCTAGCACAAAGCCAAAATTTGTTTTGAAATAAAACGATAGGAATTGTTCTCTAAAGTATAATTGATTCAAGAGTGTGATTAAAAACATAAAATTGAAATTTGTCTTGCTGATCTTCTCTTTCCTCAATTTATTCTTATGATTAATATAAATATAGCCATTTTTTATACGAATTTTAAACTCTAACTTTATTTTGTTGAAAATCTTGATTGTTACACTGCCCTTTAGGCGCAAAATATTGAATCTAACATCAAACGAAATTAAAAATGGATAGATTATCGTCAATATATTCATAATCGTACTAAACAAGAAAATAAGATACCACATAAAAGTAGTATCTTATATTATCTCATTTCTATTCAAAAAATATAAACCATAATGTTAAAATTTATATTAATCAAATTTTATTTCTGCCTTCTTTGCAAAACTATAAATTCTTGAAAAATTTAACATTCGTTAAAAGCCCACGCTCTTTGTTCTTGCGCTTTTTAACTAACTTAAAATGACCATTGCCTCAATCAGTTTTTATCAAACGGCATCCTTTCTTTGCTCTGAGTTTTCATCCGTTTCATCGGTGTGGTTTGATCGCGTATCAGAATTATTAAGGTCTTCGCCCTCATTCGTTTCGGCAGAACTTTTCTTTTCAGTCTCTTCATCTTCCTCTGGAATAGTAAACTCTCTATAGAGCGAATCGCCCTCACTATGTATAACGCGTATTCTATCCAACAATTCGTTGTAGTTTGGAAGTGATTCGATTGACTTCAATTCAAATCTTTTCAAAAAATTTTCAGTCGTACCGAACAAAAGAGGTTTGCCTACCGCATCTTTTCTACCTACGACTTCTATGAGATTGTTTGCCTGCAAAAGTTGAATCGCATAATCGCAATTCACCCCTCTTATTCCCTCGATCTCCATCCTTGTGATTGGTTGCTTGTATGCGATTATCGCGATTGTTTCAAGTGCCGCTTTGGTCAAACTACGCTCCCTGATCGGATTCAATATCTCGGCAATATTCTCCACTATCTGTGGATTCGAGCATAATTGAACTTTAGTTTTATATTGAATAATATTAATTCCACTATCTTCATTATATTTTTCTTTCAAAATATCTAGACATTTGTTGAACTCTCTGTCGTTCATATCAAAGCGGGATTTGAATTCATCGATCTCAACCCCTTCGCCCGACACAAACAACACACCTTCAACGATCTTTGCTATTTCTTTAAGATTCATCGCTAATCTCCTTTCTTCTAATCAGTATATCTGCGTAGCGCTCTTTTTGCACTACCTCAATCTTTTGAAATTTCAACAATTCTAAGATTGCCATAAATACTGTGATAACTTCTAGTTTTGAATATGTATCATCAAACAAACTGAAGAAATTGATCTCTTTGTTGTCTTTCAAAACATTAGTTAGAAATGCAATTTTGTCTGCAACCGTCCATCTATCACGATTAATTTTCTTCTCTTGCGGATTGTCTCTATCTTTTGTCCTCATCAATATGAATGCAAACGCATCTAAAAGTTTATCTAAGTTGAATTGATTGAAAACTATTCTTGGATCTCCTACATTTTTGTCTGGCTGTTTATAAAATCTATCCACGTTTTCAATATTATGCAATTCTCCGCCAGCCTCTTTGAATAGTTGATATTCTTGAAGTTGAATTTTCAGTTGAGTCTCTGGATCTATCTGTTCCTCTTCTTCCTCTGAGGTTTCTACTGGCAATAGACTTCTTGATTTTATCTCTAGCAATCTACTTGCCATATCAAGGAACGCTGTCGTTTCTTCCATATCAAGTTCCGTGATCCCTTCCATATATTTCATATATTGATCAGTGATCTCACTAATCTTGATTTCCCAGATGGTCATATCGTGCTCTTTGATCAAGTGCAACAAAAGATCTAGAGGTCCTTCAAATCCCTCCAATTTGAAAGTTAATTGAGATGAAGATTCTGTCAAAATCTCGTCTGACGTGTCTACAACATCCATTCTATACCCCTAAAAGACTTATCGGTAAATATACATAATTATACAAAATTGATAGATACCAATCAAGCAAATCAAATGAGAAAATTGTTTCTATCAATAAAGTCACCAAAAGAATGCATAATAATAATTTCAATCCATTTTTGACATTAAACTTGATATATCTATTATCCGCACGCATAAAGGAAGTGACAAAATTGAATCCGTCCATTGGATAAATCGGAATAAGATTAAATAGTGCCAAGAAACTATTCACCACCATAAAGTATTGCAAGACTAGGAACACGCACTCCATTGCCGTGTTTATATAACCTACTGTTGGAAGCAATATTGCATATATGATAGCAGCAATCAGTCCTAACAAGAAATTTGTCAAAATCCCAGAAATAGACACTAATCTTATGCCCGTTCTATACTTTTTGAAATTCAAGGGATTGATAGGGACAGGCTTTGCCCAACCTATACCTAACAGCACGAACATCAAAAATCCGCCAAGACTTAAATGTTTAAATGGATTGAGCGTAAGTCTACCCATAAGTTTAGGAGTGGGATCACCCATTTTATATGCAGTGAATGAATGGGCTAATTCGTGCAAAGTAAGAGATACAAGGTAAACAAAAATTGTAATTAACAATACAATTACTGCTTCTCTTGGTGTATAATAGTCATTGAATAGAATATAATATAGCACAATCCCTCACTTTTATTATATCAGATAGTAGACAAATTGGCAAACAATTATTAAAAATTGTGTCAATTAAATTTAATAGTAATCAAAATATCTGGTATTTAATTCATATAAAACACTATATATTGTAAAATTCTGTTAATTTTTCACTTTCATTGTGGAGAGTTTATTATAAAACGCACTGGCGTTTAGCGGATTTTTTTTGTTGGTGATTGCCAAAATTTGTGTGTCCATATCATCCGTAATAACTATGCCCAACTCTTTGAAAACGAGCAAACACACATAAAATTGCAAATATGAATAATTTGATTTATCTTTCAGTTTACTTAAAATGTTTGTATATAAATTATAGGTATAGTAGCCAGTAATTTTGTTTTCTGACGCAAATTGAATAAGTCTAAAATATCTACCAAATTCTTGTCTCGACAAGTTGATTTTTTTCATTAATGAAAATGTGCTCGCAGGAAAATGTGGAAGATATATTGTGGATTTTGTATGTTTTTTAAGTTCTGACAAATACCCCATACTTAGTATAGGATCTAAAAATATTATTCTGCTAAATGTATTGAATGAATTAAAATTGGTAGGTGCTAAAATGATTGTATTCAGCCCCGTTTCATCATTGATCAAAAAAATGCGATTTCTAAATATATTGTTGCTATCATATATTGATTTGAAATTGATGTACGTATTATAATCATTTGCCACAATAAGCGTACCGTAGACATTTTTATCCATATCTAGCAATAGCCTTATCAGTTGATCTCGATTGTAATTATTGAATGTGTAACTACCCTCTAGAGGATAACATACTTGTTTCAAATACTCAGCCTGAATTATCTCGTCATCACTTGGTCTATAAATATCCTCATAGTCAATAGATTTCACAATACCTGAAATTCGTTTGTTATTTCTAAAATTGTCTATGTTCAAATCTGCTAATATTGTTGAAGATGTGTTTCCAGATAATACAAAATATTTTTCACTGGAATTAAACGCAAGCAAACTAAAATTTGGATAACTCAATACTAGATGTTGAGGATGCTTTGGAAGTGAACTGATTGTCGCTCTATTCAATTTGAATTTGAAAATCGGACGAGAATTGAGATGACCGCAGGGCTCCAATCTATCAATATCTTCAACGAGTTTCAGCGTTATTTCGCTATCTTCGAATTCAAAATCATAAGTTTTGGTTGGCAAAAAGTCTGCCTTATTCAAATTCTGCTCTACGTACATCTCGGTAAGTTTACAAAATTCATCGTAATTTTCCACTTTCAAAGTCAGTCCCGCAGCCATAGGATGTCCACCGAACTTGGTCAACAAATGTGATTCATTACTAAGAAGAGTGTGAACATTCACTCCATTAACACTCCTACATGATCCTGTCAATTCGTCTCCTACTTGACTAAATAAAAACGCAGGGCGATGATATTCTTCTGCTATACGAGCAGATACTATACCCAATATACCACTATCCCACTCTGGACTGGACATTATGATTGCATTGATTTTGAAAATATCGCGAGTTTTCAAATCTTGTTTTACGTCCGTGTACACTCTATCACACAGTTGTTGTCTGTGATTATTGAATTCAATCACTTTGTTGCATAATTTTTTTATAGTCACAGGATTTTCTTCTAAATACAATTCCAAACTTGTCTCAGCAGATCCCATTCGTCCGCTAGCATTTATTTTAGGTGCAAGTTTGAAAGCGATATCACTAGCCTTACAATTCAAACTGATGCCACATTCTTGCATCAATCTATTTAATCCCAAAGGTAGATGCTCAAAGTCTTTCAACCCAAGTGCCACAATTGCCCTATTTTCATCAAAAAGTTCCACGATATCAGCGATGGTCGCTATGGCACAAATTGACAAATATTTGCTAGCAACATTAATACCTGCTAGTGCCTGAACTAGTTTTAGAGCAACACCCGCTCCGCATAGAGATTTGAACGGATAGGTCTCACTTATCTTTGGATTGATGATCAAGCAATCTGGTAAAGTTTCCGCTCGCTCGTGATGGTCGGTGACAATTATATCCACTCCACATTTTTTGATGTATTCGACTTCTTCTATGGCGGTGATACCACAGTCAACTGTAATGATTAGATCTGGTTTGTTTTGTGCAAAAATCTTATCTATAGTCGGTATAGACAATCCATATCCATCCTCATATCTATTAGGCATAAAATTGCTAACATTCACACCTATTGAATTAAAATATTTAATCAAAATAGCACTTGCCGTAATTCCATCTACATCATAATCGCCAAAAATCAATATTTTTGATTTTTTTTCTAAATAGTTTTGAATTTTTTCCACCACAGCATACATATTTTCAAATAAGAAAGGATCATAAAGATTTGATAAGTTGGGATATAAAAATTTATTCATCTTTTCTTTATCGTTAATTCCTCGCGAGTACAAAAGATGAACGAGATTTTTATCCAAATCAAAATATTTCGCCATCTCGTATTCTTGTTCATTAAATTCGTCACTTAAACTGCAAATGTATTTCATAGTTAAATAATATTAAAAAACCTTTCATAAGAAAGGCTTTTTATCCTATTGTTCATTATCCTTTTTTGATATAGATTCTTCGATAACTTTCTCTTTATCCGCCTTTACTTTTACCTCACGTTTTTTGCATAATGTAATGAATACGCTCCAACAAAATGGTACGACATACAATTCGACCGCCAACACCACAACCGCCATAAACAAAATGTTGAGTGAAATATATTTTATACTTGTTGGCGCTAATATCACTAATAAAAGACCAATCAAGAAGATTCCTATATTTAATGCACATAAACGGAATCTATTAGCCTTCATTGAAGAATCAATGGCGAGCGAATATTGATCAGTCTGCAACCAATTCTTCTCCCGAATATGCTCAAATATATTGAATGCAAAGAACATCATCAGCAGATTGATTATTACTAGCACTGCAAAATAACTCATTCCGATGCTTAGTCTCAAGATTGCACCAATTGAAATGAAGATCAATGTACCGATCAATGAAGATATAATAGTGGTGAGAGCACTGGCGGTATTATATCTAAAGTATGCAAATATGCTAGACAAAATCAGCATCAAAATGATAGTTAAAGCGGTAAATATATAATCAGTATTCTCCACCACTGGAGAAACATAAGAATGTGCGGACACGTCTTCAATTGTAATTGACAAATCTTCAACTATGGTATCGTTGATATTTGATTGTTGTTCACTCGTTAAATCACGATTGTAGCGAATGATGAGTGTAGTGTCGTCTCCCTCGCCCATTATTGAAAACGAATCATAATCACCATTCTCGCTATTTATCGCCGACTGAATTTTCTCAATATATTCATTATAATTCGATGTCTCTGCACCTACCCTTACGGTGAATTCATTGTAGCCAGCCAATTCAAAATTTGAATTCATTCCAAAACACGCTAGGACAATTATACCAATCACCAAAAATGCAACTAAGACCAAAATTGCATATTTATTTTTTTTGAAATATTCCTTATTTGACTTTGAAAAATCTCTATTAAGCATTTTGTCCTCCTTTGTGGAAGTTGCATTTCTTGCCGTCGGTGCTATTGAATGGAAGATACATTTTGATAAACAGCCTATTGAGCACCTGAACACAGAACAGGCTTACAAATGACATTACGAATACTGCCCAACCAAATGATTGAACAGCGAGTGATGGCATAAACAAACTAATAAGCCCTACAATCATCAATCCGACGTTCATAACGAATGTTTTAGTAAGGGTCTCGCTTTGCGCCACTTTCATTGCAATATACAATTTAGTATCCTGATTATAATGTTCTTTTGCTTTTTCGAATATTGATATGAAACTATCAACAACGAATATGAATGCAATCAAAAATCCTATCATTCCAGCAAAATTCAAATGTACCAATGGAATTGATTGCAATAGGAATAAACTGATTGTAATGAAGAATAACAAATTGAAACAAGCAAGCCAGCCAAGATGACGATATTTCACTATTAAGAAAATGAATCCTATCAAGATAAATATCGCCATTGCTACCGCGATCCATAAATTCGCCCCAACTCCATAGGTTGGACTGACAGAGCCTGATTCAACAGTGGTCAATTCAAGATCTAGCATACCTGTTTTGATCCTATTCGCTACGGTGTTGGCATGTGCTAGACTTTGAAAATCATCACTCTGCATATATATCACGCCTTCAGTTATAGCAGAAGAACCCAAATCCATCTGAGTGAATTGCGTGTCACCGAAGAAAATATAGACAGTGCCACCATCTGCTGTGGCATCTGCTATTGAGTCTATCATATCATCATTGAAATCTATCAAGACTACATACACATTCTCGGCAATCTCTTGGTCATAATATGACGTTGCATATACATTTTCAATATCTTTTGCTCCAGCAAATGGATCAGAATTGTCACTATTCATAGAAAAACTAACAGTAGCGGGCGAACCAATTAGGTTTACAATTTCATTTTCATCGTCTATTGTTAAGATATTTCCAACCTGTATAAGAATTGAGTCTGTGCCATACTCGCTAGCCGTAACATCTCTGTACCCTTCACTTTGAAGAATGTGTTTCAACTCTTCCTTAGTAGATGTTCGTAGATTGTCATAATTCGATTGAGCCTCACCTTCTGGAAGTTCTGCTCTATAGACTATTCTATATGTTTTCCCTATATCTTCGCCTAATTTCAAATTTGATACAAAATTAGAATAAGAATAGTAGTTTCCATTAATTGTAAAAGGATAAGTGAAATTAACAAAACTAGCAATCAAACATATAACTAAAAGAATAGAAAACACAACAAATAAGCACTTTGATCGTTTTTTAGTCATAATATCTCCTAATTTAAAAATTATTATAACTTATCTAGAAATTATTGTCAAACAATTATTATACTTTAGATTATTTCTTTATTGTAAAATACAATTTTTGTTCGCGTTTTTTGTCTGTTTATGCAATAAGTATTTTAATATAAAGCAAGTAATTATTGAACATATAGTTTGATTCTATATTTTATTTTTTTCATTTTGCACTTTCCAAGCACCAAAGTACAGATACAATTGGAATTAAACAGATAAAACTTCAAACTGAATAACAATTGTCACAATATATAGATAATTTGCTCTAAATTGAATTATTGACTAAAAAAACATATTCAATCAAAATTTATGCATTTTTCTTATGAGTAAGATTAATGATGATTGACACAATGATTGACACAATTAGTGCAAATAAAATATCGTATAAAATTGTTAAATTGAAAACAAATCCTTTATTCAAAATGGCAAATATAATCAGGCTTAGCACGGCGTACAAAAGTCCAGCGAAGATTGATTTGACTATTAGTTTGTCTCCATTCGTTCTCTTGATACAAAACAACATCACGAATATTGATACTGCTTTTATCGCATCGTTTACGTATCCTATAACGTTTGAAGATAGATCTACGAATTTTAGCACCACCGCAAACAAAATTAGTCCAATCAGGGTTACTAATATTCCGATCATACAACATTTGATTATAGATAAAAACCCGCTCCAATTCAATGATTTCAATTTTTGCATACTGCCTCCTACTATAATGTATTTTAGATAAATCAATTAATCACAAAATTGAAATTGTATTTTTATACTTTAATAAAATAATTTGTAAATTTATGTAAAATATCAATAATACCAAGTTGAATTGAATATAAGCATATATAAATATCTTCATTGCTATAAACATATAAAATCAATTTTAAATATAACAATTTAGTTTTATCAATAACTTGATTTGTATAGTCCATTATATCATATCAATTTATTCAAATTAAAGTATGATTTTATAGCAACATTCGCAAATAAAAAAATGGATGTAATTCGACTATTTATACAAAATTTCCATCCATTTATCTACTAATTGAAATTATTTCTTATTTGATTTCTTAGTTTGAGATTTTTTCTGTGAGAATTTTTCTTCCTGACCCTCATTTTTTGCTTCTGGTGCTGACTTCGTATTTTGATTATCTTCTTTTTCTTTGCTTTCTGCTACATCAACGATATTGTCATCTACAGATTTCTCTTGCTTGCTATCAACTGGCTTTACCACAACTTTTTGTGTAGTTTGTTTCTCTTCCTTTCCAAACACATAATAGATAGCATTCGCGTGAACTGTGAAATAGCCTACATTGCTACCTTTACCTGACTTTAATACAAAATATTTGTACTCATCTTCAATGTAAGAATCAACGACCTCACCAACAACTCCAGTATCTGTCATAACTTTATCGCCAACTTTTAGTTCGCTACGCATTTGGCTAAGTTCATTATTATACTTTTTCTTTTTCATA
Source organism: uncultured Clostridia bacterium (assembly GCA_944383415.1). Lineage (GTDB taxonomy): Bacteria > Bacillota > Clostridia > Christensenellales > UBA1242 > Onthoplasma. Next base: position 47,877 of record CALWPK010000006.1, on the reverse strand, counting down.
TAACTTATTACAAATAATGCCACTACTAACACTATAAGAATAATTAATAATACTATTTCCATATCTCTCCCCTATTTAACTAATGATTTAATTATATCAAATCAAAATTTGATAGTCAATTTATTTTATACCATATTTTTCATAAAATTCACGTTTAAATTCAAGAAATCTGTCGTTATTTATCGCATCTCGTATATTTTCCATCATCTTCAAAGTAAAACGAATGTTGTGCAAACTTAGTAATCGTGCACCTAGAATCTCGTTGCATTTCACGAGGTGGTGTAAATATGCCTTAGTGTGATGAGTACAACAATAACAATCGCATTCTTCGTCCAAAGGTGAAAAATCTTCTTTGTATTTTGCATTTTTTAGCGTTACCTTGCCTTTGTTGGTCATAGCAAGTCCGTTGCGCGCGACACGAGTCTGCAATACACAATCAAACATATCAATACCACGTTCAACGCTTTCAAAAATATAATCTGGCGTACCAACTCCCATAAGATATCTTGGCATATTTTCAGGATAATCTGGTTTCAATACGTCAAGCATACGAATCATCACTTCTTTTGGCTCGCCTACAGAGAGTCCACCTATCGCAATACCACACTTGCAATATTTTTTAGTTTCTTCAAGACTTTTCTTTCTCAAATCTTCGTAGAAATTGCCCTGCACTATTGGGAATAGCATCTGCTTAGGATTCTTTTGTGCTTTGTAGCACCTATCTAGCCAATTGAGAGTCCTTGTCATTGCCTTTTCTGCCTCGCTATGAGTCGCACCATATTCACTACAAACATCAAGTGCCATTATGATATCTGCCCCAATATTATTTTCAATTTCAATCACTTTTTCAGGCGTGAAAAACATTTTTTCGCCACTCAAGTGATTTTTGAATTCCACTCCATCGTCAGTAATTTTCCTAATATCTGACAGCGAAAAAACTTGAAAACCGCCCGAATCTGTGAGCATTGGGCGATCGAAATTCATAAATTTATGCACTCCACCTGCACGCTTGATCAATTCATCACCCGGTCGAATATGAAGATGATATGTGTTTGCCAAAATTATCTGAGCACCACAATCATATAGGTCATCGCTTGTGAGAGATTTCACTGTGGCAAGTGTGCCCACTGGCATAAAAATTGGCGTGAAAATATCTCCGTGCGGAGTGTGCAAAACGCCTGTCCTAGCCCCACTATTTTTATCTATGTGTAATACTTCATAACTAAAATTTTCGCTCATAACATCCTTATAGTAATATTATCAATTCTATTTAAACTATTCTATAAACATTGCATCGCCGAAACTGAAAAATCTATATTGATTTTCAACTGCAGTTTCATAAATATTCATTGTGTTTTCGTATCCTGCAAACGCACTGACGAGCATAAGTAGAGTGCTCTTTGGCAAATGAAAATTTGTGATGAGTGCATCCACCACTTTAAACTCATAAGGCGGATAGATGAATATGCTCGTATCTCCCTCGCTAGCCTCAAGTGGCATACCATTTTGTGCGACAGTTTCAAGTGTCCTAACTGAAGTCGTGCCAACTGCAATTATGCGTCTGTTTTCAATCTTTGCCTTGTTGATCTTGTCTGCCACGTCTTGTGTAAGTCGATAATGTTCGGTGTGCATAACGTGTTTCGTGATATCTTTTTCTTTGCACGGACGAAAAGTGCCAAGCCCTACATCAAGGGTAAGTTCAAGTATTTCTACCCCCATATCTAGTATATTTTTCATAAGTTCTGGTGTGAAGTGAAGCCCTGCTGTAGGGGCTGCCGCACTGCCTAAAACCTTATTGTAAACCGTCTGATATCTCTCATTGTCTTTCAATTTTTCGTGAATATAGTGAGGAAGTGGCATACTGCCAACTCTATTCAAAATCTCCTCAAACACGCCATTATAATGAAATCGCACAACTCGGTTGCCGTCTTGTTTAATTTCTATCAATTCACATTTCAATTCGTCACTAATAGTAAGAATAGTGCCAATTTTCACTCGCTTGCCTGGTTTTAATAATACTTCCCAATCATTCAAATTAATTCGTTTCAAAAGCAAAATTTCAACATTTGCCCCAGTATCTTTTTTCGCCATTAATCGTGCTGGCAATACGCGTGTGTTGTTCACGACCAAGACATCGCCCTTTTTCAAAAAATCAGTGATATCCTTGAAATGTCTATGATACATATCCTTTGTCTTTCTATCAAAAATGAGCAATCTACTCTCGTCCCGTTTTTCAAGCGGAGTTTGAGCAATCAGATTTTCGGGAAGGTGATAGTCATAGGTATCTAATGATTTATAATCAATCATTTTTATCTCCTTCTTGCTCGCTTAGTTCTTCTGGAGTTTGCAAATTTTTTGGTACTGGCAGATTAAAATGTTCATAAGCAAGTCTTGTCACTACTCTACCTCTATTCGTCCTAGCCAAGAATCCCAACTGCAAAAGATATGGTTCTACTACGTCTTCAATAGTAGAAACTTCTTCATTGGTAGTAGCAGCAAGAGTTTCAAGTCCAACTGGTCCGCCACCAAATTTTTCTATCATAGCCATTAATATTCGTTTGTCTACGAAATCAAGTCCTAAATCATCAATGTCCATCAGGGTCAATGCTTTTTTTGCGTCTAAAAGCGAAATAGTGTCTTTATCTTCCACCTGCACGTAATCTCGCACACGCTTTAATAGTCTATTCGCGATACGAGGGGTACCGCGACTGCGTTTTGCAATTTCACACGTGGCATCCGGTTCAATATTTACGCCTAAAATTTTGGCAGAACGCGTCACAATTGTGGCAATCTCGTCCACTGAATACAATTCAAGTCTGCACACCACACCAAATCTATCGCGCAGTGGACTAGATAGATTTCCTGCTTTCGTAGTGGCGCCTATAAGAGTGAAAGGTTGAATCTTCAGACGCATACTTCTGGCACTTGGACCTTTCCCTACAATAAAATCTAATGCGTAATCTTCCATAGCAGGATACAATATCTCTTCGACTGATTTTGAAATTCTGTGGATTTCGTCAATGAAGAGGACATCGTTTGCATTTAGATTGGTCAAAATTGCTGCCAAATCTGCTGCATTTTCAATGCTTGGACCGCTAGTGATTTTTATTTGACTACCAATCTCATTAGCAATGATATGGCTTAAAGTCGTCTTACCAAGTCCCGGTGGTCCATATAATAAAACGTGATCCAATGCTTCCTTTCGTTTCTTCGCCGCTGTAATGTATACTTTTAAATTTGATTTAATCTTTTCCTGCCCCACGTATTCGTCAAAAGTCAGAGGTCGCAATTTGTTTTCGACCTCTACGTCAGTCATATTCTTCGTGCTTGAAATAAATCTATCTTTCTCTTCCATTATTCACCCATATTGTGCAACGCTTTTGCAACAATCTGCTCTGCTGTATCATTTTCACTCGCCACTTCGCGTGCAAGTTTACTTGCCTGAGTCTTACTCATACCTAAACTGGTCAATACGATGATCGCCTCTTCAATATTTTCATTATTTTGTGCAAAAATTGATTCGTTAGGTAAAATGTAATCAAGTGGTTTGATTTTATCTTTCAATTCTACTATGATTTTTTCCGCCACCTTTTTCCCTATACCTTTGCACGATGCTATGACGGAAGAATCTTCGTTGATTATGCTATTTATAATAGCACTCATTCGTTCGGCAGACAAAATTTGTATGGCAGTTTTGCTACCCACACCACTAACCGTAATAAGTTGCAAAAACAGGCGTTTTTCCTCTGGACTCACGAATCCATATAAACTCATCTCATCTTCTCTAACGTGCAAATATGTATAAATTTGCACTTCGTTATCAATATCTGGCAAGTTCGCCATACAACTATTCGTCACAAAAATTTGAAAACCAACACCATTGCAATCTACTGTAATGTTGTTGAAATCTTTTTCTTTCAGTATTCCCTTAATAAAACCTATCATATTCTCTCTTAATTAATTTGTTTTAAAAGTTCAAACTTCCCTTATGTACATAAATATACGATAAAGGATTGCATATAAAAGAAATTGGACTTTTGACATTTATTTTTATAAGTTTATTTTTATATTCTCAAACTGATTTCTACTTAAAATTCTTTCGATAATTTGTCCATTTTCTCTAATTTCTAGTATACCCGTACCTGCCCAAAAATCCGTCATTGAAGATTTGCTTGAACCAATATGCAACCATGCTTCGCCTCCGGGTCCTAAACCGAACGAAAATAATAAAGGTATATTATTTTCTTTTTCAAAAAAGTCGTTTCCTCTGACTTCGTAATCCGCATCTAAAAATGCCTCATTGAATATTCTTGATTTTTTATATAATTCTTCCTTTTCAACTTCTGATAAATTTGAATAATCAACCACACCGTCAAGTTTGAAATTTGTTCTTGCTTTTTGAATCCTTTTCTCTTGGTCTTGCGAAGAATAGTTATTAAAGCGTTTAGTATATTCTGGAATCATCTCCTTGATTCTTTCAAGTAATTTTTGTTTGTTAAAATTGTAGTTTTTATATTGTTCTCTTGCAAGACTGAGTTTCATCTCAATATATTTTTGTTTGTTATTAAAATATTCAAGTGCCTGTCTAAATGTTTTTGTATATTCATCAAGTCCTGATTGCGGAACATTATTCAATTCGCTCAAAATTATCTCTTCACTTTCATATTCTATCGAACTCTTATTAGATTTATAATTAGCACAAATTGGTACTAAATATTCTAGCATAAATTTCATATTGAAAATCTCTGCCCAATCAATTGTTGGATATGTTGGTGTCCACCAATGCTTGTAACCTCCAAATGATGGTACAAAATTTAAAGGTAATTTCTTTTCAATAATATTATTTAATTTAGCCTCAACATCGATTCTTACTTGTGGATCTATTGAGTACTTTCTAAACTTTTTTGCAAAAAGCCTGTCAATCATACTAGTCTGTAATTTTGTTTCAAGATTGCATAGATTTAATAGTTTATTATTGATATAATCATTTACTAAACTTTCTAATTCTTTCATCACATTATCCCTTTGATTTGTCTTAACTGTTTCCTATACGCTAAATAGAATTGTCGCTTAGAACACTATTGGTCTGTATATGGCACAATGCTACAGCAAGAGCATCTGCCGCATCGTCTGGCTTTGGCACCGATTTTAGTCCAAGCATATTTTTGACCATATACTGCACTTGTTTCTTCTCCGCTCTGCCGTTGCCCGTAAGTGCCTGTTTGATTTGAAGTGGTGTGTATTCAAATAGTCTATCAGTGTATTGTTTACTCGCAACAATCAACACTCCTCGTGATTCTGCCACAGGAATTGCGGTAGTATTGTTTGTATTGAAAAACAATTCTTCAAAAGCGACTTCATCGGGCTTAAATGTCTCCATAAGTTCGCAAGTGGCTTTAAAAATCGTATGGAGCCTTGTGCTGATCGACATAGTCTTGGGAGTGGTAATCACCCCATAATCTACCACTTTGCAACCATTCGTCTCCACTACTCCATAACCAATAATATTGTAACCCGGATCAATTCCTAACACTCTCATTATGCTGGCACTTTTAATCTATCTAATAAATCTAATACACTTTGATAAAGGTCATTGAATCTCTTGCTATTTTCTTCCACTTGATTGCGTTTAACGTTATAATCAGAAATTAACTTTTCAATATTTTCAAGCGTCTTGTTTAGTGATTTTATTTGACGAACAAACAATTTGATCACCATTTGCGGAGTTTCTTTTTGCACACCCGCTTTGAATTCCTTTCTAAGACTGATGATTTTGTGCTTATACTCGGTTTTAAGTGAACCACATTCTTTTAATGCACTGCAATATTTCCTGGTAGAATCAACAAATTCTTCATTTGCTTTATCAACCTCAGAATTGAGTCTCTTTATCTCAGATTTTTTGCGAGAATAGACAGAGTCTCGCTCACTTTTTTTGCTACCATAGATAATTTGAGAAATCGAATTCAGCGAATTTTTCAAATCTATCATCTCTTCATAATATGTACTGAGATTTGATCTATTCTCTTCTGCATCCAACAAAAGTGTATTGTACAGTCCGTACAACCCACGCAATTTCACATCATACTCTTTCAGATAGTCAACAATCTTCAAAAGTTCTTCATCATTCTTTACTTCACTCATAATTTATTCCTCTAAATTGTGTATGACATCAATGACATCGTCGCTTTCATTCAGTTTGTCTATCATTTTGTCAAATGTCTCTCGTTTGTGCTCATCAAGTGAAACATAATTTTGCGGTATCATCTCGACTCCTGATGAAAGTATTGTATATCCTGCATTTTCAAAAGCGGACACCATATTATTGACCGCATTTGCACTTGGTTCTGTATAGATTGTAAATACTTCATCTTCTTTACAGTCGGTTGCATTCTCATTGATTGCAAGTTCCATTGCTGAATCGGAATCAAATTTGTCATTCTTCTCGACTACAACCTCACCTTTGTTGTCAAATAGGTATGACACACATCCAGATGAACCTAACGAACCTCCAAACTTATCAAACGCATATCTAACATCACTGCTGGTACGATTTTTGTTGTCAGTAAAGCATTTTACAACGACCGCCACTCCACCAATGCCGTATCCTTCATAGGTCTGCTCTACAAAATTTGAATTGTCAACCTCACTGTTCTTCTTGATGATATTGTTGATCCTATCATTAGGCATATTGTATTGGCGTGCTTTCGCTATCGCCATCTTCAATTTGCTATTGCTGTCAATGTTTGGTCCGCCCTCTTTGACGGCTACCATTATCTCACGCCCAACCTTTGTAAATATTTTACTGCGTTCTGCGTCTGATTTTTCTTTCCTACCTTTTATATTGTTCCATTTGCTATGTCCTGACATTTACACCTCACTTAACTTTTGCATAATTATACTACCCGCCACGCCCGCGTTGAGACTCTCAACTTTGTCGGTCATAGGGATAGAAACTTTAATTTCGGACAATTTGGCTAGGTCATTACCTACTCCTTGCCCTTCATTACCAATTATAACAGCAAATTTTCCTTTTGGCAAATGAATTTTGTCAATAGGGACTCCAATCATATCCGCAACTACAAAATTTTTCGCAATTTTATCTCTATTTTGGATCAATTCGCTCCTACTCACATTATGCACGCGGGAAATCAAAACCGTGCCAACGGAAGAGCGAATCACCTTTTCGCTAAAAACGTCAGCACAGTCAATCAAATAAACATCGTCAAACCCAAAAGCAAGTGCACTCCGAATAAGCGTACCGACATTGCCAGGATCCTGAACAGTGTCTAAAATTAGAGAATTACCAATTGATTGAATTGGATAAATTTTTGCTCTACAAATACAAATAATATCTTGCGGAGTCTTAGTTGTTGCGATGCTGTCTATTGATTTTTTGCTGACTAGTTCGAAATTTGGAAAATCAGAAAACTTATCGTCACAAGCAAAAGTTTTCATTATCTCAGTATCTGAATTTCGTAAGTCACGGCAAAATTTCTCCCCCTCCACCAAAAAGAGATTATGCTGTTTTCTATAACTTTTGTCCTTTAGATTTTTTATTTCATTTTTAGTTATAATCATAAGAATATAATACCAAAAATAAAACTTTTAGTCAAATTAAGTAAGAAAAAAACAGTATATTATAAGTATACTGTTCAATTCAAGTAACAATTTTAGTTTATTTAGCGTTTGTTTTCTTTGCGGTTTCAACAAGTTTTGCAAAAGCGTTTTTATCAGTCACCGCTAGGTCTGCAAGGACTTTGCGGTTAAGGTCTATATTCGCTTTTTTGAGTCCACTGATAAACAAACTATAACTGATGCCATTTTCACGACAACCAGCATTGATACGAGTGATCCAAAGTGAACGCATATCACGTTTTCTTAGTTTTCTACCAACGTAAGCATACTGACCTGATTTCATCACTGCTTCACGAGCAACTCTATAAAGTTTTGATTTTGCACCACGATAACCTTTTGCTTGTTTCAAAATCGCACGGCGCTTTTTCACTGCATTAACACCACGTTTAACTCTCATTTCTCGCCTCCTACATCATACCTTTTATGTTCTTTTCATATTGTTTTGAAACATATCCGGTTTTTCTTAATTTTCTCTTTCTCTTTCTGGATTTTTCAGTCAAAATGTGACCTTTTCCGTCGTGAGTGCGTTTGATTTTGCCTGTGCCCGTTTCACTGAAACGTTTAGCCACAGCCTTTCTTGTTTTCATTTTTGGCATAATTCTCTCCTTATAATCTAATCTCAGAAACATTAGACAAGTTTTGTCTATGTCCTATCTATATTAAAAAGTGAAGTGCTTTCCCAAATAATTTATTTTTTGCTTGAGATCGGTACTAATACCATAAAGATATTTCGTCCATTTATTTCAGGTTTTTTGTCAATTTGACCAACGCTTGCCACAAGGTCAGCGAAGTGATTCATAATCTCAATTCCAATTTGCGGACGCACTTGAATACGCCCCTTCATCAAAATTTTCACTCTTACCTTGCTACCATCAGATAAAAATTTGCAACATTGTTTTGCCTTAATTTGAAGATCGTGGTCATCAATAGACATAGACAGGCGGATTTCTTTCACTTCATCCACCTTTTGATTCTTCCTCTGCTCTTTGAGTTTCTTGAGTTCTTCAAATTTGAACTTGCCATAATTCATAATCTTGCACACAGGTGGCTTAGCATCTGGTGCGATCAAGACGAGGTCTAGATCATAGCCATTCGCTACTTCCAATGCCTTTTGAGAACTCATTATTCCCAACTGCTCAGAATTTGGACCAATTAAACGAACCTCTGGTAAAACAATTTGTTCATTTTTTAGTGATTCTTTCAAATTACCTCCTAAACTAAAAAAATGGAATTCTTCATAGTAAAAGAACCCACTCATCAAAAATTACATTATTGTCAATAGTAATTTCAAACCATTGTCGCTCATTGCTTCAAGGTGAGAAGTGGTACTTCTACTTTTACGACTTTATTATAGCAAGTAATTGTCCACTTGTCAACTATTTTTGATATTTTTTTATATTTAATTTGGCTCACTCCTCTTTTTCTTCTATATAGTTAGAGCGATTCTTAGTATCTAAATGAATATATTATATTATCTATTGTTGAAAGTCTTTTATGCCATTAGTTGTTTTGGAAAAAGATAAAAATCTATTTTGAATATATTTTGATATATCTCCTTCAAATATATTTCATTTTAATATGTACAATCACTATAAGATTCAATCAGAACATAGACACTTTCATACAAGTGATTTCTATTCTGTGCTTCATCATCGTTGTTTGCATCTATAAATTTTATGTTAATTAATTGTATATTATTGACATTGTTTGATAAACTTGATATATTATGGTCATTATAATTAAACAAAATAATACAAATTTTATAACGCAAATCTATTGGAGAGAATATGAAAGATGATGTTAAAACAATGAATGAATTGCTGATACAGGGGACTGCCGTTATAGAAGTGAGAAAAGACATTACTCGCGTTTCAATTCCAGATTTCGTCACTTCAATAAATGAACATGTATTTTACAATTGTGAAGCATTGACCGAAGTTAATATACCAAATTCTGTTGTCTCAGTAGGTAAAAGGGCATTTTCACGCTGTACTTCTTTGAAATACATTTCACTTCCAAATTCAATTACTTCTATAGGAAGTTCGGCATTCAGGTGGTGCACATCGCTAAAAGAAATCATCATTCCTAATTCTATTACTTCAATTCTCGAAAATACATTTGCAAATTGCACCTCTTTGAAGAGTGTGACCATTCCAGATTCTGTCAAAACTATCGGCAAGAGTGCCTTCACATATTGCACCTCACTAGAGACTATCAATCTACCAAATTCTATTACTTCTATGGGAGACTTTGTATTTTATCAATGCCAGGCTTTGAATCAAATAGTTATACCAAATTCGGTCGTCTCAATCGGTAGAGAAATGTTTTCTTGTTGCACTTCTTTGAAGGATGTATCTATTCCTAATTCTGTCAAATCCATCGCTGATAAAGCGTTTTATAACTGCGTCTCATTAAATCGAATTGTCATACCTTCATCTGTTACCCATATAGGTTCAGGTGCTTTTTCAGGATGCAATAATCTAGAGTATGTAGAACTAAATATTGCCAATAACGATGTAATATACGACGACTTGTGGTTATTCCTTATTTACGATGCGGAGTTGGAGAAAACTGAAAATGGTTATCTAATGAAATTATATTTTAAGGGATTAAATCATCCAATAGATAAATCTAAACAAATTAATCCTCTACTATTTCATTATTTTATTGAATTTTTCGATGATGAAAAGAAGAGAAAAATACTAAATAAAATAGATAATTCATTTGCTAAATATATTCAATTACAAGATAATGAAAAGATGAAAAATGGTGAACCGGTCGATTACTCTAAAATTTTTGATTATAATTATAAAAGTTTAAACAATCTTTCCAATATAATTTCTAATAAAGAATTTGAAAACTCTTATATGCAAAAAAATAACTTTTACAAATTTTGTGAAAATATCGGCGTACTTAATCCTAAGCCTGTGACTATAAAAAGCGTATCAAAATCAGGAAAAGAAAAAATAGAAACAATTGATTATGCTCAAAAAGCAAGAGAGTTTATAAAAGATAGGATAATGGATGGATCTTTTGATCCTTCAGAATCTTACGCAATGTTTGATAAGATGAAGCCATTAGGTTTCAAACAAGGTTTTGCAGACTTTTTTCTGGATAAAAATAACTTCCAAGAATTGATGGCAGCGGAAGAAAAACATCAAGGTTTCATTGCCAGATGCTATAATGATTTTGAATCAGTTCAATTTGCTCATACCAACAATCGAGGGAGTCAAAGAAGGCTCGCGCCCACTGTCGAATTTTTCGAAGCATATTTCGCAACAAACAAATTCTCAGGCATCACAGATGAGACTAGAGAAATCGCGTCTACAATATCCCCATATTTTTCAAGACAAAATAGTTTTGACAAAGCGATAAAAATATATAATGAGAGACAAGAAAACAAAATCCCAGATAATATTTTAAGCGAAGAATTGAAAGAAGATACAGTATTCGAAAAAGTAGATAAATTGATTGAGGTCGTTCAATCTACTTCAATCGACACCCTTTCTACCCTAACAGATTTATCAAACAAAAAATTTACTTTCGAATTATTGAAAAAAAGTGATCCGCTCAATTTTATACTAGGAAAACTATGTTCGTGCTGTGCACACATAGAGGGTGCAGGGAATGGAATTATGCGTGCTAGCATCGTACATCCAGATGTACAAAATATCGTCATTCGCGACCATACGGGCAAAATTGTCGCTAAATCTACTCTCTATGTAAATAGGAAAGAAGGATATGGCGTGTGCAACAATGTGGAAGTCAATAACGACTTGAACAATGACGATAAAAATTTGATCTACAAAAAGTATAAAAAAGCCATTGTCGCATTCGCAACAAAATACAACGAGGAATTCCCAAACAACCCTTTGAAAATCATCAATGTGGGGATGCATCTAAATGATTTGCAACCTCAAATAATACAAAATGATAAAAATTCAATTACTTTATACAATGCACTAAATTATGAAGATTTCGCATTTGACGGTTCTAATTATAGTGGTGATAGTGCAAAAGAGCAATATACATTATGGCAAATTGATGAATTAAAAAATGATTTAGGAGTCTAAAATGAAAAAAGAAAAGGAAATTGAACAAGATCTGCTCGCGCGGTTCAACGCCATATTAGACGAGCAAATCAAAGTCAATGAAGAATTGAAAAAAATAATAAATGTGTACACCCAATTGAAAGATAAATATAAAATTGCTAGTGAAAAAGAAAAGATAAAAATCAAAACAAAAATGAACGAGATTAAAATAATCCTTTTTTCATTGCAATCGCGAGCAATAGAGATAAACAAAAAAGCAAAGCGATTGTCAAAAGACTACCAAAATAAATAAAAATAGATATAATTGCTTCTCTTCGCCTGCCTTATTAAATGCATTCAAAATTTTATATTCCAAAAAGAAAAAACGAAATTATATCATTGAGTCGAATCTTAGTTTGTACCTAGTTTTTTTAGACTCATAACTCATAGTAATTTCGTTTTTTATATAAATTCGAATTATCTATTATACTAAACCAAATTTTATATAGAAATCATTTTGCTTTTGCGCTATTATTGCTCTGCAAAATTTGATCTAAAACTGTGGTAAACAAAATTGAGAAGGCGAGCAAAAACTCTGCTGGATAATATGTGGCAAGACAAAGCACACCAAACACACTGCTCACTGAAGAGAAAACATTGAAAAGAAGCATAAGGTCTGAGAAAAAGAAAAGTATCGTGCCTATCATTATGATAAGTCTGGAAATGGATCTTTTTGCAACATACATAGAAATTGCCTTGCCTACCATAAATGATATGACAAAAGCATAAACCACACACAACACTTCCATCGCTACCCCACCGAAATCAAAATGTGGATATAATGTGATCACAAGAACGGATGGAATGAAAATCACAATACCAAAGATAAGATCTGTCCATTTTAATCTCTCTATGAAGCAAAATGATATAAAATAGAATATGTGACCTATTGCAAAAAATATTGCACCAACAATGAAATTGATCTCTAGCAAAATATCCCCCAACATAGCAAAGAAAAGTCCCACGAGTAAAAGAATAGAAAATTTGATTTTTTCCGTTTTCATCTTCAATACAAAAATCAAATTGATCACACCTAGCAAGAAAAAGCAAGCACTGGTTATGCTTTTCAAAACAATTCCACCGTTGACAATGTAAAATACATCTAAAATTATGATTGCTAAGAAAAATATTAAATTCAAAACAAATGCAGATTTTTTCATATTTCTCCTTAAGTTTATATGCGAATTAGTTTAAATAATAAAAAATAATATCTCTTTGATTTTGTGACATTCGACTATTATTTATTTTGTAAACGTTTATTTTAAAACAATTTTTTGATACATTTAATTTTAATTAAATTATAAAATTTAATAAAAAATTTTAATATATCAGATTTTTACTATGTTTTTCTTAATTTTTTCATCTAAATTCATAATTTTTTATTTTATCTTAAAAACAATCTGATTAAAAATGCCTTAAATTTATTGTATGGTTGATAACGCATAGGCAAATCTAGCCATGTCTTTTTGTTCAAAATGCTTTTGTAATGCGTGAAAGTCTCAAAGCCGACTTTACCGTGATACGCTCCAATACCGCTTTGTTTCAATCCTCCAAATCCCATATTTGAACTGGCAATATGCACAATAGTATCATTGACACATCCCCCACCAAAAGGACAGCGATCTATAAATTTGTTTTGATTTTCTTTGCTGGATGAGAAAATATAAAACGCAAGCGGTTTGGTTAATTTATTTATATTTTTGATTGCTTCATCAATATCTTTGAAGGTGACGACAGGGATGATTGGTCCAAAAATCTCTTCTTTCATAACTTCATCATCAAAAGATGCGTTGAGAATAGTTGGCTCAATTTTCAACTTCTCATCCGAACATTTTCCGCCAAAAATTAGATTTTCATCTTTAATAAGTGAACGCATTATATCATATTGTTTTTGATTTACCATACGTGGATATTCAGGATTATTGATAGGATCTGTGGTATATTGTAAAATAATTTGGCGTTTCAATTCGTATATCAATGCATCCTTCACTTTTTCATCGCAATAGATATAGTCAGGTGCTACGCAAGTCTGACCACAATTTAGTAGTTTGCCGAACACAATTCTTTTTGCCGTGAGCGGAATATTTGCCGTTTCATCCACAACGCAGGGACTTTTCCCTCCCATTTCCAAAGTCACTGGAGTGAAATGCTCTGCCGCTTTTTTCATAACAATTTCACCAACTCTAGTACTACCTGTATAGAAAATATAATCAAGGTCTTGGTCCAGTAAAAAGGTACATTCATCAACTGCACCCAGCACTGTAGTCACATGTCCTGGATCAAAAGTGCTAGCAATCAGTCTCTCAATCACTTTACTTGTATTTGGCGAATGCTCACTAGGTTTAATTATGACAGAATTTCCAGCACAAATTGCATCTACAAGAGGCTCGATCGCAAGCATAAAAGGATAATTCCAAGGACTGATAATAAGCACTATGCCATACGCGCAAGGCACTCTATAACTGGAGGACGGGAATTGTGCTAGCGGAGTTGCCACCCTTTTTGGACGAGAAAATCTCCTACAATGCTTGATCATATAACTAATCTCACTGAGCACCATTCCTATTTCCACCATATAAGTTTCAACTTCACCCTTATTCAAATCTTTTTTCAGTGCATCATTGATCTCTGGCGTCATATTCTTAATATTTCTATATAGTCTTTTCAGCGCTTCGACACGTTTTCTATAATCAAGCATTGGATTAATCTCTAAATATTTACGCTGAACTTTTATTTTTTCCAAAATCAATTCTTTATCCATTCTTTACCTCGTAATATATTTTTTCTAACTGCTCTGCAGTATACAATACTGGAACAGGATACAAAGGATTTGCCTCTTTCTCTGCAGTTATCGCAAGGTACGACACATCTTCACCTTTGATCTCTGGGATTGAAGTGCCTATATTCATAGATTTATTCAAATCTTCAATTTTTTCTATAAAAATCTTCGCACCCGCTTCAATCGATGTATCCGAATCAAAAAGATTTGCATACACGCCCATTTCCCAAAGTTTTTTGTATATTGCACGTCCATATTTTTTCAAAACATAAGGTAAAATTATAGCATTAGCAAGTCCATGTGGAACATTATATTTCCCGCCCAACGAATGAGCGATCGCGTGCACATATCCTACATAAGATTTTGTAAATGCTGTCCCAGCCTTGAACGCCGCTTGCAACATATTGTCTCTAGCCTCTAAATTGTCACCATCTTCGTATGCTTTGTATAAATTTTCAAACACCAGTTTCACAGCCTCTAATGCATTTTGTCTAGTATCTTTGGTGGTGCTACGTCCAATGTAAGCCTCAACCGCGTGAGTAAGTGCATCCATTCCTGTTGTTGCTGTGACAAATTTTGGAAGCCCAACTGTCAAATTTGCGTCCAACATAGCGTAACTTGGTATTAATGGGAAATCGTTTATCGCATATTTATGTCTTGTTTCACTATCTGTAATCACTGCTGCAAGCGTTGTCTCACTTCCTGTGCCTGCTGTAGTTGGCACCGCGATCAATAGCGGAATCTTTTTCCCCACCTTAAGTATGCCTTTCATTTGCCCAAGAGTCTTCTTTGGTCGCGCCACTCGTGCACCAGTGGCTTTCGCACAGTCCATAGAAGATCCGCCTCCAAATGCAATAATTGCATTGCACGCATTGTCTCTATACATTCCAAGTGCTTCATCAACATTTTGAGTAGTAGGATTTGCCACTGTTTTATCATAAACACTGACTTTCACACCCTTTTCTCTCATTGCGTCAACTAGACTATTATATAAACCCAAATTAGTGAGTCCCGCATCTGTCACAAGCAAAACGCTTTTGGTATTATTTTCAAGTAGTGTTGAAACTAATTCGTCATTGCTAGTCAAAATTTGAGGTTCGCGGTACGGCAGTATTGGAATCGCTATCCTAAAAACTATTTGAAATGTTCTACAATATAATTTCTTAAAAATGTTCACTTTTCATCTCCTTAACATTAAAAAATAATAAACAAATGTCTATTAATTTTAGTTTAATACTAATAAAAAATCTAGTCAAATAAAAAATTAAATTTTCAAAAATTTCTTGAATTTTTTGTACAATTTTGAACATTTATTGTCAAATTGTTGAAAAAAATACAGATAAACTGTATTTTTATTTTATTTAAAATGAATTTATTAACAATGTGCACTAATTTTTTATTTTCATTTAATCTAATAATCTAAATATTATAATGCTTTGTGTGCTATCTCTTGCAGCAGCATATTTTCAAATTCTTCATAGGTACAACTAACGGTATCTTTGCCACCACGCTTGCGGACCGAAATTAAATTTTCATTCATCTCTTTGTCCCCTAGCACCAATATGAATGGAGATTTTTCTATCACGGCTGAACGTATTTTCTTGCCTACTGACTCGTTTGAAAAGTCTCTTTCTACACGTATTTTTTTCTTCGAAAGATTTTCAACAATTGAATTTGCATAATTAATATTGTGTTCATTCACGGTCAAGATTTTCACTTGTACAGGACTTAGCCACGCTGGCAAAATACCCTTCGTTTCCTCTAAAATGAATGCAACAAATCTATCTAATGAACCTAAAATCGCTCTATGAATGACCACTGGTCGCACTCTATTATCATTTTCATCTACATATTCCAATTCAAACCTTTCAGGGAGTTGATAATCAAGTTGAACAGTAGACAAAGTCACATCATGTCCCAATGCCGTTTTCACTTGAACGTCAATCTTTGGCCCATAGAACGCTGCCTCTCCGACTGCTTCATAAAAAGTGGCACCGCTTTTTTTCAAAATATTTCTAAGCGCATTTTCGCTCTTCTCCCAAAGTTCGTCATTGGCAAAATATTTTTCGACATTCTCTTTGTCTCTAAGTGATAATCTAAAAGTGTAATCTTTTAGCCCAAAATCTTTGTAAACATTCAAAATAAGTTTTATCACTCCATCTATCTCTTCCTCAATCTGATCTGGACGACAGAAAATATGTGAGTCATTTTGAGTGAACGCACGTGTACGCTCTATCCCGCAAAGAGAACCACTTGCTTCAAATCTGAAATCATTAGCAACCTCCGCCAAACGCAAAGGTAAATCTCTATATGAGTGCATAAAGTTTTTGTATATCATCATATGATGAGGGCAATTCATTGGACGCAACACGTATGCTTCATCATCGCGTTCCATAACTGGAAACATATCATCTTTGTAATGATCCCAGTGCCCTGAAGTCTTGTACAAATTGACATTGCCAAGTGACGGCGTCATAACGTGCTGGTATCCTAGTTCTATCTCTTTATTGATGATGTAATCAGACAATTCTCTCCTCACAATGAAGCCCTTAGGTAGCCACATAGGAAGTCCCTTGCCTACCAAATCGCTCGTCATATATATTCCTAATTCTTTGCCTAATTTCCTATGATCACGCTCTTTAGCCTCTGCCTCTAGACGCAAGCATTCTTTCAAGTCTTCTTTATCTAAGAAACCATAGACATAAATACGAGTGAGCATTTTATTCTTTTCGTTACCACGCCAATACGCACCACTAATACGATTAATTTTAAACGAAAATCCGCGTAAAAATTTTGTATTTCCAACATGCGGACCACGACAAAGGTCATAAAAATCATCCCCAGTGAAATATACTGTGATTTTTTCATTTGCCGGCAATTCATTGATCAATTCTATTTTATATGGTTCGTCAACGAACATTTCCAACGCTTCAGTCTTGTTCACTTCTTTTCGAATAAAATCTTCATTGTTCGCAATAATTGAACGCATTTTTTCTTCAATCTTATCGAAATCATCTGGCGTAATATTTAAGTTGTCAAAATCATAATAAAATCCGTTGTCAATTGCTGGACCAATAGCCATTTTTGCATTTGGATAAAAAGTCTTGATAGCCTTTGCTAGTACATGACTCATACTATGACGATACATATCTTGTTTGTCTTCTTTCATAAATCCTCCTAAAAAACAAAAAATCCCTAGCACCGCTTCGGGACGATTACATAACCGCGTTTCCACCCAAATTGATATGCCAAATCTAAATGCTCAAACAATTCTTTCCATCTTAGTCTTCGAAAACTAAAACAAAGTCTATAAGCAAATTTCAGCATACCCTCTCAATTTGCAAGGATTCACCTGCATTGACCTAATCAGTGGTTTCATCTAATGGTATTTTGCGCCAATCTCAGCCGGCAGGCACTCTCTGTAAAAATTGACCATCAGACTACTTGTCTAATCAATAGTCTATTTAACTATTTCTATTTTAACACACCAAGTTGACTTAGTCAAGCATATTTATGCTTAAAATTTTTAGAAAAATTTACAACAAGTTTACGAGCAATATTATCTTCCTTCTTTATTATAATAAGAAAGAAATTTTATAATTGAAATCAAATTTCTATAGAATATTTTGACGATAATTTAAAATACAAAAATCAATAGATATTAGTTTTTCATAAAAATTTTTAAACGATTTGTAAAAACGTTGCTAAGAAAACTGACTGCTTCATAATTATTATTGTCATTGATATAGATATCTATATAATTTGGGCAAGAATTAAGTACATTTGTGATAAGTTCTGTTGAATTTTTGCATTCGGCTATTTTTTGTATTTTCTCATTTTTGTTTTTCATAATATAAATACTAAAATGTTCACTATCGCAAATGACTTTTATTTTGTAAACCAAATTGTCCATAGTATTAATCAAAAAACGTATAATGTCTATGAATGTAGAAGAATTGAACATCATTAAATTGTCACTGCTAAGTTCCGCAAGATTGTTCCAATGTTTTTTAAGCGGATTCAATCTAAACTCTAAAAAACTATCAACAAAAAAAGACTGATTGAAAATCAAAATTTTGTTGAGAGCCGTTTCATCTGTAGATTTGTCAAACAATGCCAAAACTTTGATATATGCGTTAAATGCAAGCGAATTTGAAAGGGGATTCTTAATTTTATGTTTCAGATAATTCAATTTGTAGATCGATTCAATATAATCCACAATAACTTCACGAAGAATCGCCTCGCAAGGTTCAATAAATTTTTCTTCACAAGCAAACAATAAATAACTAAAATTGTTATCATTATACCTAGTAATGATCGTTTTGCAAAAATCAATCTTTGCCTGAATATTTGCGTGCAAAAAATCGATTATTTCTCTATTCCTTGCTTTTGTGGCAAGGGCAATTTCTCTCATATTAACCTCTATTGTATAATATGCAAAAAGTTTGATTTTACTCTTAAAAAAAATAGCATATTTTGGTAGTTGATACAAGGAGATTCTCATTCCAATTCACAATTAGGCTAAACTATACAATATTATGTTTTAGGAGGTAAATTATGTTTTATTTCTTCTATAGAATAGGCGGATGCGATTGTATCAGGATATCCAATCTTTCTATCCCACTTTCAGCATATACAGTATGTAGAAATGTTAGAAATAATTGTCGTTATAGATTTTGCCCAAACTCTGTTGTCACACCGACCACAAACAATTTAATCACAAACAATGTATTTGATAATATTACATTCTAAAAACTTTTAAATTTTTAGATACTACTACATCTGGTGTAAAAATAAATATTTTTCACACAATATCTAATGGATTAATTTAATTAAACAATCAAAAAATCTAACTATATAAATACGTAGTTAGATTTTTGTTTCATAAATTTTTTATGTATTAGCAATCTAATTATAATACAAGAATTCTATTATTCGACAACTGGAGTATCTGCTGATTGAGTCGAACTACCCTTTCTATTTTTTAAGAAGAATACAAGAGATAATGCTCCAAATGTAATAAGAGCCACTTCTATTACTCCAAATACTGATGCAAATACTATAGCTCCAGTACAAGTCATATTAATATCAACTCCATTAAAATCTACTTTGATACTAAAAGCATTCACATTGAATACAGGCATACCTTCACCTTCGCCAGACCACAAAGCATCCCATTCTTTCTTATTCGCTTTTAAAGCTTCAACCATCGCATCATATTCTTCTTCTGATGAAACACCTCCTGGTATCATAATAAACTTATTTCCATTACGAATTATCCAAACTTCTATTGGTTCTCCATTATCTTCTTGAATAATTGACTGTTCCATCTTTCTATCATTTAAAATTTTCAAGCTATAACTAATTTCTGTACCTGCTTCTACGCCGAATGTAGAGGTCTCTTCCTCTGTCACAACATGATTCCAAGTATACGTCATTCCATAACTGACTGGACGAGCAAGCATCACTATATAAAATACAAGCCCTACTACTGCTAGTGACAAAAATACTATCATCACTGGCATTTTTGATAAAAACTTTTTCATATATCCTCCCATTGTTTATCATTTTAATAATAGCATAATTTCACAAGATATGTCAAATTAATTTACATAAAAACAAAAATATAGTTTTATTTTTGTTCTTCATCTTCGTAATTTGAAATTTTGTAATCATTATTTTATATATCTCTCTTTTTTACTTTACTATTAAATTAAAATTATAATTTGTAACACATTGTTAATTTTTTGATATTTTATTATAAATATAAGTTATTTCAAATTATTTTGTAAAAATATACATAAATTTCAATAAAAAATCCAGTCTAATTTTCCGACCAGATTCTTATATTCATAATAGATTATTCTTCATATAAATTCATAAATTAATTGTAATTATAGAATGTAGCATCTATAGGTAATACCATAATAATCATTCCTACCAAGATAAAGCAAATACCCGTGACCATAAGTCCAACATACAAGCGATCGCTCTTGCTAATTTCATCTGACTTTCTCTTCGCCATAGTAATTCTCTTAGCCATAAAGCATATTGATGCGCCAATGACTGCTATTACAATACCTGTAATGACTGTATATCTCAATAAAAATTCCAATGGACTAACGAATGATAAAAGTGTGCTCATAACTTTCTCCTATATTTATGCGAATATAATATCACGTCTAGACTGATTTGTCAATAGAGAATTTATTATCTTTTGCGTCTAAATTTGTTAAATATATTATTCACTTTGGTATACTTGAATGTGTAATAAACCTTGTAACAAAGAGATACACCTGCCGTAAGTATGATAGCCACTAGACCGATATTGGTCAATAGCGAGTAATAGAACAGCAACATAAATGCCACCAAAGTCAAGCATTCAAATAACATATAACAATAGTCGACCGCATTGATAAATTCCGGCATAGTCTTTTTGAAAAATACGATTTTATAAATATTTGAAAACACGATCAGCACTATAGCAACTATTGCCAACGCCAGATTGATCATATCTATTACAGCAAAAAATATTAACAATGTTGAAAACATCAATATGCTAGCGACCGAATCTATAATCAAATGTTGCAAACTTGTCTTGTCTCTAAATAATTCTATCCAAATCTTGCAAAGCAAAATACCTGCAATGATAAGACTAATTGACCACTCTGGCAAAAACAAATATGCAAAAATAACTATTGGTAACAATGCTATTGATATAGCGAATAAAACTTTGTAAAAAATATCATTTCTAGTCATACATCCCTCTAATCATTGTGTATTTTATCAAAAATTAGTATTATTTTCAACTATTTTGATAATAAAAATTGCTTTTAAATGAAAATTTTGTTGAGATTGTCGATTTTTTCATATTTCTCTTCTACACATTATGTAGTATAAACAAGATTTCAATTATTTCATACAATGAATTATGGAAGGATTAAACCACTATAAATCTTCCTAGAAGGAGAATGAATGAAAAGATTTTCAATTTTATTAGTAATTTTCGTCAGTGTATTCTCCATTATGCTAACAGGCTGTGGAAATAAAAAAGACGAAAACAACACTATTCGAATCAGTGAAGTTACTCATTCTATTTTCTATGCCCCACTCTATGTAGCCATTAATGAAGGTTACTTTGAGGATGAGGGATTGGAGATCGAACTGACTAATGCTGGCGGTAGTGATACCGTGATGAGTTCGCTGATTTCAAACAGTGCAGATGTAGGCTTGATGGGGCCTGAATCTGTCGTGTATGTACGCAATAATGGTATGACAAATGCCCCTATAATCTTTGCTCAACTCACCGCTTGCGATGGATCATTCCTCGTTGGTAGAACGGATGAAGGAGACGATTTTAGTTGGGAAAATTTGAAAGGTAAACATATCATTGGCGGAAGAAAAGGCGGTATGCCCGCTATGACTCTTCAATATATCCTTGAAGAAAAAGGATTGAAACCGGGCGATAAATTGGGTGAAAATGTCGACACAATCATAGACACTTCAATTGCATTTAATTTGACAGCGTCATCATTCGTGGCTGGAACTGGTGACTATTGCACAATGTTCGACCCTACCGCAAGTCAATGCGAACTTGACGGAACAGGATATATTGTGGCGGCACTCGGCGATGAAGTGAGCGATATACCATATACCACTTTCGTGGCTACTAATAGTTATTTGAAAAATAATGCTGATAAATTAGATAAATTTATGCGTGCATTGAAAAAGGGTTATGATTATTTGATGGACGCTACAGATAGTCAAATTATTGCTTCATTGAAACCATCTTTCAGCACAACAACTGATGATTTGATTTTGGCATCCGTGAAAAATTATATTCGAATTGGTGCGTATGCTGACAGTTTCGTTCTGAAAGAATCTTCTTGGAACAATATGTTGGATATAATTGACAACGCTGGCGAATTGAAAGCGCGCGTTGATTGGAACGAAGCAGTGAACACATCGTTCGCTACAAAAGTAATGCAAGGATAATGAACGATATATTAGTTGATGTAAAAAATCTCAATTTAATTTATCAGAGCGTGAAATCCGAAACGATTGCACTAGAAGATATCAGTTTTCAAATAAAGAATCAAGAATTTGTCTCTATAGTAGGTCCATCTGGATGCGGGAAAACCACCATTCTATCTCTCATCTCTGGGCTAATCAAAGCAAGTAGCGGAGAAATTAATGTATTGGGCAAAACGCCCAATCCAAAAGACGATCTATGCGGATATATGTTCCAACGCGACAATTTGCTCCCCTGGAGAACTATAGAAAAAAATATTTATTTCGGTCTTGAAATCAAAAGGCAAAAAACGAAAGAAAGGAAGGAATACGCCCTCTCTCTCGCTGAAAAATATGGACTAAAAGATTTCTTGAAAAAACATCCTAGCGAATTGAGTGGAGGTATGCGTCAACGAGTGGCGCTCATTCGAACACTGAGTTTGAAACCAGAATTGTTGCTATTAGATGAGCCTTTCAGTGCGCTTGATTATCAAACGCGATTGGAACTATGTGATCACGTATTTGAGATCATCAAATCTGAAAAGAAAACTGCTATTTTGGTCACTCACGACATATATGAGGCTATCAGTATGTCAGATAGAATTATAGTGCTGTCCGCCCGTCCGGGTAGAATAAAAGCCATTCACGAGACAGGATTCAAGCGAAGCACTACTCCTTTTGATAGGAGAAAGACGACTAAAGCGAAAAAATTGTTTGATATAATTTGGCAGGAAATACAAAATGAAAAAAGTGATGAAATTCAGTAAATCTCATTATGATTACCTTAAAAAATATAGAACGAAAAAAATACTAATATTATTAACTCAAATATCTATACTTGTACTCTTCCTAACCTTATGGGAAGTGTTGACAAAATATGAGATAATAAGTTCTTTCTTCTTCTCTAGCCCGTCAAAAATAGTGGACACTATTGTTGAATTGTTTAGAAGTGGCGAACTTATTTATCATTCGCAAATCACTCTTAGCGAAACTCTCATAGGGTTCGCTATTGCGACAGGTATTGGCTTCTTGGTGGCTTTTATATTATGGTATAGCGATTTCCTAAGACGCGTGACTGAGCCATATTTAGTAGTATTAAATTCGCTACCAAAAATTGCACTCGGACCAATAATAATCATCTGGTTCGGTGCTGGAAGCAAAGCGATAATATTTATGTGTATCCTCATTGTGATAATAGTGACAATTATGAACATTCTCAATTCATTCACTAGTTGCGACAAACAACTGATTGCTCTAGCAAAATCACTTGGGGCCAACAAATTTCAAATTTTCTTCAAACTCATTCTTCCCAATTCACTCAAAGACATCGTTGCAACATTGAAAATCAATGTTGGATTGAGTTGGATAGGTGCAATAATGGGAGAATATCTAGTCAGCAAAGCAGGACTTGGTTATCTACTGATTTATGGCGGTCAAGTGTTTAATCTAAATCTTGTCATGACTGCCACTGTAATACTTTGTATTTTAGCATCCGTTATGTACTTTGCTGTAGCCTTGTTTGAAAAATTGATGAACAAATTTTATGATTAAATTTAATATATCATATATATTAGAATATGATTAATTAAATTTTTATATATTAATAACAAAAACACACTAACTTTAGTGTGTTTTTCAATTTCATTTTTCAATAACGAATAAATAATAGTGAAAGTATAAAAATATTCCAAATATGTAATATTTAAAATTATCTATCCAGTCGATTTGATCTGTTTTGCATTTACATAAAACATTGCATAGGATTTGCTTTAATGTGTAAATGTGAAATATAGTTAATTATCTTCTCAGTTTTCTTAAGAATGGCGGAATCGTATCGTCATCAACGATTGGTTTTTTGCTATTGAATGAAATATCTTCCACTTTGTCTTGAGTACTTTCATCAAAACTTTCTTCCTCGATATTCTCCTCTTCTTGAGGTTCGGCAGGAGTGGTAAAGGCTTTGAAATCTGCACTATTGTTTTTAAATTCTGGCACAGACTCTTGTGCTGGCTGATTATTGTAAGTTTCGAATCCTGTAGCAATGACAGTAATTTCAGTTTCGCCACTGGATTCATTATTAATTTTAGCACCAAATATTATGTTGCAATCTTTGTCCGCCACGTCACGCACCAAATCTACCGCTTCATACACTTCGGATAAAGTCAAATCTCTGCCACCTGTAATATTGATCAATATACCAGTAGCACCCTCGATGCTAGTTTCCAATAATTGACTAGTAACCGCCTGACGAACTGCCTCTATTGTCTTGTTCGCTCCTCTACCTTTTCCTATACCCATGTGTGCAATACCTTTTCCTTTCATAATGGTAGAAACGTCCGCAAAGTCAAGGTTGATAAGTCCTGGTACAGCGATCAAATCGCTCACGCCCTGTATCGCCTGACGCAAAACATCATCTGCATATCTAAATGCATCTACAAACGGAACATCCTTTTTCAAAATGGTATACAATTTTTCATTCGGAATAATCACAAGTGAATCAACATATTGTTTCATCTCTTGAATGCCCTTCTCTGCATTGGCTGCACGTTTTGGCCCCTCAAACTTAAATGGCTTGGTGACCACGCCGATAGTCAAAATTCCCATATCGTGTGCCAACTTCGCAATATATGGCGCCGCTCCATTGCCAGTACCGCCACCAAGACCTGTGGTGATGAATAGCAAATTCGTGCCCTGAAGCATTTTGATCAAATCATCCTTGCTCTCTTCTGCCGCCAGTTTGCCAATCTCAGGATTAGCCCCAGCACCTAGTCCTTTTGTCAATTCCTTGCCTATTTGAATGATCTCATCCGCATTGGACATCATCAAATCCTGCTTGTCCGTATTCACAGCAATAAATTTAGCACCAGTAATTCCTGCTGCTACCATACGATTGACGGCATTATTCCCACCGCCACCAACTCCGACTACTTTTATATCACAAATTGTATCACTAAAGTTCATAACCTACTCCTTTCATACTCTTTACACTATTATTTCAGCAAGCGATGCCAAGCCCGTCTTTGATGTTTGGAATTTATCTTTTGAATTGTCAAACGGATTTTTATATTCATAAATATTGAGTCCTGTGACTTCTTTCAATATGTTTTTTACACCCTTGAAATTCGATATACCATCACCCGTGAGATATACGCTAATATCTTTGAATATCGGATCTATACTGAGTATATCACCTATAATTTTTGCTATCATTTCAATTCTGCTCTTCACAATTTGATTGGTGATATTGATGGGTGCTTTGATAAGATTGCCTTTTGAACACACTTCATAATTTTCATTCCTATCTGACTCAATGGTCAAAATCACCTTACGTTTGATCAACTCGGCGTCTTTGAAACTCATATTCAGCACTTGCATAATATCTGATGATATGTGTCCACCACCCATTGAAAATGAACTGAGTAATGCCAATCCTTCGCCCTTATATACGCACACACTAGTGCTGATATGCCCTACATCCACCACTGCAATAGGAGGTTTGGTTTCATTGTCTCTTGCACAATTCATTGCCTGACCAAGTGCTAATGAGATGAAATCTATTTGCGTCACTCCCAAATCTTTGAACTTTGCGTCAATCAGTTTCAAAAACGATTGTTTCGCTAAAATATAACTCGCATCTACCACCAAAGAAGTAGATCGCTTGCCAACTGGAGACATCGTTTTCAGACTGTCATCCAAAATAAATTGCATTGGGCTATAATTAATCACTGAATACTCTTCGCTATCTCCAAAGTCCGCATTGTTTTCATATAGATCTAGCAAATCAGAATTTGAAATCTTGTGTAAATCTACAAATTTTCTTGAAATCCTTTTGCACACGCATATACAAAACTCGCTAGGCACCCCTATCACTATTGAGCGGATTGGTTTACGGATTTTTTGTTGCATATTCATAAGCAACTGTGAAAATGCATTATGTAATTCGTCTATGGATAAAAATTCGCCGTCCATATATCCGTCATATAAGACATCCTCTTCTGCCACAATGCGTGGTTTGCCTGCAAAATTCGCGACAGCGAGCAGTCTCAAAGTGGAAGAACCTATATCCAAGATGTATTTTAGACTGTTTAACACGTAACATCCCCCATATTTTGTTATAATTATACAAAATGCTTTTTCAATAGTCAAATAATTTAATATATAATTATATAAATAATTTTAGAATTTTGAATAATTTTATGTAATACCACAATATATAGTAGTAATTTACTTTTAAATACCCATTATTCAATTAAATGGATTTTCAAATAAGAATCTATTTCTCCAGTTTACAAATCATCTTGAAAGTTTTGATAATTGTTAAAAATTTCAAGAATATGAAGATAGTTCTTATACTTTGAAAAGTGTTAACTAATTTTGACGGTGTAATTATATAAACTCAGCAAATAAAAAACGGATCAGATCATCCGCTTTTTATAATTAAGATTTATTTCGAATAAAATGAATTTTCTCTTTGCCATTGTCTAGATAAGTTACCTTGATCGTCCCACCTGTTTCTCCTCTTTCAATAAATGATTCCATTGCTTTGAAACAAACATTTACTTTGTCTTGAAGTTCGTCCTGAGGTTTTCCAATATCAATTACAAATCCATTTGATAAATTCAAAATGACTCTGTCGTAAGTTTCTTGCAAAGTATATCCTTTTGCAAACTGGAGACTGTCTACCATTGACCTGATATCGTCTCTCTCTACATACCTATCAGTTCCAGAATCGTCTATCATCACTGTGCTACACATTGAAATAAATAGATTGTATGTAATGTCTCTATAGTTTTCAGTGGACAAAAAGTCTGATATCACAGTGTTGCTAGTTATTCCTAGTATATCCGCTCCATCTTCTCCTAGAATTGTCCCTTCAATTTTCGTCATACCGGTCGGTTCATCGTCAACTATATTCAAGACTTTCAATTCTTCATCTAATATATAATATTTTTTCGTAGAATCGCTATAAGTATAATACATTTCATATCTTTCACGAACATTTATTTCAACTTCAATCACACTCACAGTGCTAATTTGAATCACTTTTAGATAAGGATAATCTCGCTCAATATTGTTGGATGCAGTCTCTTTGTCTAGTGAAAATATTGGACGTCCCCTTTTTAAATCCGCTGACTGAATTATATCTTCGTCAGTTATATTGATTGTGTTGCTCCTAACCCCAACAAATACCACATCCTGTCTGTACAAACAAAAGACAGCACCGAATAATATTGCAATCAGTGCCAATAATGATAATACTATTGATATAGTGATGATTTTGGCTTTTTTCGTCATATACGTTCAATATCTGCGCCAAGAGATTTCAGCATCTTTTCAATGTGGCAATACCCTCTATCAATATAATGCACATTTTCGATAATGGTTTCACCTTGCGCTACTAGACCTGCCAACACCAAACTTGCTCCACCTCTCAAATCTAACGCCTTCAAGTTGCTAGCCTTCAAACTGTCAACCCCATCTACTATTGCAGTGTGGTTGTCAATCAACTCAATCTTCGCCCCCATTTTCTTCAATTCGTCAACAATTAAAAAGCGATTTTCGAATATTCGCTCGTCAATCTCCGTTTGTCCATTTGCCAAGCAACTCAACACCATAATAATCGACTGGAGATCTGTCGGAAATTGAGGATAATATCCTGTGCTAATCTTCGGAATTGATCTTAGTGGTACATCTCTTGACAACATTATTATATCATTTTTTATATTTATTTGACAACCCATTCGAGACAAAATTTCAATTAATTTTTCATTTTGATGAGAATTTGCATTTGTCAAACGTATAGTACCACCACATATAGCGGTGGCAACCAATAAAGTACCCAATACTATACGATCGGCAATAGGTTTATATTCTACACCTTTTAGTTTATCTACACCAAATAT
This sequence comes from uncultured Clostridia bacterium, assembly GCA_944383415.1. Lineage (GTDB taxonomy): Bacteria > Bacillota > Clostridia > Christensenellales > UBA1242 > Onthoplasma. The sequence continues at coordinate 19,459 of CALWPK010000006.1, read as the reverse complement.
AGTGATTTTCCTTGTACCTGCACCATATATCTTTGCGCCCATTTTATTCAAAAAATTGCAAAGATCCACCACTTCTGGCTCACGTGCTGAATTGTAAATAACGGTTTTACCCTTCAAAGTGGAAGCGAATTGAACAATATTTTCTGTCGCTCCCACGCTAGGAATTTTGAGTTTTATCTTACCCGCCCTCGCTTTTGATGCGTTGAAAAATACGAAGTCGTCTAATTCTATCACTTTCACTTTCAACCGCCTGAACGCTTGAACGTGAATATCTATCGGACGTCTACCAATTTTGCATCCTCCTGGCAGTGTCAGACATACTGACTTGAACCTTGCCAGTATCGAACCTAGCAAAAATATTGATGAACGCATCGTCTTGCATAATTCATAGTCCAAACATACATCCAAAATGGACGAACTGTCTATTGAATAATCATCCCCGACACGATCAATTTTGGCTCCTAATTCTCTTAATATTTTGACCATATTCTCAACGTCGATAATGTCTGGGCAATCTCTTAGCAACACTCTTCCTTGTGCAAGCAGACTTGCAGACATTATCGGTAGAGTTGCATTCTTTGATGTCTGAACTCTTATCTCTCCGTTTAACCTTTTCCCTCCTCTTATCTTTAGCCTATCATTATAACTATAACTCATAATAATATTTATGAAAAACTCAATTATTTTGAGTTAGAATTTGATATATTTTTCTTTTGCTGTTTGTCTATCTACATTGATCACCACGCCAATTGCTGACATAAATACAAATAGAGATGTGCTACCCGCACTGATCAGAGGTAGAGGCAATCCCGTAGGAGGTATTGAACCAGTGACGACCGCTATGTTTAACAATAGTTGAATGCTTATCAATGCCCCAATCCCAAAACATAGGAAAGCGGAAAATTTGTTGTTCGCCCGCATACCTACTTTAAATATATAAATGATCAAAATCAAAAACACACATACCAAAATTGTACTACCAATCAATCCTAGTTCCTCCGCTATGATAGAAAAGATGAAATCCGACTCACTGAATGGCAAAAACAATTCTGCCTGTCTACTATTAAATAGCCCTACTCCCCATAGTCCTCCACTTCCTATTGCGTACAAAGACTGAATCAATTGATATCCTTCGTCTAAAGGGTTGCTCCACGGATTGATAAATGCTACAATTCTACTCAGTCTATATGGCTCTATCAAAATCAGCACTATGACGAGTAAAATCGCAGGTATTATCATAATCCCAAAGACTTTTAATCTCATTCCACCAATAAAAAGCATAAAAATTAACGTAAAAGCAACACATATTGTAATTGACATATTCGGCTCTAACATTATAAGCACACAATAAAATCCGCCCAAACTAAGAGTGATTAAAATATGCTTGATTTGAGATAATTTGTCACCATCTGCCAAATAACCTGCCAGAAAGAATACCAAACAAAACTTAGCAATTTCGCTAGGTTGCATCGTGAAACTGCCAATTCCTATCCATCTAGTCGCTCCATAACTTGTCCTACTAAGACCTGGAATAAAAACTAAGATGAGAAAAACTAAGCCAACTATATAAAAGATCCAATAGAATTTTTTGTAAATTTTGTTGTTTATAAAACTTGTTATAGCAAGCCCGACACAACCTATCACCACTCCGATAATTTGTTTTTTCAGATAAAAGAACTCATCACCATAGTTTACGCTAGCAGAATACTTGCTCGCGCTATACACCATTATACAACCAAAAATCGCAAGCGCCAACGTGCAGAGCAAAATTATCAAACTATTTTTTCTTTGTGCCAACTTCATACTCTCTCACTAGCATATTAAATAATTTCCCACGTTCCACGTAATTTGAAAATTGATCATAACTTGCGGTTGCTGGCGATAAAACTATATTATCATTTTTCATCGCATTGGCTACGGCTAGGTCAAATGCTGAACGCAGATCGGACGCTTTTTTGATTTCAAAGCAATTTTCATTTGCTTCTATTAAAGTATCCGCTATCTCTCCATAGACAACAATGCTTTTTACCCGTTTAGGCAGTTTTGAAAACAATTTTTTGTAATCAAGCCCCTTTTTTGATCCACCTAGCAAGAGAATCATAGAGCCTTTGATTGATTCAACACAGGCAAGTGTAGATGAAATATTTGTAGATTTGCTATCGTTGATAAAACGAATCCCATTTATTCTCCCTATCTCTTCTATCCTAAACGGCTCACTACTAAAATTTAATAGTGCCTCTCTAATTTTTGATGGAGATATTTTATATATGTATGCAAAACAAATTGCACACATAACATTATCTAAATTATGTTTGCCCTTTATTTTTAATTCATTAATGGCAATGATTTTATTTTGATGTAAATAAATGTACCCATTCCTTAAATATGCGTCTGCCATACATTTTTGAGAATATGTAAGAACAAAGCATTTTTTGGTGGGATGAACATTTCCGTCCAAATTCACCACAATATAATCTTGAGGTTTTATGTTTTTGAATATGCTGTATTTTAATTTTGTATATTCTTCCATAGTTTTATGCCTATTGATGTGATCTGCTTCAATGTTAAGAACACTGGCAACGTGAGGCGAAAATGTGTCCGCATTTTCTAGCATAAAACTGCTCACCTCAACAACTTTTATATATTTCTTCTTTTCAAGCACGGCGCGAGACAAAGGATATCCTATGTTGCCACAAGCGATCGCTCTATATCTTTTATTCAGCATCGCACTGATCAACTCTACTGTTGTTGTCTTTCCGTTTGTGCCTGTAAGTGCTACATAATCTTTGCAAAACTGACTCGCAAACTCTATTTCGCTAAAAATTTTAATATTTTGTGCTTTTGCAGAAAGCAAATATTTGTTATCCTTTTCTATCGCTGGAGAAACCACAATAAAATCAAATTGAGAAATTAAATTGTCATTTAATTCTTGTACAAGGTAACAATTTTCAATATTCTTGCATTTCAACTTTTGTCTGTCATCATCATACAAAAAGACATTTGCTTTCAACTTCAAAAGCAATTTGCTTACCCATTCGCCAGAGACAGACATTCCATAGACCAAAACATTTTTGTGTTTAAATTTCATATCCCACCTATATAATATTATTTTTTAATATTCAAAATATTACAAAAGGTAGAAAATTATAGATAATACTCCTATTGCCAGCGTAATACTTGAATAAATAGCAACGATTTTCGCCTCACTCAATCCAGACAACTGTAAATGATGGTGGAATGGTGCCATTTTGAAAATTCTTCTTTTCTTCATCTTGAACACTGACACCTGTAATATTACTGATATTGCACTGATCACATAGCAAATTCCAATTATTGGTAATATTAATTCCATTCCTAGAATGCACGCACTCGCACCGATATAACCTCCCAGACACAATGATCCGACATCTCCCATAAATATGCTTGCCTTGCTAGTGTTGAACATCAAAAAGCCTAATATTGCCCCTACAAATAGCATAGATAAAATATTGACATTCGTGATATTTGTGATAATTGCTCCCGTTTCACCCTGATTATATAAATTGATTCCTACAATTGAAGTGATCACTGTGAAGATGATCAAATATATAAAACTAACCGATCCTGCCAGACCATCCAAACCATCTAGAAGATTTACGCTATTTGTAGACGCTACCATAACGGTTATCACTACTGGAATGATAAAATATTTTATATCAAAACTGGACGACGAAAATGGCACAAACATATTGCCTGCTTGAGATGAAAAATATATGAAGATTGAAAAAATTATGGCAATACCTGCTTGTCCAACAATCTTTTGATATGCTCTGAGTCCTAAATTTTGTTTGTGCTTTACCTTGATATAATCGTCTAGAAATCCGAGTATTCCAAAAAATACACTCACTATCAGACATGTAAACCAAACCGTGTCATAATCAATAAATATAAATGCCAATGCTAGTGTAGTAATAATAAATACTACCCCACCCATAGTGGTAGTACCGTTTTTATCTTTATGATTTTCTACATAACCTAAAATTGTCTGTTGTGCACTCTTTTTTTTGAAAAAGCGAATAATTAACGGCATTAATATTGTGGACAGGGCAAAACTAGTTAGAAATGCAACAAGCAATTTTATCATAGTTCTACTTCTCTTTTTTTGGAATATTTAAAATAATTGTCCACTACATCATAATCGCTATACGGAATTTTCACTCCGTTTATATCTTGATAGTTTTCAGCACCCTTACCAAGAATCGCCACTACATCATTTGCTTTGGCTATACTTAATGCATATTCAATTGCACTTTTCCTATTTTCTATCCTATAAGCATTGTTCGACTTGATCCCAGACATAATGTCGTCAATTATAAGTTCCGGATTTTCAAATCTCGGATTGTCGCTCGTGACGATTACGAAATCGCTAAGATTTGTAGCCACCTCTCCCATTTCTGGACGTTTCGTTTTATCTCGATTTCCTCCACAACCAAACACTGTAATTAAACGTGCAATTGGCAAATTTTTTATCGCAGTCAACACGTTTTTGATTCCGTCCGGCGTGTGAGCATAATCTATTATTACATTGTAATTCGTGTCTAGGTTCAGCACATTAAATCTACCAGGTACAACAAATTCGTTGTTATTGATCACATCAATAATATCATTAATATCGATACCTAAATTAATAAGACAAGCGATTGCCATTATGACATTTGATATGTTATAATCCCCTATCAGATTTGTGTGTCCTTTGTAGACCTTGTCTTGATACTGAAATTTGAAATCTGTGCCAGATAGCCTTTTGGCAGATTCTAAAAGTTTGATATCTCCATCCTTGCCTACCGTTTCAATCTCAATATTTGATCTTTTCGCTATCTCTTTGCCATATTTTACATCCGTATTGATTATGCCCAATTTAGCGTGTTTGTAGTCAAAAAGACTCGCCTTACATTTCATATAACTATCCATATTGATGAAAAAATCTAAATGATCTTTTGTAATATTTGTAAGCCCTACGATATCATAGTAGACATTGTCAATTTTGTTTAGTGCTATTGAGTGTGCACTTACTTCCATCACACAATATTCGCATCCATTGTTGTCCATATCCTTGATCAGTTTATGGAGAACAATTGGATCAGGAGTAGTCAAACTTGCAGGAAGTAACAGATGATTTATATATATTCCTTCCGTTCCAATTAACCCTACAGATTTCCCCAATTTAGTCAAAATTTCACGAATCAAAAAAGTTGTCGTAGTTTTTCCGTTCGTGCCAGTGATACCTACGAATTTCATTTTTGATTTGTACGTTTCATAAAAAACTGAACTGATATACGACATAGCGATACGCGAATTCTCTACTAAGACTTGAGTGATAGGCAGATCTAAAAATTTTTCTACAACCAAGCAAACTGCACCATTATCTATTGCCTCTTTTGCGAAGTAATGACCATCACGATTGATCCCCTTTATACAAAAATAAATTCCGTTATTGACTTTTTCATTGCTATCACAAGTCAGAGAGTCAATGTTTAGTTCCTGATAGTTCTTTATACCGATGAATTTCAAATTTGATATAATATCATATAATTTCATACCTATTTACCTCTACTTCGTAATTTATCACGAATTCTTGTTATTTGAACTTACCTACCAAAAATAGACAAAAAAACTCAATTAGTGATCAAATATACTATTTCCCCTAGATATAACATCGTCCCCTCAGGAGGAAGTTGTTCAATCACCACTTCACCCTCTTTATCAAGCAGAACATCTAAACCTAATTTCTTTAGGCTGGCACAGGCATCCGCAAGACTCATACCCACGACATACGGCATCTCAATACTTGGCTTGTTGTCAAGTTGCGTGATGTCGGTTGGTGTGATCGATTTTGTTTCAAAAATTGATTTTAAGACACGTTCTCCTATTGGCTTTGCCACCACTCCTCCATAATACACGCCATTGCTAGGTTCATTGACACACACTATGATTATATATTTCGGGTTGCTGGCTGGATATGTACCTATGAAACTTGATATGTATTTGCCTGTAGCAATTTGCCCATTTTCATCATATTTTTGAGCAGTTCCCGTTTTCCCTCCCACATCATATCCTGGTATGAAAGTATAATCCCCATCGCTATTTATATTGTTGCTTAACATCTGATTCACAGTAGCAATTGTTTCGCTAGATATATCAATTTTCTTCTTGCTATATTTTTCTTGATACAATATTTCGTCTTCACTATTTATGCTAGACAAGATGTGTGGCGTGACATCATATCCTGTGGTAATTTTGGCATATACGCTCGCCATTTGAAGTTGCGTCACGGCTATGGCGTGACCGAAGCCTATACGTGCCAAATCCACATTCCTCACTTGATCTTTGTTCATAATTATTCCGCTCGACTCACTGGCAATGTCCACTCCTGTTTTTTCTCCTAAGCCAAATAGTTCTAGATAATCATAATATTTGTCCACTCCTAGTCGCAATGCCAATTGAACGAACACACAGTTGCAACTGTTTTTGAAGGCATCAACCAGCGTCAAACTTCCGTGTCCTACTGTCTTCCAGCATTTTATTATTTCACCATCTACAGTACATCTTCCCGTACAATAAAACTGTTCATCCTCCTGTGTCAACCCTTCATTGAGGGCTGCGACTAAAGTAATCAACTTGAATGTACTTCCTGGTTCATAGACATCTACAACTGTTGAATTTTTCGTCATCTCCTGAAGGTTTGATAGGTCATCTCGCGGAACATTATTTAAGTCAAAATTCGGCAAACAACTCATTGCTTTGATGCCTCCCGTCTTCGCATCTAGTATAATACCGCTGACGCTCTGTGCTTTGTGCTCGGTGTATGCTGAAGATAATTCTCTTTCCAAAATCGCCTGCATTTGTACATCAAGCGTAGTATATAAATTGGCACCCGGTACGCTCGGAATATAATAACTCAATGAATTTTCTATCTCTTGCCCTTGCGCGTTAGTTTGCGTCAAACTTTTTCCATCCACACCTTTTAAGTATTTATCATAGTACAACTCAAGACCCGCTTGACCAATGTTGTCAATTGTGCAATAACCTAGTACTTGAGTAAACAAATTTGAATAAGGATAAACTCTGGCAACATTTTGAGATAAATATACTCCACTATATTCTGTCAGACTCAATGCCAAATCTTCTTCAACCTGCATTTTGATTAAGATTTCGCTTAGACTTTTGTTGGTCACCTTTGCGTATGCCACCTGATAATCAACTTGCAACAGTTCGCTAATCGCACTCGCCAATTGCGCAGGTTCTGTCACATTTCGTGCACGCACATACACATCATAAGTGGTGACAGTGCTAGCAAGACTCACACCTGAAGAATCATATATTTCACCTCTCCTGCTGGATAAAGGCAAATCTCTTAGCCACTCCTCCGCCGCCTTAATCTGCAAACTTTTCCCATCTATAATTTGCAAATAAAATACTCGCACAAGGAGTGCAAATGCAAGTATTACAATAATTAAAATCGTAGCCACAAATCGCCTTTGAATTGAATAGATATTGTAAAATGTTTTAAACTTTTTCATAGAATATATATATTTTTTTTGATATATAATTAGAATATCTATCTTCGATAATTAAAATTTTTATAGCAATCAGTTGATTATATAAAAAAATGATATTGCTTAAATTGCGTAATAAAACTTTCAAAAAGAAATAGATAAATATAATTTGAAATGATATTTAGTATAAATCTATTCAATCAAACTATATTTATTTGCAAGTACATTTAAATATATTTTTTATTAAAATAAGTTCAAATTATAACTTAAAATAGTTAAAAATTTTATAAAATTATTAAAAAATATATGATTTTTTAACATTATTGAGTGTAATTTTATTGAAAAATTAAATTTTTTGTCATATTAAATGTTTCAATGATTTTAAACAAATTTATTTGTCATTATGTTTGCTTTGTATTTCATAAGGTCTAATTTTAATTTCAAATGAAAAAGGTGATGAAATCACATCACCTCAAAGTATAAATAAATTTGAATCTAGATCCGCATATTATATATATATTGAAATAACAAAATTATATTGTGTTTGATCTTATATTATTTTTCTATAACCTGAAAAATGAAATAATATTACTTATAAGGCAATATTGCCTTTAATATTTAACCAAACAAATTTTTAAATAAAATTGTCAATTTATCGAAAAAGGTTAACTCTTGCTTATCATCTCCATAATCGCGAGGAGGATTTAATGACACTTCAATCGACGCGTCTGGATCGGTAATTCCATTAAGTCCATCTTGATAAATGTCAATAATCTGTTCAGATTGACTCTGAATAGTGTCGGCATTGTTGTTGATATCTCTATTCATAATAGTCAAAGTTGCAATGTTGACTCCAACGAAGCAAAGCAATAGTGCAACTACACTGATATAGATTCCCGTGATCAGTTTGACACGTTTCCTTACAATCGCATTTTTTTCATCCTCTTTACTTTTAAAGGTCTTGTTCTCTTCTAATGTGTTGTTCTCTACCCTTTTTAACCCATTGAGTTTTGGTGCCGATTTGATCTCTTTTTCACTTCTCAATAGGTCTTCTAGACGTGGTAAATCTACGAGTCTTTTTTCGCTTTCAGGCTTAATTTCAGACTCGGACGCCAATGCCGTATTCGCAGAAGTTTCTTTTTCCATTTCCATAAATTCACCTACAACTTTTCAGCAATACGCAATTTCGCACTCGCTGAACGCGAATTAGCATTCAACTCAGTTTCACTCGGCACTATTGGATGTTTGGTAATGAGTTTTATATCTGCCTTATGGTTGCATACGCATTTAGGTATTCTTGGCGGACAGATACAATCTGTCGAATGCAATTTGAATGCCTGTTTAACAATTCGATCTTCCAAAGGATGAAATGTTATTATACATATTCTACCACATTTTTTTAATCTTGACAACATTTTTTCAACCGCCAACGTCAAATCTTTCAATTCATTATTTACTTCTATTCTTATTGCTTGAAAGGCTTTGTTGCACAAACTTGCTTTGTTTTGATACTTAGGTGGATAACTTGAGACGACTATATCTCTCAATTGGAAAGTAGTTTTGATCGGTTGTTTTTCTCTGATCTTAACGATTTTTCGTGCGATTTGCCTAGCGTTTTTTTCTTCTCCATAAGTGTACAATATCTTGCTAAGTTCTTCCTCTGAATAATTGTTGACTACAAATTCCGCATCCAAAGATTGAGACTTATCCATACGCATATCAAGACGTGCGTCCTTTTTGAAACTGAATCCACGTTCTCCAGTGTCCAACTGATAACTACTGACCCCCAAATCTGCCAGAATCCCATCTACATTTTCTACGCCAGCATTGTCCAAAATTTTATCTATATCAGCAAAATTGCCCTTTACAAATATGATTTTGTCTAAATATTCACTCAACCTAGTTTTTGCAAAATTAAGAGCATCCTCATCTTTGTCTATACTGATAAGTTTGCCATTGTCCAATCTTTTAGCAATCTCAAGTGAATGTCCACCACCTCCCAAAGTGCAGTCAACGTAAAAACCGTTGGGATTGATATTCAACCCCTCTATACTTTCATTTCTTAAAACTGAAATATGATTAAATTCCATTTTTCCCTCAAAGTTGATAGATCATTTAATAATCTTTGAATTAATTATTAACACAATATGGCTTTGACAAGACGATTCATTATCACACCAAATAGCAATAATTGATATTTAGAATTTTCAAAATCCTGTAGCATTTATTAAAGTTTATAAGTTTTTATTCAAGAAGTTTTGAAAAATTAGAAATTATGAATCAGTCTATTTCAACCAATCTATTTTTCACAGCATCGCAACTCGTCAAATAATATTCAATGCCATTTATGTTGTTTCTCAGCATTTTTGGATTGACGTATCCGTGTAGGTGCCCAAACACTACTTTATAAACCCCATATTCTTCGAGCATCCTTGTGAACGCTGACGGCTCCACCTTATTATTGAAAGGTGGATAGTGAGTAATGAAAATTATTTTTTCATTATTTTCCTGAAGTTTCTTGGCAGATTTCAAAGATAGTTCTAATCTAATCAGTTCGCGATCATATAGACGCCTATTTTCTTGCGTATCATATTTTCCTTCAGGGATTATCCACCCGCGATTGCCACAAAATACATAGTCGCCAATTTTTATTGCATCGTTTTGAAGAGCATAAGTGTTCGGTGGCAACTTTTCACGCACACGACTGACACTACTCCACCAATAGTCGTGATTGCCTCGAATTAAAATCTTAGTTCCCTTCAGATTTCGTAAGAATTCAAAATCGGGCACCACTTCTTCCAATTTCATCGCCCAACTATAATCTCCTGCCAAAATCACAACATCTTCATCGGTTACAAGAGAATTCCAACTATTAATTATTTTATCTAAATAATTATGCCAAACTGGTCCAAATATATCCATTGGCTTAGTGTTTTTTATATCCAAATGTAAATCACTAATTGAAAATACTTTCATACTCTACTCCTTTGTGTTTCAATTAGTGATTTACATAATGGGGTCCCCAATAGACATTGTCGTGTTGGGGAAAAGACACAAACAAACAATGGTCTACAATTGCATAGCAATTTAGAATTTGTGCAGTTTGTGACGCGATCACTAATTGAAAATACTTTCATACTCTACTCCTTTGCGTTTCAATTAGTGATTTACATAATGGGGTCCCCAATAGACATTGTCGTGTTGGGGAAAAGGCACAAACAAACAATGGTCTACAATTGCATAGCAATTTAGAATTTGTGCAGTTTGTGACGCGATCACTAATTGAAAATACTTTCATACTCTACTCCTTTGCGTTTCAATTAGTGATTTACATAATGGGGTCCCCAATAGACATTGTCGTGTTGGGGAAAAGGCACAAACAAACAATGGTCTACAATTGCATAGCAATTTAGAATTTGTGCAGTTTGTGACGCGATCACTAATTGAAAATATTTTCATACTCTATTTCCTATTATAGATTTTAAATTTTAAACGTTCGAAAATTTTAACACTTTAATTTTGCGATAATTAAGCGAAGGTTCAGAGTTTTATCATAAAAGGTTTATTTTCTATTAATATTCTAGCATAAGAGCACAAAAAGGTCAATCGCTCAAATTTAAAATATCACACGGGCTTTTGGTGTTGATATTTTGATTACCCATTTTCATTCGGATATAGATTGATTATATTTTTCGTTTCGTCTGTATGCCAACATCAATTTTGGTCGATTGTACCTTTGTACCATCGCTGGAAGTATTTGCAGGATAAAATTGAAAATTGCAAGAGGAATGCCCACCAAAAACCACAATTTCAGATTTACAAACACGACTAAGAAACCCAAGACAGCACTCAACAAATGCATCACTTCGGCGTAGACAGTTTCTTCCATAAATTTGAATAGATAAGCATTGTCTTTCATATCAAGGACTTCGCGTTTGCCAAACCCAGTCAACATTTTCCCTGATTCAGGGATTAGATCCTTCCATTTTCGAATACCCAATTTCACATAAAATTTGCTCTCCCACTTATGCACGGTATAAATTTTATTGAAAGGATTCACCCATTTTTTTGGAAATATTCGCACAAAAATCGCCACAACCGCATCTATAATTATCAATACCAATAGTGAAAACAAAATAGATAGCAAAATCACCCCATCGGAAAGTGAATATACCCGCACTCCAATGCTTACCGCCAATACACTTGTGAAAATACACCCTATCAAAATAATAAATATATACAATTTCATACAACTATTGTAGATTAACATATAAATAGATTTTTGTCAAATTGAATAATAAATTTAAAAAATCTTGTTATATTACAAAAATTCATAAAAAAATTTTAAAATTATAGAAAAATTTATATATTTTTCATAAAATGTGAACATTTTTTGTGATTTTCTTTTTATACGACCGCAAAACATTTAATTATAGCGTAAAAATTATAAGGCAAAAATTAACACTTCTTTCTCTCTATTGATTTATGAAAAACTGAAATTATCATTTTTTCAATGGATAAAAACTGTGCTTGCTTAGTGAGATTTTTTGTTTATTCCATCAAGCGATCGCCATACTATACATTAAACCGAATAGAAGACATTTGATACAAAATCCAATGAGAAATTCATAAAGTTTTTTAGAGATTCAAAATGTTTTGTCTTAGATCGTCTAGTTGTGCAAAAAACATATAATGCTTTCACTCTAACACTATGGAAAACAATTCACATTTTCAAGTCGAAACGAATAGTATGTATTAGTATTATAGGAGGTTAAAAATGTCTTTTTATACAGATTCAAGGCCGGGAATTTTCCCAGGTCAAACGAACAATGTTATGAATGGACTTTGTGAACGTATTTGCATTCAAGCCACAAAAGTATTTGATGCTTGCATCTCTCAAGTACAATTAGAAGACTATTCGCTAACATTGACAAACTTCAACCCCGCTGGACCAACCACTCCTCTAACATTCGTAAGTGGAAGTTCGGTGGGCAGTACTGCAACAGTTAGCAATCTAACTATTACCAGATTCGAAGATAGACCTAACTTTGCTCGTGTTCAGGCGAACATCAATATCCCTGTGACAGTTACATATACAGATCAAAACAACGTACCAGGCACGGCAGACGGCACTATCACTATGACTCAAGATGTCATCCTGTATGTCCCTCAGCCTGCACTCACGCCGATTGATGTCATTGCCTTTGGCAGTGCGGTGATCGCTAGCGGTGTGTACAATACATCCACTGGCGGATTCACGATTTCAGCCTGTGTCACCACCATACTCAAGGTTGTGGCTGTGGTAGACGTACTAGTGCCAAGTTATGGCTACTGCCCAATACCGCCTTGCACACCTTTCACTGGCAATGACGTGTGTCCTGGAGTGTTTGATCTTCCGCTGTATCCAACCGCTGTATCCCCTCAATCAAACAACTCTAGATAGTATTTGAAAAAATATCATTCCAAATAAAAATATCTTAGATAGTGTTTCTGCTCTCTATTTTGGACACCAAAAATTAGAATATCTTAGTAATAATTCATACTAGACATTATTTCATAATAATTGAAAATTAAATAACATCTCAATCGGAATAAGAAAAATTACTGCTGGATTAAGTGAGATACGTATGTTCCACTTAATATTGCAGTAATTTTTTTATTTATAAATATAATATTAAATTTGGTCTCTACATCATTCAATCTGCAGATTCAACTATATATAATCTTAAAACATAACTATTTTATTTAAAATCAATTATTTTAATTTCAAATCTCGCAATTTTTTCATATTGCATTCTTTACTATCATAGAAATTTGATAATTTTCACACCTAAAGTTCAAAGATTATAACCATACTATTTCATTCTCCAAATCAAATAATATCATAATTTTAAATATTTATAGCCCAACTAAGATTAAATCTTGGTGTAAATATAATATAGTCCGTCGGCTGAGGTGGTCTTGGTGAAGTTCGCTGTGTTCTCGAGATAACTATTCGTGCTGTCTCCAATGCAACTCTTGAGCACCCGCACCTCTGTAGCATATAGCAAAAGATATCCACATTGATTATATCCTGTACCCGCATTCGCGTACACATAATTGCTCTCTATAGTCACACTGGTGAGACGATCACATCCAAAGAATACAGAACTTTCTATACTGCTCACACTTTTGCCTATAATGATACTATTGAGTCTTGTACATTCATAGAATGCTTGATTTCCTATGCTGGTCACACTATCTGGTATAGTGATGCTGGTGAGTCTGCTACAATTTGAGAATGCAGAACTATATATATACCTACAGTTTTCATCTATTGTATATGTAGATTGAGATGTATTTTCTACATCAATCAAACATAAGTATTGATTCGTTTCATTGCTTAGATATTTTATTCCATCTTTTATATTATATTCTAGATTGCTACATCCTGAGAATGCATTATTTCCTATGCTGGTCACACTATTTGGAATCGTCACTGAAGTGATATCATCTCTATAGAAGAACGCATATTGATATATCTGCGTACATGAGGAGTCTATCTCTATCTCAGTGCTTCCATCTAGATTCTTGATGAAATATCTCTCTCCATTATAATCTTTGTATCTATTGCCATCTATATCTACGAACACCACCTCTGATTCATCTGAGACTATCTCTAAGATTGGGTTAGCGCTCGTGCTTGTGCCATAATCTCCCACATTGAATTCAACTGAAGATTTGTTCACCACATATACTAGACTATCGCATCCTGAGAATGCCTTCACTCCTATGCTGGTCACACCTTCTCCAATGGTGACGCTGGTGAGACTGTCACAATCTCTGAATGCATACTCTTCTATGCTGGTCACACTATTTGGTATGGTGATGCTGGTGAGACTGTAACAATTAAAGAATGCATAATCTCCTATGCTGGTCACACTATCTGGTATGGTAATGCTGGTGAGACTGCTACATCTATAGAATGCATAACTTCCTATGCTGGTCACACCTTCTGGTATGGTGACACTGGTGATATTTGTATTAGCGAATGCACCTTCTGAAGAACTTGACGCATCGGCGATGCCTGTGATTGTATGGTCTGAACCCTCTATAATCGTGCCATCTTCCAACATTGAATAACTGCTAGGGATCACTACCTCTGTAGCACTGCCTGTATATTTCGTAATCTCCCCAGCCTCATTGATCTCGAAATCTAACAACTCCACATCCTCTCGCGTCCAATAGTAAGTAGAATAAGTTACTTTCAAATATGCCGCCGCAGTAGTACTATTTTGCAGGTTTGCTGGTGACAATTGTGTACCCACTCCGCCCTGACTAGTAGACACACTCCATACGTAAACATTCTCAAATGTTACACTGCTGAGACTGGTACAATATCTGAATGCATTCTCTCCTATGCTGGTCACACTATCTGGTATGTTGATGCTGGTGAGACTGCTACATTCATAGAATGCCCCCTCTCCTATCTCTGTGCATTGACTGCCCTCGGCGAAGTTTACTGTTGTTATCTTTGGTGAGTATGATGCATTAATATCAGCATTAAATAAATATGCTGGTATCCTTGTGACATTCGCTCCTATGTTTACCGCTATACCTTCTCCATCTTTCCCTGCATTATAGAATACAAAGTTATTACTTGGTAAATCTGACATATTCGTAGCATTGAAGTTTATCTCAGTGAGACTGGTGCAATCATAGAATGCAAAACCTCCTATGCTGGTCACACCGTCTCCAATGGTGACGCTTGTGAGACTGCCACAACTATAGAATGCATTAGTTCCTATGCTGGTCACACCGTCTCCAATGGTGATGCTGGTGAGACTGCTACATCCTCTGAATGCAGAATATCCTATGCTGGTCACACTATCTGGTATGTTGATGCTGGTGAGACTGCTACAACCCAAGAATGCCCAACTTCCTATGCTGGTCACACTATCTGGTATGGTGACGCTGGTGAGACTTTCACAATATGCGAATGCATAATTTCCTATGCTGGTCACACCTTCTCCAATGGTGACGCTGGTGATATTTTTATTAGCGAATGCGCCTTCTGAAGAACTTGACGCATCGTCGATGCCTGTGATTGTATGGTCTGAACCCTCTATAATCGTGCCATCTTCCAACATTGAATAACTGCTAGGGATCACTACCTCTGTAGCACTGCCTGTATATTTCGTAATCTCCCCATCCTCATTGATCTCGTAAGGCAGGATCTCATACGCTTGTATGTATTCTGCTGTGTAGGTGATGTCTCCTGTGACTGGGCTTATCTCTTGATCCCATCCTGTGAACTCATATATATATGTTTCATCTCTGTAGGTTGGTGTTTCACCATTGTACTCTGGAGTGGCACCATAAGGAACTGAGGTATCCGTCTCTAGAGTGCTTCCATCATAATTTTTCCACGTTACTGTATAAGTGTTTGTCTCGCGACTAAATGTCGCTGTGATCTGCATTGCTCCATTGACTATACCGCTCTCGCTACTCCAATTATCAAAAGCGTATGTATACTGAGCGGTGTTTGCCTCTGGTGTGGCTGTCACTGTCTGACCATCACTGAATCTCAACACATTCCCTTCCACTGTATATGTCGTGCCATACTCTACTGTTACGCTAGGTTCAGTCACTGTGCCGTATCCTGTATTATTGCTCTGAATAGACACTGTGTAGGTATTCGTCTCTCGGGTGAAGTTCGCTGTGATCGTAGTTGTTCCTGTGATCGTTCCACTTTCGCTACTCCAATTATCAAAAGCGTATGTATATTGAGCGGTGTTTGCCTTTGATGTGGCTGTCACTGTCTGACCATCACTGAATTTCAATACATTCCCTTCCACTGTATATGTCGTGCCATAGTCCACTGTTACGCTAGACATACTTATTGAACCGTATTCTGTATTCCCGCTCAATATAGTCACTACATATTTGTTGGTCTCGCGGGTGAAGTTAGCCGTTATCTCTCTATTGCCAGTGATCGGATCGGTTGCGTTCGTCCAGCCTGTGAATGTATATGTATATTGTGCATCACTTGCTGTAGCGGTGGCGATGATCTCTTGACCATTGATCGTGAGTTTATTGCCATCTACTGTGATTGGCGTATTGTAGTTTACTATTACGCTCGCTTTGCTCACTGTACCATAACTAGCATTGTTTACCACTATGGATACCACATATTCATCCATCGTACGTTCAAAGTTCGCAGTGATAGTTATATCTCCTGTCACTTCACTCACTGCATTTGTCCAATTCGCAAATACGTAGTCATAAGTCGGGTCGTCTGCAGTAGGTGTAGCAGTGATCGAATATTTTCCTATGGTGAGAGTGTTGCCACTGACTATTATCTCTGTGCCATATTCTACTGTTATGCTAGATTCAGTCACTGTGCCGTATTCTGCGTTGTTGCTCTGGATAGACACTGTGTAGGTATTCGTCTCTCTAGTAAAGTTCGCTGTGATCGTAGCCTCTCCCGTGACTGTGCCACTCTCACTTGTCCAATCTAAAAAAGTATATGTATACTGAGCAGTGTTTGTCTCTGGTGTGGCTGTCACAGTCTTTCCATCACTGAATCTCAATACATTCCCTTCCACTGTATAAGTCGTGCCATAATCTACTGTTATGCTAGATTCAGTCACTGTGCCGTATTCTGAGTTGTTTACTCCTATTGTTACTATATATGTTTGGATCCTTTGTTCGAATCTTATTGTTACATTTCCTTCCACTTTGTAGATATTAGTCTCTTCTTGCCTTATCGCTCCCTCTATCTCAAATCTTACTAAGTCGTAACCTATGTCTAATTCGTACGTTATTTTCAACTCGTCATCGTAATGTATGATTGCGTTATCTTCTAGTGTCTCTCCCAACCTTTCTACTTTCACACCTTCTGGTATTATGCCTATTGTATAATCTATATACTCCTCTTCATACCTTACTGTTAGATTGTCTGTCACTATATAGATTTCTGTTTCTCCCTGTCGTGTCGCACCTATCACTTCAAATTCTGTCATATATTTACCTGTCGTTGGTGCGTATGTTATGCTTATCTCATCTCCATAATGAAGAGTATTTCCTGTCGTTAATACCTCATCTCCTTTCTTGATCGTTACTTGGCTCGGTATACTAGATATTGTGTACTCTATGTATGTCTCACTGTATATTATGGTGACATCTCCTGCCACTACATATTCGTCTGTCCCCTCTCGTCGCGTGGCTCCATTTACTTGCAATGTACCTTCCTTGCCTGCACTCTCTTTGTATGTTATTGTCAACTCATCTCCGTAGTGAACTGTACTGTCTTCACTTAACTCTTCTGTTCCTTTCTTTATGATCAATGTCGCACCGGTTGAGTTGGATATATTTATATCATACTCTATATACGTTGATGAATAACTTGCATATACATTTAGATTGCCACTTATTCCTGTCAAAACTGCCGGGTCTCCTGCTTCTGTCTCCCAGCCTGCGAATGTGTATGTATATGTCTTATCTGCCTCTTTTGTCGGTGTTGTTAAATATTTACTATCCTCTCCATCTAATACTTTTTCAGTGTATAAAACTGTTGTCCTATTCTCATCATAGAATGTGACTGTATATATATTTGTGGTTGCATATTCTGCCGTGTACGTGACGTCTCCTGTGACTGGGCTTATCTCTTGATCCCATCCACTGAAGGTATATTTATAATTTTCATCTTGTGCCCTTGTAGGATTTTCACCATTATACTCTGGAGTGCTGCCATAAGGAACTAAGGTATCCGTCTCTAATGTACTGCCGTCCCAGTTCTTCCACGTTACTGTGAATTTCTGTATCTCTTGGCTATATTCTACGCTTAATTCGCCTTTCACTACATAAATATTGCTTTCTCCTTGTTGTACAGCACCTGTCACTTCTATTCTACCATTGTAACCCTCTGGTACTGTATATGTGATCTCTAGTTTATCTCCAAAGTGTACCACATCCTCTGTAGTCAGTTCTTCTCCTTCTAGTTTTATGGTTACATTATCTGGTATATTGCCTATGTCATAGTCGATGTAGTCCTCTGTATACGCTATCTCCACATTACCTGTAACCCTATATGTGTTTTCTCGTATATTTTCTACTCCACTCACTACTAATATTCCATCAGTACCTGTCGTTGGTGTGTATGTTATTATTAATTCATCACCATAATGGACTGTATCTAAAGTGGATAATGTATCTTCTCCTCTTTTAATCGTTATCTCTGTTGTTGTTTCGTTTTCTATACTAATTTTATACTCTATATACGTTGATGAATAACTTGCATATACATTTAGATTGCCACTTATTCCTGTCAAAACTGCTGGGTCTCCTGATTCTGTCTCCCAGCCTGCGAATGTGTATGTATATGTCTTATCTGCCTCTTTTGTTGGTGTTGTTAAATATTTACTATCCTCTCCATCTAATACTTTTTCAGTGTATAAAACTGTTGTCCTATTCTCATCATAGAATGTGACTGTATATATATTTGTGGTTGCATATTCTGCCGTGTACGTGACGTCTCCTGTGACTGGGCTTATCTCTTGATCCCATCCACTGAAGGTATATTTATAATTTTCATCTTGTGCCCTTGTAGGATTTTCACCATTATACTCTGGAGTGGTGCCATAAGGAACTAAGGTATCTGTCTCTAATGTACTGCCGTCCCAGTTCTTCCACGTTACTGTATAAGTGTTTGTCTCGCGACTAAAGTTCGCAGTGATCGTAATTGTTCCTGTGATCGTTCCACTTTCGCTACTCCAATTATCAAAAGCGTATGTATACTGAGCGGTGTTTGCCTCTGGTATGGCTGTCACAGTCTGTCCATCACTGAATCTCAATACATTCCCTTCTACTGTATATGTCGTGCCATAGTCCACTGTTACGCTAGACATACTTATTGAACCGTATTCTGTATTCCCGCTCAATAT
>CALWPK010000005.1 GCA_944383415.1 uncultured Clostridia bacterium | reverse complement strand
AATAACACAATTTTGGTAGAGAATATAAGGAATTTAAGGGGATTTGATAGCACTAAAAAGCATAAGAAAAGAAGTGCAGGGTGCACCTCTTAATCAGTGGGTCCAGGGTTCGAGTCCCTGATCGTCCACCAGCATTTTCGATAAATAAACAATCAACCCTAATCTTGACCACTGATTCGCGAGTGACTCTTAATCTCCGTTCACTTCGTTCACTTATGAGACAACTGCATTTTGTGCTCACAAATCTGCAAGCGATTTGCTCGCTTTTAAGGATAGTATGAGGTGAATTTTTTTATGAATAAATTATACTTTATAGCATTGGTGTAAATATCTTCATCAGTGCGCACATTAGTCGGATGAATGGATTTTGTTTGAAGTCTTTCATATCTATTGAAATAGTGAATAAATCATTAAAATCTTGTTTAATATCTTTTAAACAATCAGTCTTATACATTAGAGTTGCACATTCATAATGGTGAAGCAGACTGCGATAATCAAAATTGATTGTGCCCACAACAGCCAAAACATCATCGCATATCACTTGTTTTGAATGAATAAAACCTTTGGAATATTCAAATATTTTCACGCCAGCCTTTTTAAGCGGTTTATAACTAGAGCGTGTCAAACTGAATATTATTTTTTTATCTGGAATATGTGGCGTAATTATTCGCACATCTACACCTCTCTTTGCAGCCGAACAAAGTGCATTCATCAACTTATTGTCAATAATCAAATAGGGAGTGGTGATCCATAAATAATTTTGTGCTTGATTGATAACATTGAGATAAACGTTTTCCGCAACATAATCATTATAAAAGTATTTTGGTCCATCACCATAAGAACAAACAAATCCGCTAGATTTAACGGCAGTAACTTCTTTTGGTAGATACGATCCGAAATTTTCCAACTTCTGATTTTGCACATCATACAATTGCAAAAACATAAACAACATATTCCTTACAGCATCGCCAGTAATTTTTAATCCAGAATCTTTCCAATGTCCAAAACGAACTTTCACATTTATGTATTCATCAGCAATATTCAATCCGCTCATAAATCCGACTTTGCCGTCAATGATAGTCATTTTTCTATGGTCTCTGTTGTTGTGTATTGCGGACACAATCGGAACAAACGAATTAAATTTTACGCATTTAATACCTATTTTGTTCAATTTTTTTGCAAAATTGTTTGGAAGTTTATTGATCGTGCCAAGATCGTCGTACATAATTCTCACTTCGACGCCCTCTTTTACTTTGCTACGTAGCAGGCTAAAAATAGCGTTCCACATCTCGCCCTGTTCTATCAAGAAATACTCCATAAATATATATCTCTTAGCAAGTCGCAGTTCCTCTAGCAATTCTGCGAAAAACACCTCACCGAGATGCAAATATTTTACTTCCGTATTTTCATAAGTTTTCAAACCCGTAGCGTTGTATATGTATTGAAACTGCCCGTAATAAGCACCCAACTTTTGCTTTAGATGTTCGTCTTCTTCTTTGTATTTCACTTCGTATTGTTTAATTTCTTGTGCCACCTTCTCATAGAATTTTTTGTGTCTCCTTGGAGGACGACGTCTGACAAACAAAAAATAAATCATTATTCCAAAAATCGGTGCCATTAATAATAAAATTGCCCACGTAAGTTGCCCTTCAATTTGCATATCCGTATTGATAATATGAATCAAAAGTGCTATGCCAATTATGTTGATCACCAAATCAATTTGAATGTAGTAATGATTGATCATAATAGGATAATAATGATTGATTACATAAGGAAATAAAATAGAAACAGCAAGTTGCAATATAATTGCAATTATCACCAATGTCATTCTACTAAAGATAATTTTAAATAATTTTTTCATTTCCTCACTGCATAAGTATGATAATAGTTTTTCAATATTCCCTTGTAATTATCCTTCCAAGGCTTATTTTTCCCTAAATAATGGATAATTACATTATTATTTGCCACCCAATCAGCGTCAATTTTGTGTTTCGGTTTGCGCATATTATAAAACATTATGTATCTATCTGATAGATTATAAAATCTTGGATCTACAAGGCGAATTTTGTCGCCAAAAAATTTGAAGATCACATCTTGATCGTATAGGCACATTCTCCAGCCATTTGATTTGATAAATTTGAAGATTTTATCAGTGTCTATCACTCCGCGCAATTCTTTGATATTCATCACCATTACGCCAGTGTTTATATAATAATGATTCTTCCCTACCGTCAGTCTGATCCTGTTGAACCACTGCATAAAACTGCGAATTTGTGTGCAAGCGATGAAATAATTGCCCTCAAAATTCATATTGTACAACTCGTCTATATTGTTGTGAATGATCATATCAGAGTCAAGATAGAGAATTCTTTCCACACTTTCCGGCAACATAATTGGTGCAAAAATTCTATAATAAATCTCATAAGGATAGCGCTTCACCTTAGGTGCTCCCTTAAACATTGCACTATCCATATAAATATAAATCGGATTGATATTTGCCTGCGTCATCGTGCGAATATATCCTTTGTCCTCATCCCGCAGGTCGCTATGCATAATATAAACGTCAAATTGACTGGCTTGATTGTTCAAGGCAAGAGAATTGATCATTGCCAAAAAATGTCTGATGTACCCTCTATTAATATTAACTAATATATTTTTTTTCGTTATGTTCATTTTCGTTTTCCTCATCTAAAAATACTATAAATTTTGCATTTCTTAATCTTATGTGCCTATTCCTATTGATTATCTCCACCGACATTTTCAGGCAGGCAGTATCCACGAATTCGGTGACGAACACCCACATAGTGATTTCTAGTAGAATCATCACGATATAGGGCGTATCGATTAGCGACAACTGATGAATCAACACCGCGAGCGAACAACCAATCAGGAAGAAAATCAGTGCTATAATTCCTAACCTTTGCATATTATGATTGTCTTGCTTGATCTCTTTTTTATAATAATTGACATACGTTCTCTTCGCCGTAGACATATCAACTTTTGATGATTTTCTTTGAACTTTGATTTCAAATTCTATAGGATTTTTGTTGTCCAACTCCTGCACGCTCTCTTCTACATAGTCGATGATCTCAGTATTTATAATCCTATTCTCATCATCTGAAAATGAAGAATAAAAATCTGTCATACGCTTGAGATTGATAATAATCAGATTGACATCTTGTTTTCTTTCCATAAATAAATTATAAACATTATATTCAATATTGTCAAGTATTAAAATAATTGAATTTTCACCAAATTACATACAATTTTTTAATAATTTTTGAAATTATGTTGCAAAAAAATAATTATATGCTATAATATAATCATCTATTGGGGTATCGCCAAGCGGTAAGGCTCTGGTCTCTGAATCCAGCATTCGGTAGTTCGAATCTACCTACCCCAGCCAATTCTTGCCCGACTATATTTTGTGGTCGGGGTTTTTAATTTAGTTCAGTTTTGTCCGTATCTTACTATCGAAAAATTTAAAAAATGAAATTGAAATTTTGTTGATTTATATTATTATATTTTCAATCAAATACCGTCTCTATAACGATCCCAAAAAATAGGTTTTTCAATTTATTATTAGTTTAAGATATCAAATGAATCATTTTTTCACTAATATCACCACATTTATTGAAAGATAAATCACAAAGCGACGAATTCTCTAAAATTAAAAATTTTCAACAAAAATGGGCATAGTCTATGCCCTATATTATGTTTGATCATATATGATGAATCTAAATTTATAATGGAAAATATTAGTCTGAATCTACATTGTAATTGATATCATAATTGATTTCGTCGCGAGTTGGTCATCATAAATGTACAAGTGTTTGTTGAAAAATATATTTTGGCAGATTCTATATCTTATTATAGATATAATATAGTCCGTCCTCAGAGGTGGTCTTGGTGAAGTTGCTTGCATTCTCGAGATAACTATTAGTGCTGTCCTCAATGCAACTGATCAGCACTCTGACCTCGAGCGCACTTTCTAGCAATGCTCCGCAATCATCATATCCTGTACCATCGGCGTCTCTATACACACTAGAACTTTCTATCGTCACATACGCTAGATTTCGACAATTTGAAAATGCTGACCGACCTATACTAGTCACTCCATTAGGAATAGTTACTGAAGTGATATCGTCTCTACAATAGAACGCATATTGATAGATCCGATCGCAGGTCGAGTCTATCACAATCTCTCTGCTCCTGTCTAGATTTTTGATGAAATTGCGCACGCCATTATAATCCTTGTACCTATTGCCACCTATATCTACGAATTCCACATCAGATTCGTCTGAAACTATCTCCAAGATTGGATTATCTTCTATACTCGTTCCATAATTTCCTACGCTGAACTCTTCAGAGGATTTGTTCACCACATATACTAGGCTATAGCAACTCTCAAATGCACCATCTGCTATCCAAGTCACACTATCAGGTATTGTAATTGTGGATAAACCGCTACAACTCCGGAACGCTCTAAATCCTATGACTCTCAAACTTGATGGAAGGACGATTTCTGTCAACCCCATACATCCGGAGAATGCATAATTCCCTATACTGGTGACCTTGTTTCCAATCTTGACACTTGAAAGATTGGTACAACTTTGAAATGCCTCTTCTCCAATAGATGTTACTTGGTTACCTATCGTCACACTAGTGATCGATTTGCAACCCATAAATGCGCCACTGCTAATCGTCGTTGCTCTATCTATATTCACATCAGTCACCAATTCGTCTCCGTTGACATATAGATTTGCTCCACCATCAAATATATCACCGTTTCCGGTTTTAGTCACCCAATCATTGATATCACCAGCGTAATAAACATCTTTTAGGTTGTCACAAAATACAAATGCGGAGTCTCCGATTCTGGTCACTTGCTTACCCAATGTTATACTATTGAGTGCCTTATAACTGCGGAATGCACGAGGATTGATATATGTGGCTGTATCGATAATTGCGTCAGTCACGAGTTCATCTCCGTTCACATACAAATGCCCTGAACTGTGTAATGGATTTGAAGACCCGTCATTACACTTTTCAAATGATATTTTAGTCACCCAATCGTTGATGTCTCCAGGATAACGCACTATGACGAGACTTGAGCAATTGTTGAATGCATAGGCGCCGATACTCGTCACTTGCTCACCCAATGTTATGCTATTGAGTCTCCTATATCCTTCAAATGCGTGTGCATTTATCTGCGTGGCAGTATCAATATTGGCGTCCGTAAGTAGTTCATTTCCATTAATATATAAATTTGCCGTCCCATAAAGCCAACTGGGCGCCGCTAAAGGATTAGAGTAAGCATTGCTCGAGTTATAATGGCTAGAAAATGAAATTGATACCCAATCGTTGGCATTCCCGCCATAGTATACATCGTTTATTCTATGACAATCAACGAATGCGTTGTACCCAACAGATGTTATACTCTTAGGCAAAGAAACACTCTCAAGTTTAACACAGCCCGAGAACGCACCAGCACCTATGGTAGTCACACCTTCCGGTATGGTGATTTTTGTAAGTTCGGTGCATAGTCCGAACGAATTGCCCCCTATGGACGTCACTGTGTTTGGTATATTCACGTCTGTGAGACTTACACAATTATAAAATGCATAATCTCCAATTTTTTCAATTGTTTCTGGAATGGTGACGCTGGTGATCTCTTTGTTGGCGAACGCCCCCATAGAAGATGACGAGGCATCGACTATGCCCAATATAGGAATATCTGTCCCATATATCGGTGTGCCATCTGACGATAGTGAGTATGAGGTAGGGATCTCTATCTCGGTTGCTGTGCCGGTATATTTCGTGATCTCGCCATTTTCGTTCACCTCGTATGGCAAGATTAGTGACGTCTCATCGAATACTGCTGTATATGTCACATCCCCTGTGACTACTGATACTGTCTCATCCCAGCCGATATATTCGTATAGGGTCGTCTCTGTGTTTTCGCGGGTCGGTGTCTTGCCGTTATACTCTGGCATTGTCCCATAAGGGATATTCTTATCACGCTCCAGCACGCTTCCATCCCAATTAAGCCACGTCACTGTATATGTATTGACCGTTTGAGTGAATGTGGCTGTGATGGTCAGGTCATGTGTCACTGTCACACTGCCCGTGTCCCACCCGTCGAATGAATATGAGTATTGAGCATTGTTCGTGGTCGGGGTAGCGGTGATAGTGATCGCTCCTATAGAGATCGTACTCCTGCTGACTTTTATCTCTGTGCCGTAATCTACTGTTATGCTAGATGCATTCACTTTTCCGTAGTCCTCATTGTTGGACAATATCTGTATGGTGAAAGTCTGTATCACCTCTTCGTAGATGATCTCTAGGTTACCTGTGATGCGATACTGATTTTCACTGCCCTCTATTTTCTCTGCTCCAGATACATTGAACGAGGTGACTCTATATCCCTCTGTAGTGTCGTAGGTGATCTCGACAATGTCACCATAGTGCAGTGTAGCAGAGTTGGATAGATATAGATCCTGAAATTTCACGATCACTTGCTCTGGCTTGGTGATAGTATATTCTATATATTCCTCACTGAAGTTTGCGAATAACTCTAGATCGCACACTATATGCGTGGTGCTTAGATCTACTGTTTCACCGTCTGAGTCCATCCAACCTATGAATGTGTATTCGTATATTGGAGTGCTGTGCTTGGTTGGAGTCACTCCTGAGTATGTGCAAAGTTCGTAGTATTTGATATCTTGCGTTTGGTACAACTCATTTTTTTCTACGCTGTCATAAAATGTGACTGAATATGAATTGATCTCCACGCCGTCTATATATACCGCAGTATCTTCGTCAATCTTGATTGTATAATATCCGTCTTGATTGGGAGTGAGGATTTCATCGTTGATCCTCACTGCGATGTCCACGTCCTCATATCCCGGATTTAGAGTTAGTTTGAAACTATATTCGCTATTGTATTCCAACTCAACCTGATTGTCCTCAATCCCGTCTCCTTCAATTGTGAATGCAGGACCGGTAGGGAACGAGAGAGTGTATATATTGATCTCATACTTGGCGTATATGGTCGTGTCCTTAGTGAGTCTATCGTTCTCATTGTATGGCTTGGTGAGTTCAGCATCTTTGTAGAATCCAATAAAGGTGTATCCCTCGATCTTTTGTAATGCCAGGTCTTTTATATATGTGCCACGCCTCACGTTGATAGTATATTCTTCCAAGATCTCAATGTTCGGATCAATGTCTACAGAGACGTTTCTTTTCTCTAGATATATGGCAGTAGGCACTGTGACACCTGCCACCAATAGCAAGACTACGGCAGTGGTCATCAACTTTCGCTTGCCAACCTTACCGGCATTCTTCTTGATATTCTCTTCTTGCATAGACAGAAGTGAATCATCGTCTATTATTTTTTTATTCCTCATTTTCTCTCCTAAATTATCTTTTGATAATAGATATAATTTATACTTTTGGAAGTATACTTTATTCAACAAGCAAAAGTCAACTAATTCAATATGTCATATTTTAAATCTTGGATAAACTAATTTTTTCTTAACTGACCTTATATATTCAATCTAAATGTCTTTGTGCTAAAACACATCCCCAAATCATTCTGTCAATATCCTTCAAAAAATAAAATGAAAAAACGAGGCAAGAATATTTTTCATTGCCTCGTAAGGATCAGTTATTTACTATTTTAAATGACGTCTGAGTATATGAATTATCAAAATTATCAGATGAACCATTATTCAAAAAATTGTTTTCACTTTCTATGTTTGTTTCATCATTTCCTTCAACCGCATTAATTTCCACATCAATTTCATCATTATTTGAATTTTCATTTTTTTCGGTTGAATTATCAAAATTTTCTGAAAATTGCATATTTTCATCTGTTTTTTCTTGAATATTTATAGAATTTTCTGTATTTTCTAAATTTTTTTCGTAAATTTGAAGTTTAGAATCCGAATATAATTTTTCTAAATTGACTTTCATATCAGTTAGATCTGAATAAATTTTATTCACAAGAATTTCATAATCATCCGTGCTATTAGAAATATTATTTTCATTTTTATTTTCATTGGGCATTACAATTTCTGTGTTTTCCGCGTCTTCAGTGACTTGATTTGCTTCGCTCAGTGACGCAAATGTTTCGTCATCGTTTTCGGCTTCTGAAACGTCTTGTTTTTCCGTCTTAAGATTTGCACTACTTGACTTGGCGGTATTGCTAGAATTGTTGTTTTCTTGATTTGAAGAAGTCGTATCTTTGCTCGTTTTTGTTGGATCGTTGATTATGCCAATTACGACCAAAAGTCCCAACACTGCCGTAACAATTTCATTGATATAAGCGATATCAAAATTGATATCAAATGCTTGCAATATGAGTAGCGCCGCACTGACTATGGATATCCAAAAATTGTAATTTGTCAATCTTTTTTTCCAATTCATTTTTGCTCCTTTTCCATTTTTGATATTTCATCAAAAACTAAAAAATTTTTAATAGAGCACAAATATTGAAAATATATGTTCAATTTTTTTAATAATTTCAAATCAATATTCATAATAATCTAAAACGACTTTATCTACACTTGCATCCGTTTCATTTGAAGATATCTCAAGTTTAACTTGCTTGCATAAAATTTTGAAGCAAAATTCATTCAATCCATCTCTATAGGTTGAAAAGGAAATATTTTTGTCATCGTATATAAGATTGAAAGTGACATTTTCGCTTGCTTGAATTGACAATTTTGTGAATAATTTGGTGTGGAAATTGTTCGTTAGATCGCTACTCTTCCAATACTTCGGCAAACTTGTGCCAAAGCAAGACGATGTCTCGACAATTTGTCCCAATTTTGAATTGTTCATCGTATTGAAGGTAACGAGCATTTTTTCAAATAATTCAGTTTTGACTGGCAACAAACTTTTGATATCTACCCCACGTATAATTTCGTATGAATAGTCTGTAATGTCTATTACCACCAATGCGTTGTTTACATAATCCCCCGTTTCACACAATATAGATTTGTCGTCATTAAAATCAAGGCGCAATGCCAAATAATATTTCTGCCCTAAAGACGATGCTGCGGTATGTTCATTTGTTTCTGGAAGTAGATTTCTAATGTCTACGTCTGTTTTGGTGACTCTTGCTCCGTTGAAAGAATATATCCCATCCTTTGTCATAAACATAATCACGTTGCCACAAATCGAGACTGTATCTGTATAAATTTTTGTATTTGATAGGTATATCTGGCTGACGGTTATATCGTTTTTGATATAATTTATCTTTGATATGCCATAATCTCTGAACACATAAATGTCCTCATTGAATGTCAAAATTTTTCGCGAATAGCCTAGATCATCTTCAAGCGAGATATATCCCGACTCTGGAGTGACCTGACCTACATTTTCCGCATCTAAATTCGTTGCGTACCAAATCTTAAAAGCAGGATCCTTGATCGTACAAAACAACACCTCATCGTTCATACACATACTAGTTATGATTGGCACATCCAAAATCTCATAGGGCGAATAGTTTGTGTGCCAAACCACCATTTTGTCTGAACTAGTCAAAATTATTGAATCGGTGTCGTCCGTTTTGTACGATAAACAAACTGGAGGGCTATTGAATTGCAAATTGAATAGCCATAGTAACATTGGGGTTCCACAGAACAACTGATTGATATAAACCTTGTTGTCATCGCCATATATTAAAATTCTATGTTGTGTGTTTTGGCTATCTGGAAAATACATTTTGAAATAAGTCACTCCGCACACCGAATTTATATTTAGATCGTCAATTCCCAATTCTTCTTCGGTCAAATCTGTATACAACTTGGGAAATTTTGCAACCTCAACGCCATTCGATGGAGTTAATTTATCAATTGGCAAAAAATTATAAAAATTTTCAGTATTTATTTTATCTGAAGAATTGAAATTGTTGAAATTGTCAATTTTTATTTGTTTTTTTTCTTTCATTCCCATCTCCTTGCGGGCAGTTCAAAAATTTTTAAGTCCTTCAAACTTTCAGCCTTTGTAATGTATTTATCATAAAACGAATCAAAATCTTCAAACATCCCACTTGTCAAGCAATAATATGCACACAATCCAAACACCAAAGCATCCGAACTAAAATTAGATAAAAAATCTATTTCATCGTACATAGAATCTATCGTTGGGTATGTCATATAATTAACTATATAGCTACTATCTTCACTAAACTCCAAATTCCTATTAATAATTTTGAATTTCACTGTCTGCCCATCCTTAGATACGTTGATCAAACGAACGTAGTTGTTTAGATTACTTAACGGATATCTTTTATTTGTCGTACTGATTTCTTGACTTGTGCAAACTGGAACATAGTGCGTACACAATTCTTGAATTGAAAACTTGATCAAATTAAACAATTTTTTGATCTCTTTATTTTCCAACAAACTATCTTCAGTCGAACTTGAACCCGCTTCTAACAAATCTCGCTCGCTATCTAATCCCAAAAGTTCTGCACTATGTTTTATAATCTCTATAATCTTCATTCTAACTCCTTTCCATTCCTCTTTCAAGTGTATCATTAAATTGAGAGAGAACGCCCCTAATATCGGCGTTCTCCCTTAATTTGTTGTCGTTTTCTATCTTTTCAACTATCTTATCAATATTTGTACTCCTTGTCTCATAAGTATATATTAATGTGCGAATATCTAGTGTATTATACGGAATTGTTAAACAATATGTAGTGTCTTTTTGCGAGGAATTATGAAGTTCAAAAACGTGAGCGGATGTATCATAAACTATAAAATAATCCTTATCTATATATTTGATTCGCTTTGCAATTTCATATACATCACTATTGATTTTGATTTTCATAATTCTCCTTTTTATCAACCTTCGCTATTGTTATTTGATTCTACAATTGTCGTGAATGGATTAGTGACAGTCGATTTGATATTCGTGAATTTGGCTTGCCCACTAGGCAAATCACAGATCAAATCTGCATACTTCACAAGTGTTGCAGTGTATGCTGGATATCCTGCCTTTTGACGCAGAATCTTACCTCCTTCTCCTTCGATCCATTCCCAATCACACAACTGATGCAAAGTAAATTTGCTAGTGTCCAAAAGATAAATTGTATCGTCTGGAATAAATCTATCTGATACAACAGGGATTCCGTTGAAGGTCATCGCCTTGTATCCACCGGCAAGTACTGTGACGTCAATATTACGTCTATAGCAAGCAAGATATTGCTGATATGCTCTTTTTGCACCCGCTCCGCAAGTGATGAAATCGATTGTAGATCCGCTATTTTCTTCCAAGAAATCTACTGCACTTTGGAGTATCGAATCGCTGATCTCCTGACTCGTTGTGCTAATATATGGGTTTAGCCATTGATTACTTGTCCTATCTAGCCCATATAAAGTGCCAGTAGTATTGAATATCGCGCCGAGACCTGTGATCTCATTGCCTTTACTGCCTTGAACATAGAATACATCATTTGCATTCATAGTTGTAGGCGAGGTGGTGAAACTTACTTTCTTGTTCACTCTATCTACATAAGCAATTCTTAGTCCAACATTTGATGTGATTGAACCTGTGGAAGAATAGACATCTATCACCATACCTTCAATTAGATTTTTCACGCTATCCATTGTGGCTACACCTGAAGCGTATGAACTGACTGTCCCGACAGCGCCTGTTCCGTCTCCATAAAGCATACGCCCAAGATTGAATTTGGATGCTGTCAACAATCCCTCCATCTCCGCATTCAAAAGATCAATGAATGCTCCGCTATTATTACTACTAGCCCTTATTGCTTTATCGCTAATTTCAATAGTTCCATATAGATTTTTTAAAGTAGTCTTGAATTGAACATAATTATTTTCATTAGCGGTAGGGAGTTTGCCTGTTTCGCTACCTGCTCCCACTCCACCATTTAGCCCAACTGGTGCTACCTTAATTATTTGTCTGCCATAGACATCTGAAGAAGATTGTTTGATCTTTGCAAACAATGGATTTGTTTTCGTATTCAATTGATTGCAAGCAGCAACTAAATACGCGTCTTTCAAAGCGCTTTGCGCTGTAGTTAAATCTATCATTTTATTCTCCTATTTATTTTTGTTTTATAATGGATTTTGCCAATCGTCCCGCCTCTTGAATCGTGGTGGGTCGATTGGGTGGAGAAAGCGGAATTGAATTTGAGCCAGCATCAATGCGTATTGGCGAATTTTGAGGTATTTTGCTCAAATAGTCTTTAATGATCTTATCCTTAATTTCACTATTTGAATAAATATAGTTATTCAAAAATTCATCATCTGACACATAGTCTTGCGCCCGTTTGTAATTATTTGTGATGACCTTCATAACTTCGTCTTCAAAGTTTGAATTTTCATCTTGAATTAAACTTTCTTTCAGCGCGCTACTAAAAGGTTTAATTATCTCAAATTTTGTTGCAAACTCGTCCACTTTCTTTTCAATTTCAAGTCGCTTGTTAGCATCTTTTTCACGTGCTGTATTTTCACTTTCCAAAGTTGCCAACCTTTGACTTTTTTTGGTAAATTCTGCCTCAAGACTATTGTATGCTTTCAACAAACTTTCAGCATCCTTGAATTTACCAAAATTTTCATTGGAGCCTAAACTATTTTCTTGTTTCGGTTGTTCCAAATTTTCCATACTATTCTCCTTTTTGCTCGAAATTTTCATCTTTTTCAGAAATTTTCAATAATTTTTTATGTTCTTCGATATGTTTTAGCAATTTTTCAATAATTTTTTGACCATTTATTTTTTTCTTTATCTCTCCACCTAATATATAGGCGGTGTGTTCATCAATATGTATTTTGTGATCATCTATAGGTAATATTTTTAATTCTTGATTGTTGGATATAGATATATTTTCTTCTTTTGCTCGATTGATCTGAAGCGAGTGTATGTCCACTGCATTTTCCCACATTCCGAACCCCAACAAATCTAGACATCTTTTTCGCGTGCTCTGAGAAAATTTCCCATCCTCGTCATACATCAAGCCTTCCTTGATCAAATCTAATAGCATTGTGCGTTTCTGCCCCAAACTATCCATTGTGTCTGTAGATGCATCGAATACGATATCGTCACTACATATCTCGTTTTGGTCCCAATAATACATTTGCACATCACCCGCCTCGCCAGTGATTTTCAATAGACGTGGAACGACTGCAAACTGCTTATACAATCTCAATATAAATTTTGCTAGAGTCTTTACTGCCAATTTCGTGGAGTCAATCGCTGTGGCTAGACGCGTGATGTCTTGTTCAGCCAACAATTCTAGCGCCACACCCGACATATTGGTGTAGTTTGCATAACTATCTGTCATCATATCGCTGACACCTGATACAGTCTTGAATTCGGATAGCAATCGCTCTTCCTCTTCATCAAAGTTTAGATTGAGGACGGGGTTTTGCATAATCTCGGGAATTTTACTACCCTGCCTATATACAAGCACTTTGCCAGGAGACAAACCCTCCATCTCCAACGCGTCGGTATCAATACTACCGTCTTCCACCGCAAGTACATTTATTACTGATCTATTGAAATATTCGTGTTTGCGATTTCGTACGGCATTGTATGCCCGCTGTAGCGGAATCAATCTATCCACCACACTCACGCCAAAGAAACTGCCCGGTACATAGTTTGATATCTGTTTCACAAATGGGAAGGTACGATTATTCAGTTCGTCATTAATGTAAGGTAGATCCCCATCGAATAGCAATTTATCCCCTGCCACAATCGTAAGTCTGCCGAGAGGAAAATCTTTTGTAGGTCTAGTGTATCGCTCTATGACCACACAGTGATTGCTGAGTTCAACATTCGCCACTTTGTTTATATGCGCATTATATCCTAATCCACCTAAATTATTGGCATGGCTATCAAGAGTGAAGGCATAGACATTTTCACTCTCTACATCTACTCCCCATTGTGAATGCACTTCATCAATCTCCACCGCGCGTGCGTGAATGATGCTCTTCACATCTTCCAATCTTTCGCAAGCGAGATTGTCTGGGAATATTTCAAATGGTGATACCACCTCGACTTGCACGTCACCCTCTCTAATAGCGTTGCCCAATTCGTCCGTTGCTACCATTCTTCCTGTATTCGTGTTCCATACAATTTTATAAAAAGCAGTACCGCAAATTTCGCTCCAAGTGGTGGCTGTTTTTTCTAAATCTGTCAAATTCAATCTGTTGGCAACAGAATTTAATATCTCTTTGCTAAGTTTTGCACTTTCAATATCAGATTCGTCCGTACTGGCTGGCACGACTGTCACGCTTGGCGTATTGCTAGATATCTTTGATATACGAGTTTCTACAATCGGTGCTATATGATTGAACACCTCTTTTTCTTGCCAAAAATATTCTTTTTCATCCTCTCGAATTGAGTTGTTTGATGCAATATAACTATATTGGTTTCCTATCATAAAATTGATGTTCAACTGCCATTGTGCCTCTAGGCTCCTACGTGCTTCACGCCTTTTGATGTAATCTTTTTTCACCTCTTCGACCAGTTTTTGGTTGGTTTTATTCATTCTTTCCTCCTTTTTTATAAAGCGGTTTCACATTTTTTGGTATAGTGAATTTGCCGATTTCATTATATAAAGATTTCATACAATCTTCACATAGATACACACTGCCATCAAATACAAATTTTTTGTTCACTATCACGTAATCACAAAGATTATTGCATCCACTTGCATCACACTTTACTCGAACTTTTGCTTTTTCTACTGTCATTTTCCATCTCCTTCAATTCTTTTAATAATCGTTGCCTCTCTTTTTCTAATTCTTCATCTGACATTTTGTCGTAATCTAATTCTTTGTTTTGATCATCTCTTATTTGCTGAAAGATAATTTTTATCAAATCTACATTTGGCGGGAGCGACTTTTCGTTGACCTTTTTCTTGACCAATTTCATCTCATTCGTCTCGCTGTCTAAAACATATTCACAAGTAGTCTCAGTAGTCGCACTCCCTATTAGACAAGATTTGAGTGCTTTCAGCGTTGCTTCGTCAATATTATTTATCTTTATAACACATCGACCTCCTATCTCCTCCGCTTCAACGAGCGTATCAATCTCTCTTTTTCCTTTTGTATCAAACTCATTTCCTCTTTGGGACGCTTATTCTCTGGGCGTGACATTATATAGTAGCGCAACTCATCCATACTATGATCGTCCACTTTGACAGGACTATCACCACTACCCCATCGATATGCTTTCATCTCACGTATCATATTTTTGCAGGTATTGAATATGAACAATTTGCTTTCACCCAAACTATTTTTCAAATATGATTTCACTCTCTGTATGCCAGAAAATACATCCTTGTTTACATTCGTATTGACCAGTATATTGTGGTCGTAGAATAGGTCCGCAACGCTCCTAATAGACGCCAGTGTCGTTTGATTTGCTGCACTGTCTATCAATGCTTCAATCATACCATTTGAGTTTCTATGCCAATGCAGTTCGTCACTGATCTTATGGATCGCATCGCTATGATATCCTATATCTCGTTCACTTTCATAATGTTCCGCCACCACATAAATATTTCCGTCATAATCCACTGCATACCAATGACAAGACAGAGGATTTTTCAATCCAGGATCTATAGATAATTTATCCTGCCATTCATAAGGAATCGGGAAAGGTTCAATCACATTGACGTTTTCATCAAATTCTGGATATACTCTTCCGCCGACATCCAGAAATTCTCCGAATTGTCTAGATTTCAGTTCCTGCTCGGACAAGGTCTGTTTCATAGCATTTTTTGCCTTTTCGCTGATAAAGGGGTTGTCATCCCACTGCATAAATTCGTACCATATATTTGGATCATTGTATTTATTCAGATAAATTTCATCGTAGACAAATGTCATTCCTTTCAATGGAGTCATCGTGGCGAAGATATCTCCGTCTTTATCCAATACTCTCATCTTACACTCTGAGTAAATATCATAAGGAGGTTCTTCATCGAACCATACGTAATCTAGGCTAGTCCCCTGGAATTTCTCCCTACCTTGATCACAACTCTTGAATCCAATTTTGCTGAGGGTGCCAAACACGTTCTTTACCAATATATAATCTATAATCCCATTTGCATAATTATCTTTTCTTCCGCTCAACATCACCACATCTTCTATCCAATCTGGATTGAGATAATGTAGGATTTTGCTCTGAGCCACATCGCGTTGCACCTGAGTCGATAAACTCACAACCCAGCCAGATGTCGCACCATTAATTTTCCTATACGGGTGGCATCCTCTAGCAAAATATATAACCTCTACTGCTCCGCACTCAGTTTTTCCCGATCTATTGCCTCCAAACACCCATCTGTTCTTTTTTTCAGATCGATGGAAGGCAATTTGCTTTTTATGAATTTTTTCACCGGTATTGTATTGACTAAGTCGGTTTTTCTCTTTTCTTTCTTTTTGTATTCGTTCTATTTTCAAAATTTTTTCAATCAGTTCCATCTGCACATTAATTTACATCAAAACTTGCGAATTTTATCCTAAACTTGTCATATTTTTCAAAAATTTTTATGATAAAATCAAAATATGATTTTGTTATTAATAATATTGTTTTCATTAGAGAATTCTCTTTTATATGTGTCTGCCAGCACTTTCGATACATATTATGCTCGCATAATGTATGATGATGTCTACCTATACAAGTCTCCAATTGATCTAGATGAATATAACAACATCTATTTTTCTCTACCTCGCACGTATTTCGTAGAATTACTTGAGAGTAGTAATAGCGAATTTTACAAAGTAAATTATTTGTCCTTCACTGGATATGTCAAGAAAGACGCTGTCCAAACTATTGTAGGCAAACCTGTGACACCATATCTAGAAAATCAGAATTTTCGCGTATATTCTGAACAGAGCAGAGATATGCGCAGTGAGCCGACAACCACGAGTGGAAGTTCCACACAAGTCGTATATATTCCGCTATATTCAAGAAATCTGACATACTACGGCACCATACTTGGTGAGCAACTCGTCGATGGACGGACAAACATTTGGTATTATTGCAAATATTCCGCAGATCAAGACTATTATGGCTACGTTTATAGTGATTTTTGTGATGAATTTGATCCAAGTGAAATACCATTGAATTATGAAGAAGTGAGTTACACCTCAGAGCCGACTTTTGATACAACTGAGGAGCCTTCCTCCCTACCCGTAGAAAACAAAACCACAGCGATAGTAATTGCTATTCTTACTATCCCTGCGATAATTTTTGTATTTTTGATTTTAAAAGGTGGTCGCCTCCTTGCAAAAGATGGTAGAAGTCACAACAAAGAAATTCGCGACTATTAGATCATACATTGACTCAATATAGTTTTTGATATCAAAACTTTGTGTACTTACCGCCTTTCATTTTAAATTGAAGATTGTGACTAAACTGATGATTTATCAAACAAAATCTCGTCACACAGTTATAGGTTTATATTTGAACGCCATCCTTCTTTCCCTTACTTCTTTTCTTATATTGGAAATCCAAATTTCCGATTCTAAAATTTGAATTAATTTTTCTATATATTTCGAATTATTCAATGCATCTGTTAGATTATAAAACGCACGTTCAATATGCCGAAACGCAGTTCGCTCTTTTAAATCTAAGATTCCACACAACTCCGCCATTGATATTGTATAATTAATTTTCACATATAATATCTTTTTGTCATCGACATCTAATGATCCTATTGCATTATCTATTATAACTTTTAGATTAATTAGTTGATTTTTTCGTTCAATTAAGTCTATAATATTATTATAAACATCCAACGACCCGTACTCAGATGTACTAGATCCAAAATAATACGCGTGGTTGTTGATGTATCTATCTATAGCATCGCATCGTTTGGCGAGCATTCGATAGATTTTTATAATTGCTTCACTATCATATATATCTATCATTATCTTCACCCCTATCGAAAATCAGTATATCCTACCAATTGTCGAAAAGTCAAGTATATACGTCACTTTTTTACAAAAATCTACACAAAATTGTCAGAATTTTCGATAAAAATTGCCAAAATAGTCGAACGTATGTTTTATTTTTTACAAAATATAATTAAAAAATAAAAAAGACTCGCTATAAAGCAGTCTTGTCTTCGGCTATTGCCAATTTTAAAATTGATACTTCGTACGCAGTTTTCACAACAGTAACTCCAGAATCTTCATAATGCTTGTTGTATTCCCTACTTTGAATGCGTCCTTCTATTTCAAGTCTTGTGCCCACCTGCAATTTATTTGTAAATTGAGCATTCCTACCCCACGCAATGCACGGAATATAATCAGATTTGTCATAGTTTCTGTTGACTGCAAGAAGGATATCGCATATCTCACGCGAAAATGGTGTCGTCCTATAGATAGGTGATTTGCATATATATCCACTCAGTTCAATTATATTTGAATTTGCATTGTTGTCCCATTCGCACAATTCTCTACAAAAGACAGATAAAAGCAATTTGCTTTTGCCTTGTTCAAGTTTGTTATAACTTCTGAACTGTCCGCGTAGAGCAATTTTATCTCCAGTTCTCAATTGATTTTCCGTGATCAATTTTGAAGAAATTGTCACTGGTATAATATCATTTTGCCCGCTGAGTCTAGGTACGATGAGATTAAATGTATAAAAATCTTCATCCATTACTGTATGATTGTATTTAGGGCTGTCTGCCACCTCACCTTGCAGGTATACTTTGTTGTTGTTCAACATTTCATAACTCATTTGTTTTCTCCTTTAATTTTTAATTTGTGTACCCTGAATATTGATATAAAAATTGTCATAATATATCAATTCTCCTACAGGTACAACCTGTGTATTTTTTATTTTGTAATATTCTAGAACCATTTTTAAGCCTTCAATTATGTTGTCTGAGTTGTTATGAAATAGGACAATGCTTCCATTCTCTGATTGTGATGTCACCCTACTAGCAATTTCGCTAGCGCTGAGTCCTTTCCAATCTAGACTATCTACACTCCATTCAACACACCTTATATCAAGACTATCACACACCTCGATTAGTGCATTGTTATAATATCCATAAGGCGGTCTAAATAGTTTAGGACGATATCCTGTCAAATCTTGTATGAGATTAATATTAGTTTCGAGTTCCTCTTTTATTTCTGATTTCGTTAGTTTCGTCATATCAGGATGAGTGTTTGAATGAAGTCCTATTTCAAATCCATTGTTGTAGATCTCTTTCACCATATCTGGATATTTTTCTATCCAAAAGCCCACCAAGAAAAAGGTTGCTTTTATTCCATACGAATTACATATTGAGATTATCTCACTTGTCTTGTCCGCTCCCCATGCGGCGTCAAAAGATATGGCGACTTTATTTTCATCTGTTTGTACAGAATAAATAGGCAATTTTCTTTCCCCTCCAAAATAGGTGGCCCCAACTTCTACTCCTACATAATTTAGTGAAAAGGCGGAAAGAAATACTAGAACACCCACAACTAATAATAAAGTTGTTTTTTTTATAAAGATTACTTTCATAGATATCTACCGTCCTATCCTAACACTATTAATGAAATAAACCAAGTAAATATGATAATTTTATAGATAATATTTTGTTCAAAAAAAAGAAATAAGGTAACATATTGTCGAAAACCTTATTTCTTCTTTCTCTTAGCACCACAATATGGGCACTCCCCTTTATTTGATGGAATCATTCCGCCACAATATTCACAAAACATTTCTTCATTTTTTATTTGAGTATTATTGGATAGGTTGCTTTCTGAAGTGTTCGTATCAAATATGTTCTTATTGGAATTTTTGCGTTTTCGGACTACAATCACTATAAAACTTGCTATAATAATAATCACAGCCAAAACAAAAATTATAGAAAACATCTTGATAGGAAATTCGATTCCGTCATCAAATCCATCATCTATATCATAATCAAAATCTAAAAATAGACTTAAAATACCTAACAATCTAATCATATACTCTCTAAGAATATATTACGAAAAAATTGTCAAATTGTCAATAAATTTAGGTTGTTTTGATGATGTTTGATAATTTCATCACCTCAAACATATTAATTTTTTTGCTATAAACTTTTTTTGATATGCGCAAGCGCATTTTTTTCTAATCTACTTACTTGTGCTTGAGATATTCCTACACAATCACTTACTTCCATTTGCGTTTTGCCAATAAAATATCTCAAATTCAAAATTTCCCGTTCTCGATCATCCAACTGTTTAATAGCGTCTAACAAATCGGTATGATCTATCCATTTTTCGACTGAATGCTCAGTATCTGCGATATGCTCGTCTAGACGCATCTCTTCATCGCCATCGTTGAAGAATGATTCATCAAGTGAGAGTGGCGTTGATATCGCATCTATTGCATCATAAACTTCTCTTATTGTTATATTTAGGTCATTAGCCACTTCTTCTAGCCCTACCTCGTCCGATCTACCTGATTGCAATTTTTCCTTACTTTTAAGTACCAAATACGCAGTGTCTCTAAGACTCCTACTCACTCTCATTGCACTAGAATCACGCAAAAAACGTTTGATCTCACCTATAATCATAGGAACAGCATAGGTGGAAAACTGCACATTGAGAGTGACATCGAAATTGTCGATCGCTTTCAAAAGTCCTACGCATCCAACTTGAAAAATATCGTCCATATTTTCCTTACAAGACACGAATCTCTGTGCCACAGACAAAACAAGACGAATATTGCAATAGATATAATAATCTTTTGCCTGTTCGTCTCCTGCCTTGATTTTTTTCAATATCTGTTCGCTCTCTTCACGTGTAATTTTGGGCAAAGTGCTCGTGTCTATTCCACAAATATAAACTCGTCTTGCCATATTCACCTCGATTATATTGTGTCTTATTGAAAGATTTTTATCCCAAAACTGTGAAATTTGCTAAAAAATTTTACAAATCGACACAAATATTGAAACATTACAAATTTTCTCTCATAGAAGAAAAGCATTTTTAATGTATACTCCTAGTATGACAATTTATATAGAAAGTTTTTTATTGCAAAATGTTTTGATCAATTTTTGTCTATTGCGGTTGATCGTAATCACCTTGAAATCAAAGACAAATTTTTTTAGATTAATCAGTGCCTCAATTGTCGGTGCAGGATTTAGCGTAGTCTCTGCCATCTTTTTGTCAAATCAAATTATATTAAATATATTAAAATTTGTCTGCGCCATTATCCTACTATTAATAGCATTCAAACATAGCAAAAGGCAATTCATATTCAGTATCATTCTATTATTCTTATACACTTATGCTT
Source organism: uncultured Clostridia bacterium (assembly GCA_944383415.1). GTDB lineage: Bacteria > Bacillota > Clostridia > Christensenellales > UBA1242 > Onthoplasma. Next base: position 73,858 of record CALWPK010000005.1, on the reverse strand, counting down.
TAGGCGGAGCAATAATGAATCTAACTAGCGCAAATTATTATACTTCATTCGGCGTCATAAGTACGAGCAAATTTTCATTGGAATTGATCACTATAGTTGCTATAGTTGTTACCTATATCTATGAATTGATTGCGAAACATATCAAAATCAAACTCAAAACAAACAATTTGATTTATCCAATCACTCTCTATTCAAAAAAGAAAAAAATTAATCTTCAAGCATATCTTGACACGGGAAATTTTTTGAATATTAATGGTGAACCTGTGATCATAATCGACTTAAAATCATATTTGAAACTTTCTGATAAAAATTTGATTGATTTCTATCTATCAAAAAATGACGAAATTGTCGCAAATACAGTCAATGGTAGCAACAATTTAAAACTCTTCAAAATTGACAAAGTTGAAATCAAGATCGATAATGAAAGAAAAATTTATCTCAACCAATACATAGCGGTCAGCCCAAATAAATTCAAAGATTCAAATTATCAGGCCTTACTATCCCCACTCAATTTATAAAGGAGAATATATGAGATTATTTAGAATTGTCAAAAATTTCTTCACTCGTTTATTTAGACACAATTTTTTAAATGTAGAAAGCATTGTGAACTATATCTTTAGTTCAGAGAGTTTGCCCGAACCTCTAGATAACGATCGCGAATCCGAACTCGTGAGAGCATTTCAAGAGCATAATGACATCAGTGCAAAATCTGAATTGATTGAGCACAACCTCCGTCTCGTGATGTATATTGCAAAGAGGTTTGAAAACAAAAAATTGGATATGCAGGATTTAGTATCTGTAGGTTCCATAGGACTAATCAAAGCGGTGGATAGTTATAAGCCGGACAAAAATATTAAACTCGCAACTTATGCGAGTCGTTGTATTGAAAATGAAATTTTGATGTATCTTAGGAAAGCAAACAAAAGTATCAACGATTTAAGCCTAGATGACACTCTTTCTAGTGACGATGAGGGCAACAATTTAACTTTGGGAGAGATTATTCCTGATAGTAAGATTGCTTATGAAGAGATTGAGTTGAAGGATCAAAAATCTTATTTAATTCAATCTATCGAAAAACTCAATGATAGAGAAAAATTGATTATGAGTATGCGTTATGGACTGAATGGTCACAAGGAATTGACGCAAAAAGAGGTTGCCGATTATATGAACATCTCGCAGAGTTATATCTCTAGGCTAGAAAAGAAAATCCTACACAAACTTAAACGAGAAATGCAAAAAAATATGTGACATTTGACAAAACCTCTCGCTTTCCCTTAGCCACATATTTTAATTCATTTTTACATAAAATCTCTATTGTTTATCAAATAAAATTAAACGGATAGGATGAAAATATAAACTACACAAATCTAATGCAAATTTTTTTGAATTAGTTATTAATTTCATTACTCAAATGATATTAATTATAAAATTAATGATAATAATCAAGAAACCTACTATCCAATATGTACTACAAACTGTGCATTCATAGGTCAATCAAATGATTAACATTATTAAATAGTTGTACCAGACTCTTGTATCTTTTCTTTCTTGCTTTTTTCTCTCAATTCAATATCTGACATTTGCGTTATGATATCATCTGGAGTCGGATTTAATCCCTGTGCTCGTTTCAAATAGTCCGCAATCACATAAGCATTTTGAAGATAGTAATTGCCTCCCAATCCTCCAATAATATCCATAACAAGTCCTGGATTGAATTTTTGTTTCAAAGCAAGCAATTCCTTCAATTCGCCAAAACTCCTTATACGTTGGCTAAATGTTGTATAATTTAGTATCTCAAAACCTTCTTCTGGATGCTTAAGGATATAACCAGCAATTAGCGTGAGAGGTAATTTATCAATATCTAATTTTTGCCCTGCTTTGGTCATAATATAGTGTGTGCATACAGGAGTATTGTCTTTCACGCTCTTTTTGGCAAATTTTTCTTGATTTATTTCTTGTTCGGTCTTTTTGAAAATCATATTTTTCTCCTTTTTTATATCTAGATTATACCCCCCCCCCTTATGAATTTGTCAAGATAATTTTGTATATTTTATGCATATATCGATAAACTTTTAAATATCAATTCAAACTGATATCGGATATGAAAAAGTCATTACAATCAACGTAATGACCTTATATTTCCAAAAAGAAATTATTGTGTAATATCTGCGCCTTTTAATCCAAATTCAGTCTCGACTTTATTCATCAAAACATCCATAAACCTTTGATCAAAACAATCCGCTTCGCTCAAGATATTTTCGAGCATTTCTTCTCCGCCCAATCGTCGTATGGTATATAGGATTTTTTGTCTATCAGAAGCACTGATAGCGGATGAATCGTTTTTCTTCGCCAATCTTACAAGATTTTGATACACGGATAAAAATGTCGCGTAATTCAAAATCATTTGAGAATCAGTGATGAAATTAAAAATCCTATATCCATCTTGATCTCCATTCTCGAATGCATAACTGGCTATTTCAATCGCATTCATTTTAGAAACATTGATATTTGTTCCGTCATCGAACTCAAAAATGTGTTCGAGTGCTTCATTATCTATATTGAAATTATCATCAAATCCTCTTGTTATTATTCTTTTAATTAATTTACTCATACCCTACCTCAATTTAACTCAGTTTTATTCTATACTAAATTTGATACTATTACTAACCTTTTCATCATACAAATCAAATAGAATTTTATTTGTTTTTAAGTCTCCTTTATGCTTTTGTTCGCTTAATTGTTGTTTACAAAAATCAACTAAACTTTTTTGAATGTATCATTTATCTAAATATTTAATCAACAATTTTAATTTTGAAACTAGCAACCTAAATTTTCAAAATTTTCTTTTGAACAATAAAAATCAATCCATTACTTAAATTAATATCCTTCCTGTAATATCTGACATACGCATAAATTTGTCATAATATACGCAAGACGTTCATATTCAATAGCAGATTTTATCTTTGCTTCTGTCATCTATTATAGACCAATAAATCTATGTAATGATATCCTAGTATTCAGGCAAGAATTAAAATAATTTTAACACACCTAAATACTTGATTAACTCCAATTCGTCTGACAAACAATATATACTATGGCTATTATTTACTTTGATTAGGTCAAAATTTTGACCCTGTTCAACACTAATCAAATCATTTTCGGTCGCTTTCCAAATCAACATCTCAGTCAAAATGCTGACATATATATTCTCCTGAACAACATTAAACACATTTGAATTATATCACATAATCAAAAAATGTCAATATTTAACTAAATTTAATTTTTTTATATTTTTAAAAATATTAATTATTAGACTAAATATATAAAAATAAAAAAGAACACAGCGGGTTAGACTGTGTTCTCCTAATATTTATATCCTAATAATAGGTACTCGTTTTTTATCTTTGTTTTATTTAAGAGTGTTCATTCACTCTACACTCAATGATAATCTATTGATTATCAAAGTCGACTTTAAAGAATTACTCTTTAAAAGGAGGTGATCCAGCCGCACCTTCCGATACGGCTACCTTGTTACGACTTCACCCCAGTCACCAGTTTTACCTTCGGCAGCTGCCTCCCTTGCGGGTTAGCCCACTGACTTCGGGTACCCCCGGCTCCCATGGCGTGACGGGCAGTGTGTACAAGACCCGGGAACGCATTCACCCCGACATGCTGATTCGGGATTACTAGCAACTCCGTCTTCGTGAGGGCGGGTTGCAGCCCTCAGTCTGAACTGGGCCCATCTTTTTGAGATTTGCTCCACCTTACGATATCGCGTCTCTTTGTAATGGGCATTGTAGCACGTGTGTAGCCCTAGGCGTAAGAGGCATGATGATTTGACGTCATCCCCACCTTCCTCCGTATTATCTACGGCAGTTTCGTTAGAGTTCTCAACTAAATGTTAGTAACTAACGACAGGGGTTGCGCTCGTTGCGGGACTTAACCCAACATCTCACGACACGAGCTGACGACAACCATGCACCATCTGTATGGATGTTATATTGCTATAACTTCACTGCTTTCACAGCTATGCATCCTATGTCAAGCCTAGGTAAGGTTTTTCGCGTTGAGTCGAATTAAACAACATGCTCCGCTGCTTGTGCGGGTCCCCGTCAATTCCTTTATGTTTTAAACTTGCGTTCGTACTACACAGGCGGCATACTTAACGCGTTTGCTACGACCCTGACTTTGTCGATAAAGCCATAGTCTAGTATGCATCGTTTAGGGCGTGGACTACCAGGGTATCTAATCCTGTTTGCTCCCCACGCTTTCGTGCCTCAGCGTCAGTTACGTCCCAGTTGACCGCCTTCGCCTCCGGTCTTCTTACTAATATCTATGCATTCTACCGCTACACTAGTAATTCCGTCAACCTCTTCCGCACTCCAGTCCCCCAGTATCTGATGCAGTTCTATGGTTAAGCCACAGGATTTCACATCAGACTTAAAAGACCGCCTACGCACCCTTTACGCCCAGTAATTCCGGACAACGCTTGCTTCCTACGTCTTACCGCGGCTGCTGGCACGTAGTTTGCCGAAGCTTTCTATTAGAGTACCGTCACTATCTTCTTCCTCTAATACAGAAGTTTACAATCCGAGGACCTTCATCCTTCACGCGGCGTTGCTGGGTCAGAGTTGCCTCCATTGCCCAATATTCCTAACTGCTGCCTCCCGTAGGAGTCTGGACCGTGTCTCAGTTCCAGTGTGGCCGATCATCCTCTCAGATCGGCTAAGCATCATCGTCTTGGTAGGCCGTTACCCCACCAACTAACTAATGCTACGCAAGCTCATCTCTATTCGATAAATCTTTCACCCCTAGTACTTGTGTACCTGTGGTCCTATGCGGTATTAGCAGTCGTTTCCAACTGTTGTCCCCCAGATAGAGGTAGATTACTCACGCGTTACTCACCCGTCCGCCACTAAGGGTAAGCATTGCACTAAACACCTCATATAGAAATGCTTAGTGCAACACTTAACCTCCGTTCGACTTGCATGTTTAAAGCACGCCGCCAGCGTTTGTCCTGAGCCAGGATCAAACTCTACAAAAAATATTCGCTTTTGCTCATTTAAAATTTTCAATTTTAAATTTCGACCTATGCTCTATTTTTTGTTATCCCCTTCAAAACTTCGTTTTGTGGTGACACCATTTAGAACATATCCGACTTTACTTGTTTAATCAAGTTTACTTTTGCGAACAAAATTTATAATTACCTTGCTCATTCGCTTGGCTAATTTCGTTGTCTAAAAAACTTGGAATTGATAAGAACTTTGTTCATTGAACATTGCCTATAAGTAATTGCTTACTTATTGTCTTACCATTGTACCTATTAAGATATAAATTGTCCTAACGAACCTATCGGTTCGGCACCCTGCTTATGCTGAATGCATTATAAAGATAACACATATCAAAAACTTTGTCAACACTTTTTTAAAAATTTTTTTAAATTTTTTTAAATTTTTTTATATTTTTCCTAATATTATATGAAAATAGCAAATTTTCAGTGAAAAATGACCAAAATATAGCATTTTAGGGCTAAAATAGATGAAAATTTTGACTATAGACAGAAAAATTCTAAGAAAAATTATTTGATTTAGCCAAATTTTGACTGAGAAATTTTGTTTAACTTATAAAAAATTTACCAAACAGCCCAACTAAAATAAACAAAATTGAACAAAAAAACTTTGGTGAACGAGCGAAATTCATCGTTTCTCAACCTAATAAAAATAAAAAGGATCGCTTCAATGAAGCAAATCGAGCAATCTCGCATTATTACTTCATAAAGCAATCCTTATGTTTTTTACTAAACTAGTTAATCTCTTGAACAGTGAGAGCCGAACATTCAATTGAATCTACTGTCATCCAACTGAACCACCCATATCTAAGTCCTAACACTTCATCTTCATTGATGTCTGAATCATCGGATTTATTTAATTTGGCGTCCACTACTTCAAATACTGTTTCATTTTGGTCATTTACCACACTGATAGTCACTTTTGCAAGATCTTGAGCATTTTTGTGGAAATCAAATTTGAAAGTATACCAACCGTCTTCTAACACCTTAGCGTCGTCACTACTTGTAGCCGATTGATTAATTTGGTCACTAGAACCGTTATAAATATAACCAACTTTCACACCTTCTTCATATTTTCTAACGTATATGGATCTTTCTGAGACAAATTCACCATCATTACCATTAACTGCAACGGTATAGTTGAATCCTTCACCAATTGCATAATCGCTTGAATCAATATTTAGTTTAATACTAACAATCGTGCCATCTGAATCCCAATCAAGATTTTTGTCTGTTTCTCCGAAATAAGTATTAGGTCCTTGATCTTTATCACCGGCTTTGAACAATGTAATAGTTTTAGCATCCTTATTGTATCCTACTCCGCCAAGCGAGTCTGAAAACACAGATAATGCTTTATCTTCAGTAGTAAAATTCGCATTGTACGTTGTCTTCAATCCTTTTGTATCGTCTGAATCGTCATCTCCACACGCACTGAGCATAAACATACACGGAACGATAAGCAATGCGATAAGAAATAACTTTAACGACTTTTTCATTGTTTTCATAAATTTAATCTCCCTTTACCTATATAAATAATAACATTTGTCACATCTCAAGTCAAATAATATTTGAATATTTATAATATTTATTATTTAGATTATGTTAATATTATATTCTTTATAACGGAAATTATTACTCTTACTAATATATATATATTTTTTTTACATATATTCTTATATTATATACTATTATAGTATTATATTCCAATAATGTCGCATTCTCACATAATGCATATTAGACACCATACAAAAAAAAGAATGCTATAAGCATCCTTTACTATTAATTAGATGGCACTTCATCCAATAATCCACCGTTATTATCAATCAATTCGAAAAATACAATAATTATGTCGTTCAAAACAAGATTTTTGACTTGTTTATATTCTGGGCTTTCTACTGAACCCACATTAATGTATTTGTTATTAATCCCCGTTCCATCATCAATAGTGCCACCAGATTGTGAATAATATTTATCTGGAGAATCCACAATATCGGCTGAAATTAGTTCATCTATAGTGCTACTTTCCAACGCTGTAGACAGTGCATTTGGCAGATTTGAAATCGTTGTATTTCTATCAATGAGATAAAGTACGCCCGAATTCAAGTCTTCAGGGGCAAATAGATCGCTTATTGTCAACGTATCTATCCCGTCACTCAATCCCGAAATGGTGAAGCCCGCAATGGCGTTCATCACTCCTTCCACTTTTGTTTCATCCTTGTCATAATACGATTCTTCCAAATCATTATAAGTATAACCCAATACTTCTGCTATGGTTAGATTATCGATGGTGGATTCAAGACCAGCCATATCGGCGATTGTTGTCTTTGCTATTGTTGCCATAATTCCAATGACCTCTTGATCAAGTTCGTCATAAACAATATCTCCAACTATTGTATAATTCAAAAAGTCTGCGATATACAATTTATTGATTTCTTCCTCCAATTCAGCAATAGGAGTAGAATCTTCAACCTTATCGAAGAATGATGGTAGTGTGACATTATATTCATCTCTCAATTCACCTATAGTGATATTTGAATCAATATTAGACGCAAATTGAGATACTGCCTCAGACAGAGGGATATATCTTAATGCCACCTCTACCCGCCCGGTTGTTATAGTAAATTCATTGCCTTTAATGATCACTTTCAAATTTGATGAATCGATCGTATAATCAAAGTTTACTTGATTCAGATATCCTTGTTCTTCATACAATTTGCCGTCAGACATATTGAAATAATAAGTATTTGTGTTGTTCAAAATTTCATCAAGAGCCGACAAGTCTATTGCATTCTTCAATTCGTCTGCGCTAATATTTGCAATTTTGTTTTGTACCGCCTGCATCATCTCTGGCAAAGGTACATTTTTTAAATCAATTATACTGATGCCTGCTATTTCATCGTCAATCTCAATCCCAAAATCTGACTGCAAATCATTGAGAGTATAAGTGTCAATATTTTTACCTAAATTAACTGCGTGAGTGACAAAAGTATTCAAAGTTAAACTATTCAAATCATCGTTGCCCAAATCAATTTCCGTATTGAACTTATCATTGATCCAATTCGGAGTCACTTTGAAATAGGCAAAAGCCACAATGCCTATAATCGCACCAATACCAAAGAGCAAGCCAATCAATGTACCAAAGAAAAATGAACCAATTGATCCATTTCTGGACTTTCTTTCAATTTTCCCTATTTGTCTACTCATATTTACCCCGTTTATAGTATTATGGCATAAATTACATTAAAAATAAAACGATTTCTTATGAATTTTTAAAAATATTGATGAATTTTGTTGTTTTAAGTATCAATTGACACTCAAAAATTGTTGCGATTGATTATGTGATTATTTTGCTGTGAAGTCTATTTTTTAATATAAAAGGCGGAAGTGCGTTTTCAACGCCAACCGCCCGTCTGGGCGGTTCAAACGCTCATTCGAGTGTTTACTTCCGCCACCCCTTCCCTGTCAATTTAAACACAAAACTAAATTATTGCCAAGCAAACAATCGACAAAATTAATTCAACAAAAGTGAATTATTAAGAGGCTTATAAAACTCCCCTAATATCTTCGGAAAATATTTTCTTAAAGGTACATCCTGTTTTTCATATTCTTTCAATGCCTGTAAAACTGCGCGTGTGTGGATAAATCCTATATCCTCCTCTTGCTTTATTAGAGTTTCTTCATATTCTTCACCATAGAGATTATTTAAATATAAAATTGTCGTACAACGAATAATTTGTTCATTGACATAAGTTGATATGGATCCATAGGCTAAATTTCGCATTTTTTCTTTCACTTCATCGGGGAGTGGAGGCATACGCCTAGCATCAAAATACTTGTCAGTGAGCGGATTGATCAATGGATGAGAAAATTCGTGTTGAATAAGGTCTAAATTTTTTTGTGACAGAAAGTATGGCTCCAGTTTGTTTTCAGAAAATTTTGCACCCAAATTGCAAATACTTTGATTGCCATTTTCTACCCCATAATTGCAGTGTGTTTGAAGAGGCATAAGGTTTATAATATAATCACGTTCCAATTCTTCTTTGTAGAAATTATCCATATAATCAAGCAAATTTTCATCTACTTTGCTCTTCGTGTCTTCAATCCATTTTTGATACGCCCGTGTATGCTTTTTATAAAATTCATCATACTTGGAGTCGATTGTAAAATTTCTAATTTCTTTTATGAATTCAAGGACTTTAGGACTCCTACCTAAACGAGTTTCAAAAGGATATTTCAACAACTCATTGATACTAAAATCAGAGTTTAATTGCCACATTAACGCAATAGGTGCATCATAATTAAAACACAATTCGTGGATAACTTCAGTTAATAGTTTCACAGCCCTATGATTTTTGTACTGTGAAAAATAATTCTTCACATCCACAGCATAATCAAACTCGGTTGGCACCCTTAATTTCGGAATGCGGTCAAAATAATCTGTCAATGTGAGCATTATCTCCATAATCTCGGTACGTTTGTCTAAAGTATATTTGATTTTCATATTGTTATTATATCTCCTCATAATTTTAATGTCTTAAACGTTAAATTTGTAGAATTTGAAACTAAATTCAATTAAACTAATATTTTCATAAAATTACAATCGTGCAACCGGAATTTAACAAATACAAATCTCTATCCGCAAGTAAATCTGGGCAATAATTTATAGCGATTTTTCTAACCACATTGTTTGGTGTCCATCTATCACAACAAGTGTAATCCTCAATTTTTCCTCTACGCTTCAATTCTTCACATTTTTTTAGGAAATTTACTTTGATCGCTCCGCCAACTCCGTGACTGCCATATCCGTGAATGACTTTCATTACCTTGTATCCGCCTTTTTTATAACTCTCTACTTCTAGCAAAAATTGAGCGATTGCCTCACTCACTGTCTGCCTATCAGATTTGATATCAATAGTAATTAGTTCCATATTGTAATTATTATATATGAAATTCACAAATATTGCAAATCAATTAGGACTTAATTGAATACAAAATGTAAGATTTTAAATTAATATAATCTTCTTAATTTAAAAGCTATTTCCTTCCTGAATAATTGAGTGAATCGTTAGCGGGCAAATTTTGATTGACATAAATTTTACAACTCAGTTCTATTTGGGCAAAATTTTATCTCCAAACTAATAATGTGGTATATTATTACTTCAAAATCTCAGCTTGCAATCTTTCCATAATATGTGGAAAATGTCTTTCGCAAAACCCATAAATACCTGTTTCTTTTTTGTCCAAAATGCCTAATTCGATAATCATATTAGAGATATATTCATCAATCATTTTATTATATTCTTCTGTGTCGCAAAAATAATGTAGTTTGATTTTCGATTGGCTATTTAGTTCTTGTATGTAATTATATACATTATTAACCTTTTTGCAATTCAAGATTTTGACAGGACTCTCGCTTACAAATTCACCACTGAATGTAGTCTTGCCTGCTACGAATGTTGAGGGATCTACTTCGTAAATATAGCATACGGCATTATCAAATATTCTTTTGAGGGCACCTTTGTAAGCCTCGTAGAAGAATGGTATATTATCTTTTATGCCATAAATCCCATCGAAACCGCCCGCCATTTCCTTTCCGCCAAAAAATAAGGAAAATTCCAAACTTGGTGTAGCATATACATAAGATTTTCCGTGCGTTGAAATACGAGGTTCTATGATTTTCAGATTTGGAATAGTTGATGTGTGATATAACTTCATCTTTTTCATATAATTTGATTATAACACAAAATTACAAATTTGTATCAATATTTTAAATAAAATTCAAATAAAAAATAGATAACTTGAAGTTCATATCATCAGTTTCTCTTGTTGTACATCTAAGATAAAATACCAAAACTCAATATTGTGTTATTCTCTATTGATAATGAAATGATATATCTCATTTCATCGGCAATGTTCCTAATTTAGATGTAAGTATCATCAAATAATTTGAAAAAAATTATTTTTTTATTTTCTAAATAATAAAAAGGAACTTCATCATTTAGCAAAGTCCCTTTACTTTTTTTCCTCAAAACTTATTAACTTTATGCTGTTTGCTTTTTCTCTTTGAGTTTCGGTTTGGCTTTGATGATTTTTGCTTTTGCGTTCTTGTTAATAAAATCAGCAGTTATGACAATTCGTTCAATATTGTCTTCAAAATGATAACTATACATAACATCAAGCATACGCTCTTCAAGAATAGTCCTCAATCCTCTAGCACCGGTCTTGAGTTCTATTGCCTTTTTCGCAACTGCAGTGATTGCCTCAGGTTCAAAAGATAGGTCAATTCCGTCCATTTTGAACATTTGTATATATTGCTTCGTGATAGCATTCTTTGGCTCCACCAAAATTCTCTCCAATGCTTTTTCATCAAGGCTATCAAGAGTAGCGACGATAGGAAGTCTGCCTACAAATTCTGGTATCATACCATATTTGATCAAATCTTGAGGCTGAATGTTTTCAAATTTGTTGATCGATTCTTCCATCTCTTTTTTCTTAACACTTGCACCAAAGCCAAGAGAGGATGCTCCATTTCTCTCGCTGATGATTTTATCAAGTCCAACGAAAGCACCGCCACATATAAATAAAATGTTCGTTGTATCAATCTTGATATTTTCCTGCTGAGGGTGTTTCCTGCCTCCCTGTGGTGGCACGGTGGCAATAGTCCCTTCTAAGATTTTCAATAATGCCTGTTGTACTCCTTCTCCGCTCACATCACGTGTGATTGATACATTTTGAGTTTTTCTAGCAATTTTATCTATTTCGTCAATATAAATAATTCCGCGTTCAGCCTTTTCAACATCATAATCAGCATTTTGGATGAGTTTCAATAAGATATTTTCAACGTCATCTCCAACATACCCTGCCTCAGTGAGTGCTGTGGCATCACTTGATGCAAAAGGCACTTTCAATGTCTTTGCAAGTGTTTTGGCAAGTAAAGTTTTTCCACTACCAGTAGGTCCTACCAACAGTACGTTTGATTTCTCCAATTCCACTTCGTCCTGAGAATTGCCTCGCTTGATAGTGTTATAATTTATACGTTTATAATGATTATATACTGATACGGCAAGGATCTTCTTAACCTCATCTTGACCGATAATGAATTCATCCAACTTTCGTTTGATTTCTTGCGGTTTGATCAAATCAATGAATTCATTTTTTTCGCTCTGTCGTGTACGATTGTTGAAATCCATAAGATCCTTGCATATATTCAAACAATCTTTGCAAATGAAACAATCGCCCTCTGGATTGCTAATAATATCGGTCAACTCACGAGCCGGACGACCACAAAATGAACAAATGGTTTCTATCTCTTTCATACTCTCCTTTATTTGCAAAATACAGACGAATATTTGTCTGTATTTATCCTTTAATTTTTTCGTTTATCATAAATTTTATCTACCAAGCCATATTTCAACGCTTGTTTAGCATCTAAGAAATTGTCCCTATCTGTATCTTTTGATATTGTTTCAATATTTTTGCCAGTGTTGTCAGCAAGAATTCTATTCAAACTCTCCCTTGTCTTTTGAATATGGCGTGCGTGAATCTCAATATCTGATGCCTGACCTTGTGCTCCGCCCAGTGGCTGATGAATCATCACTTCGCTATGAGGAAGACATATACGCTTACCCTTTGTACCGCTAGACAAAATCACCGCCGCCATACTTGCTGCCATACCAATACAAATAGTAGAAATATCACATTTCACATACTGCATTGTATCATATATCGCTAGTCCAGCAGTCACACTACCACCAGGACTGTTGATGTACATAAATATATCTTTATCTGGATTTTTTCCCTCCAAATAAAGCAATTGAGCGACAACAGTATTTGCCGTCTGATCATCAATTTCGCCAGACAAGAATACAATTCTATCTTCCAACAAGCGAGAATAGATGTCATAACTGCGTTCAACATTGCCAACTTGATCAATAACCATAGGTATCATAATCTTCTCTCCTTATATTTATTTGAATTAAAAGTAAATTTATTACAGAAAATCAATATTTATCAAAATTTCTTAATATTATTTAATTTCATTGTTGTTTCGCAAAAATTCTACCAATTTTTTCATAAGAATTTCATTTGCAATATGATTTATCATATCATTATTTACTTGTTTTTTGAATTCTTCCAGCGTTTTACCGGTATTTTTTGCCATTTCTTCGATTTTTTGGTCGATATCCTTTTCAATGACGTCAAGGTGCTCATCTCTAATGAGTTTTTCTAGCACCAAACGACCTTTCACCTGCCTACGAGAGTTGGCTCTCACTTCATCTTTGAATTGATCCATTGTCTTGCCAATGTAGTTCACATAATCTTCGAGTTTCAACCCTTGATATTGCATTTGAGCGTTCATTCCATTCATTTGACGATTGAACTCTTCCTCTACCATCACATCAGGCACACTAAGTTCGGTATTGTCTATGATTTTATCTAAAATGTCGTTGTCCAACTCCAATTCATTGCGTTCATCCGCTTCTTTTTCCAGGCGGGTACGAATGTTTTCTTTATATTTATCTACTGTGTCAAATTCGGTTGAATTAGATACAAATTCTTCATTAAGAATAGGCATAACGCGTTCACGTATGTTTTTGATTTCGACCTTGAATGTAGCAGGCTTGCCAGCGAGATCTTTTTGATGATAGTCCTTTGGGAAGGTGACGATCACATCTTTTTTGTCCCCAATGTTCAGTCCGACCAATTGATCTTCAAAATTGTCAATAAACGATTTGCTCCCAATCTTCAACTGATAGTTCTCTGCCTTGCCTCCGTCAAATTGCTTTCCATCGATATAGCCGTCAAAATCAAGCGTAACAAAGTCGTCTAATTTGACAGGTTTTTTGGTTTCGACCAATCTAGATGCACGCAACAATTCTTTGTTGATCTCTTCCTCTACGTCTTTGTCAGTGATCTCTGTCTTTTTCTTTTCAAACTTTAGTCCTTTGTATTGTGCAAGTGTGAAATCTGGCACGCAGGCAATAGTGAGCAAAATGTCTACTCCGCTTTTATCTAACTTTTTGATATCCAACTTCGGAGCGTCTATTGGTTTGATATTCTCATTTTCGCGTAAAATTTGCGTATATGACTTATAATAAACTTCATCCAATGCCTCATTTACGAAAGCACCCTCACCAAAACTCTTTTCAATAATGTTTCTAGGTGCGTGACCTTTCCTAAAGCCTGGAATGCTAAATTTCCCCTTATTTTTCTCATAAGCGGAATTCAAACTATCCTGCCATTCCTTTTCATCAAGGCTAATATTTGCCTCATAAATTCCATTTTCTTTTTTCTCTACTTTTAGTACCATAGTAATCTCCTTATAATATAAACGTGTGTATTTTATCATACAATTGAAATTAAATCAATCAAATTAGCACAAAAAATCCTACGATTGCAAAAAGTATCGCGCACAAATATGACACGATATTGATTCGCTTTTTTTGCTTATATAACGTAGAAAATTCAGCATTTACATCAATTAATTTTTCATCATCCAATTCACTTTCTTTATCTATCAATTTGTCGATTTCTATACATTTTTTATCAATCTTATTCGTTCTATCAATAGCAAAAAAGATTATACCTACTGCCAAAAAGAAAAACCCAAAAGATTGGCAATATTTATTTTGATTGCCAACAATCAAGAGTACAAATCCTACAAACAAACTCACCAAGCAGATGGTGAGTTTTAAGTTAAACTTGAATTTCATAATCAATTAAAATGTCAAGAACAAGAAAACGATTATCAGAATAACTGCTATGACATAAGCAATCATAAAAGCGATACTTCTTCTCGACTTCGCAAAATAGAATGCAAACACTGCTGTGATAGCATAAGCGATAAATTGTGCAATAGTGCTCATAGCAGATACAACGGTAGAACTAACACCTAATGCACCCAAAATATATTGCACGATCAATGCAATTGCAACAAGCATTATCGCAAGGTATGCTAAAAAGTTCACAAAACCTTTACCTTTCATATATCCTCCAATAGTCGTATTATAACATAACTATTCAGTTTTTACAAATAAATTACAAAAATTGTCAAAATAATCAAGATATTTTTATAAAAATGTATTATAATTCATTCAAAATTATCAATTTTTATATGAAAACTTGACTAATTTATTATTAATTCGAAATTTTTTTAAGCACATTCTTAAAATATTCGGGCAATTCTATTTGAAATTGAACATTCTTTTTGCTAGTTGGATGGACAAAATTAATTTTATATGCAAACAAGAGTTGCCCATTGGTCGGTATATTTTTGTCCTCTCCACCGTATAGTTTGTCTCCGACAATAGGATGATTGATTGATTTTAAGTGTGCTCTTATTTGATGTGTCCTTCCCGTAGTCAATTTGCAATTCAATAGCGTATAATGGTCGTAAACGGCGTCTACAGAAAAAATTGTTTTGCTATACTTACCTTTTTCCGACTGAGTGAGCATCATTTGCTCTCTATTCTTTGGATTCCTAATCAAATATCCTTCCACTACAAAATCTTCCTTGATTCTGCCCTTGATCAATGCTTTGTATTCCCTATTGAGTGTCTTGTCCTTCAATTGTGCACTCAAAATTTTATGAGCATTGTCATTTTTCGCCACTATCATCAGCCCACCCGTGTCTTTGTCTAGTCTATGCACAATGCCCGGTCGCAACACTCCATTGATCGTAGACAAATTTTTCACGTGATACATAAGCGCATTGACAAGAGTATGAGATCTCGTGGTAACGGATGGATGGACAACCAATCCTACTTGTTTGTTGATCACTAGCAAATCATCATCTTCATACACAATGTCTAGCGGTATATTTTCAGGAGCGGTGTCTATTGTGGTGATCGGTTTTTCTTCAATTTCTATCTTGTCTCCCAATTTCAACTTATACCCTGATTTTTTCTTTTCGTTGTTGACTAAAATTCTTCCTTCGTCATTCAATGTCTTTAAATAACTGCGTGAAAAATTGGTGTTTTCCACCAAAAAAATATCCAATCTCAAATCTACGCTATTGAAATCAACTTTAAGACTTGTTTTCATCTTCTTGCCTCGAATTTTTCTTCCCCATAAAAAATAGGATGAATATTGCCATCATCACCGCACCGATGCACAGGAATGTGTCAGCAAGATTGAATATTGGAAATGTTGGCCAGAAATCTAAGAAAATAAAGTCTCTAACATAACCTAAAGTGAGCCTATCTATCAAATTCCCAATTGCTCCACCGACAATGAAACCGAACGATATTGAATAAAAGATTGACCCCGTCTTCACAAAATAATTGAATATGAAGAGAGCCGCAATCATAATGATGCTGACGATTACAAGTGCTATGGTGCTGTCGCTAAATATACCAAAAGCGGCACCTGTATTGCCATTGTTGGTAGCAATTGAAATAACATTTGGTATCAGATTGAAATATTCTACCTCAAATAAAAAATGTTTGGTAACAAGATCTATTACCAAAACACCAATTATTGAACAAACTATTGTTATCCATTTTTTCATTTTGTCTAAACTTGTTCCCCACTTCGTCTCAACCACGTTCGATAATAATATTTTGATTCTGACACGGGTCGTTTTGTATATCTGTCAATTATATGCTATACATATAAGGATAAACGCCAATTTAAAATACAAATTAATTATATAGATGCAAATTATAAATATTTTATCAAGCAAACTATATTAATATGTATGCAACTTAATAATTGACTGGCAATTTTTCATTCTTAATTTGATTATTTTTTGTCTGAATTCTCAGGACGCAAAATTTTGTGTCCCTCAGGAGTCAATAAGAATAAATCACCGTGCCAACGCAAAATACTGCCATTGAGCCCATATATCGCCCCAGACAAAAAATCTAGGATCCTCATTCTATCCTCATCCGCGATTCCTTCAAGATTCACCGCAATGGACTGTCCTTGCTTTAGATAATCAATGACCTGTTGAATTTCTTTATGCGTCGTAGGCTCTACCATAATTATGTTTGATTCTGGCTGGAGACCGAACGAATTGAAATTCGCACTAGTCGGAAGAGAAGACATAGCACCCGTTTCTCCCTCCACACGCTCGTGAAGATTGAAATTTGAGTATTTGTCATCTCCATTCACTGCGGTGTTTGATTTTTTTTCTTTTTTGTTTTTATCATCAAACCCCAGTCCACGCATTACCCAATCAAAAAAACCCATATCTCTCCTATGAACCAAAAATTTGTCTCTTCAACATCTCATATTCAGTATCAGTAGCGATATTAAATTCTTTTACAACGCGCTCATAAATTGCGATGACTTCTTTGTTCTTCGTTTTAGCCCTCGCTTTTTCTAGCATTTTTTCTGCCACTTTGATAGCACCTTTTCTATCCATACGATTGTCAATGCCCACAATTGTCTCGATAATATCCATACATTTGTTTTCAAATTCTTCAGAGTTTAATTCTGACATATTCACCTCTATTATATATTTTAATAAAGAGTTGAAGATTTGTCAACAATTTGACTAATTTTCAATCATTAATAATGAAACAGACTAAAATTTGATAAAATCTACTAAGTTAAAATATATTTTGATTTATATTAATTTGCTCAGATATAATTCACCAACATTTAAAATAAATGACATATTTGCATATAAGAGTAATAGAAAAAGAACCCGAAATTGAAGAGAACTTCAAAATTTCGAATTCTTTTATCTCTATTTAGTTATCACTATGTTGAATTGAAGATCTCGCTGAGTTTCTAGCATTGTACCCGTCGTCAAAGTTAGTCTTATCGACAATTGGCTAGCACTAGGATTGTTGGTGAAGTATTGATTGACCAATTGCCCATTCAATATAATCTCTCCAGTGTAATCGCTATTGTTAGATACAATTTCTCTAATATAGTTTGTACCATTTTCAATAATTGAAGATACCATATTGATATTTTCGTTAGTCAATTCCACCAAATCTCCATTGGTATCATATACCATCAAACCATTGCTCAATAGATTGACAGTTATATCGTCTGTTCCTGACATCGTGTTTTCCACGAACGGATATTCAGGAAGTTGAAAGTCAACTCTGAATGTCAATGATTTTCCATTATATGTGGCGGAATAATTCAAGCTCAACGCAGTAGCAGTTGGATGACTATTTTTGTAAAGTCTCAAAGTCTCTTTCGTGACGGTGATATATCTATATCTTCCAGCATCATAAGAAATTGCACTATACTCAGTGTCTGTCTCTAAAACTGAATTTAATGTTGCGGAACCGCTAGAATATGGAGTTTTCGTCAATGTTCCGTCAGATGAGTTTTGATACGTAGCAAATTTGCCGTATAGATCCAAGACTGAATCCGAATTGGTGTAATTAACTTGGAAGAAATATGATTGAATGTTGGTGCCGTAGTCAACTGTGACTATGTTTCCACTAGATGTGTAGATCGCATAGTAATTCGTGGTCACTAGATTATATAGACTATCCGAAGATCCACTGAATCGCAATTGACACAAAATGTAATCCGTTCCATTCACGTTGATTGTACCTACATTGTTATTGATTACACTGACGCTAGATGCGTTATTTACCCAATTTGAACTTGCCGATGTAGAATATACACCCACCACCACATAATCTAAGAATGATGTAGAACTACACTGAGTAGGCAAGAATATATCTCGCACTCTGAATTGCCCTTTTGGAGTGATTGCATTAGATGTGGTCAATTTGAATCCTAGATTTGAATTGTCATCATATTTTTCAATATGAATGATAGAATTTCCACTAGCAATTACATCAAGGTCCGCTATCAATTCATTGTTGAATAACTTTTCATTATAACTTGTGCCAAGACTTGAATCTGTCTTTGGTTCATCCAATTTAATTCCAAATACGCCAGAATTGGATACATTCAAATATTCTAATGCGTAATAAATAGCCGTATTCGAGCCAGTGAAGCCTGTCATATTTGACAATCTGATACTGTCAATCGAACTTATGAACGTCTTGAAGTCGTCTATGCTACTATATTCGCTATTAAATATTGATCCATTGACTATCTCAGATTGATTGTAGTAAGTGCTATGGGTGATGACTGTCCTATTTGCCGTCAAAGATATTTCACTGCTCAAAACAGAAATAGTATAAATATTGTTGCTTAAACTAATACGTATTGTATTGATTCCATTAGAATAATCTGTTGTGCTATTGGCAACACGAGTATACGTTCCATTATATCCCGAATATGCACCAGTCAACCTTACCTCTGCCACTATGTCTTTGTTTCTGTTTAGATGCAATGTAACAGTATTTTCATTATTGCTAGTACCAACATAAGTTTCAGCGTAATAGAATAGGTCTAGTTGATCATCGACCGTATCAGTATCCACATCCACAATAGTGAAGTTGGTATTCACATTCACTGACGCACTGTTGTAGACTTTGTATGTCACATAATAGTAATCTGTAGTTTGATTGAGATAGGTATATGCTATCCTATAAATTACATTATAGTATTCATAGTTTGGACCGCTAGACTGTGCTACACTCGGCAAAACGACTGAAACAGTATTGTTGCTCAATATGTATGTGTTGTAATTCAAGCCCGCATCAAAGTTGTCACCCGCAGAATCAAATGCCTCATCCGCATCTATAGATTCAGTGAACGGTACGATCGCATATCTACCTGTAATGCTTGTGATAGTAAAGTTGTTTGCAATAGAAGGATTTTGATTGAGTGTGCCTTCCGTGTTTGACATCAATATACCTGTTTGATCATTCGAAGTGGTGCTGATGATTGCCACCTCAGTTCCAGAAGAGAACGCTTCACCATTAGAATGACTTAAAATATTATTTTCACCCAAGATCACTGACTTATACTGCAAACTAACGAATCCTAATATATTAATGTTCCAATATACTGTA
Source organism: uncultured Clostridia bacterium (assembly GCA_944383415.1). GTDB lineage: Bacteria > Bacillota > Clostridia > Christensenellales > UBA1242 > Onthoplasma. The sequence continues at coordinate 53,887 of CALWPK010000005.1, read as the reverse complement.
TATGTTCCATTTGCTCCTAAATTGATGTCTAGACGAAGCATCAATAATCCAGACAAATCTTTGGACAAAGTCAGTACAAAGTCATCAATGTTGATATACCTGTCTCCCCAACTAGATGTTTCAGTGATAGTCAAACTGCTTCTAATATCTGTGATCTTTTGATTCGTGCCATCTGCGGTATACAATTCCAATTTCAAATTGGTATTATAAACCACATCATCAATCTCAATTTGAACATTTTGCTCAGCATTTGCATCCGATAGATCTTCTACATAATGGAATGTCGAAGTATTTCCTAATTTGTCGGACGTCAACAAATAGTCTGTATAAAATTCATCGTCTCCGCTAGTTAGCGTGCCGTCATTTACTCTAAATTCGAAGTTTGGTCTTAGTAAGAAATTATATTGAATATCCCCTATGAAATATCCTTCTTCGTCTGACACTTTGAATATTAAGCATACGCTAATGTTGACTCCGACAGCCTTTGTCATTATCAAATTCATTTGCGTATCTGATGTGCTTTTGTAATAGTCAAAGATATTGTTATTTATATCCGTAATATAGTGCCTATTACCGCTGATGATATAATAACTAGCCCCCTCACTATTGCCTGTCACAAGGTCTGCGTTGCTCAATGAGATATAAGCATTTTCACCATCTACAGATTCAATATTTGATTTAATCGAAATTTTATCTGATAGATCTATATAATTTGTAGCATAAATCGAATCGTAAGAGGTGGTATAATCACTTTCTAGCGTATAGTTGTAAAATTTAATTTCAAATGTCTTTGTTGTAAATGAATCGGTATCATAAATTGAAATCAAATTCCCACTATCGCCATATATTGACATTTCAATTGATAATGTTCTGAATGGATCTCCGCTATTTCTTTCAAGTCCGACATATAACCGTCTGCCAGTACCTAATCTGATAGTTACACTCATATTCGTGTTGTTTATATTTGATATTATATATACGATATCGTCTGGATATTCGCTCGATTCCACTCGATCTAATTTTGCGACATTGTACGTTGTCACTCTTGAATCATTTAGATATATATTCAAATCTGTTATATAGAACACGCTATTGTTTCCGTCCATCAATGTTGCTACGTGATTGCCTAGCAATACAGTTTGACCATTTTCAGTGGTCGTTTCGCCATATACAAATGGATTGGATGAACTTTCATCTTCAATTAATAGAGCAACGTATTCTTTGTTATCCATCGTGCCATTGGTGTAAACTTGATAATCTAGCCCGTCACGATACTCACTGCTACTCATTATCTGATAAGAGTAGATGGTGCTATTGACTCCGCTATCATTTGAAAGATACAGATTTGCCAAAGTGTTGGTAGTGACATTAGAAAAAGTCATTTGTCGATTTTCATTTGAATACACAATATTTTCTCCAACACTAAAATTGATGTAATTAGGATTTGAACTATCTGTGAATCCGATCGCACTTGCTGTATAATCGAGGACATAATTACCTTCAAGATCTATTAATGCTATACGCTTTTCATTGATTATCTTGCTTGAATTGACTATATCTACAATGTTTTGATCGTATTCAGCGATATCTGTAAACAATTCAGAATAGATATCTCTAATAACATATCCACTCACAACATTTTCGTGATTCGCTCCGTCGGTGTAGTATGTAGCAACAATTCCCGCATACGTCCTAATAGCATTGACATAGAAATTCAACTCTAGTGGCTCTCCACTGCTGATAAGATAATAATCATCACCTGACTTCACACTTATTCTCAGAGTCAACAATTTGTCCTCTGCCGTATGGGTGAAGTTGATATTGCCCGTGTTATCTATTGTCATCATCTCCCCAGTCAAACCTGAAATATATTTAGAGTCTGAGAATGAGACTTCAAGTGTACTAGCAACATTAGTGTAAATATTCAATCCTCCCACATAATATCTCGTCACGCCCGTAGTTGAATTTGAACTTGAATTGATCGTAATTTGGCTACCTGTAATGTTTTGATATAATTGATTGGAGTTCAAAGTGGAATTTAATGGATTATTTTCACTATTTCCAACGCCAGAATTAGGTTGATTATAATATAACCCACTAGCAACATTCACTGTAATAGTTTTGGTATATACACTGTTGTCCGCGTCTAGGATATTGTCGAATCGGATGACAAATTGCTCACTATAATCGGCTATCGTTTGATCAAACTCTAGATAATGCTTATTTTCTTGATATACATATCGCATACCGCAACCATTATTGAATGTGATGATGTCTCCCACCTTGTCTACTGTTGCGTCACTTAAATTGATTTTGGCACATTCTTCTCCTGCGTATAGAATTGTGATTTCTTTTTTGTAATTGCCAATGATTGTAGATAGATCCAATAGATTGTTGAAATAACTATTGACCGCACCATTTTGATCTTCATTATTCAAGATAAAAGTGCCGACTGTCACAGTTGCAGGTGTCGTGTTGATATCGATTTGTTCATAAGTGTAATGCACTTTCACAACGAATGTATTTACGCCAACTGAATAGATATATCTCACAGTAAATTGAAGGTCTTGATTGTTCACATAACTATTCAAAACTACACTAGTTCCATTCAAAGTAACAATAGAGACACCATTTGAACTTATTGAATTGCTAGTATAGTCAAAACTGTCATCTTTTGCCTCTATTTCTGCCGACCAATTGCCTGCAAAGTCATCATTATTAAATCTGTTATTTACATTGGCAAATGGTATTTCATAACTGTCAACATCTGTATTGAGAGTCTTAGTGTATTCGCCTGAATCTATTCCGCTGATCATTTGAGACACATCTCCAGTCACAGTTTCTTCGTACAAAGGTAGGACATATACTTCTAACGCGCCAATGTAGAATTTCACTGTACCAGAATTGAACAAAAGACCGATTTTTAGATAAGTATAATTCAATATCTCAGGAATCTCTTGATCATCCAGTTTCGAATATCTATTGTATTCTCCACCCGCCAAATCATAGAAATTTCCATCTAACATTTCAGCATCTAATAGGTAGAAATCTACGTTGGCATAGTTGATGCTAGCATTGTAATTTGTGTTGAAGAATTCTTGGTTTATAGATAATCCCAAGAATGTGGCATTTTCTGCATTTAAGAAATTATTTGGAGTTTGAGTATCTATATTTGAATTGACGATATGCGTATTAGTATAATCTACATTATTATAACTTGTATTCGTTTGATTATATAGATATACAAAATAATATGCCACAGCACCCGATTCAGAAGTCAATTTGAAGATAAAATATCCATACGTATTGCTTCCAAAACTTGAATGCTGATTGAATCTAACCGTCTTGTTCTCATTATCAATAATAATTTGATTGTTGTTGAAATAATTTAATGTGTTTGCATTGTTTTGACGCGCGATCAATTCAATACTAAAATCGGCATTAGGATCTATACTTGCGTCTTGCGAATTGAATATATTAACTCTTCCAACCGATTGGATTTCATCATATCTAAAGTTGATCGTCTGACCAATATTCACTGGCTCAAAGTAGTAATCAATATTGTTGATATTTTGAATCGTGATTGAATATGTATTTTCATCCTGATATACACCCAACAAGTTTTCAGCATCCGTACTGCCATCGTCTCCCACGAATACATACGATGTGGTCGTACCTGTAAGGGTTGAGTCTACAAATGGAGTGGTTATAGTGATATATTGTCTATTGCGAATCAAAAGTTCGCGCGTAAATTCGTATTCCACGCCATCATTATATGTGATCACATACGTGATTGAAACCGTTCTAGAATTCCCATCTATTTCATTGATGACAGCATACGCTCCGTAATTTTGAATGCCCAAGTATCCGCTACCTATGAATGTGGTGTCAGCAAACACTGTAGGATCGCTCACTCCTGAGACTAAAACGCTTGAGATAATGCCTCTATCTGCACCTAATTTTACAAGCAATCCATCCAAATCATAGAGGTCATTCAACAAATCAAATGCATTAGAAGACGTCGTGCCAGAATATGCGATGGAATCTATTTCGTCTGGAGATAAAGGAACCAAATCTATAGAATAATCATCTGCATTCAAAGACGAGGTATAAATTAGTCTGCGCCCTTCGTCGTCTACGAATGTGAAGGTCAGCACCACATTATCTTGACTTGACGATAGATTCGTTGTCAACCTGAAAATGCCTCCTGTAGCGACGCTAAAGTCTAAATTTGAAATATTTGACTGTATTGATGACAATGTAAACTGAGGATTGTCCAATATCTCTACGAACGTATTGTAGTTTATATTTGACATTAAATTATAGGTTTGATCTATATATTCAGGATATTGATCTCCTTGCGTTTCTCTTGAAATCACATATTTATTCTTCAAAGTGATTTGAGTTTCCACTAGATCCACACTTCTATTCGTATTTCCGACTGTATAGTTGAAACAAACTCTAATGTCTTCGTTGAACTCTTCACCGATATTTTCTATCCAACCAACTGTGAATGTCGAATTGTCGCCTATTGTGATGCTTGTACCTTGCATCAAATTTAGAGTTAGGTTCGTATAGTCGCTGACATCGTCTAAATAATCGTCTGTTTCAGGGTATACACCGACAGAATTCAAGCCGTATACGACACCAGTTTTGAAACTCTTTAAAGACACAAAATCGCTGTAATTATATGTATCTCCTCCATTAAATTCACTGGAATTAATCAATGCAATTACATTTGGCGATACGTTAATCGTATATGAACTCAATTCAGAATTATTGTGCAAGAAACTGAATCTATATGTTCCCACTTCAGAGAATGTAAATTCTTGATTTTCTATTAGATTCGGCATTTCACTATCATTGATATAAACTTGACAAGTGATGCCAACACCTTCTGAAATTGAATTTTTGATTCTGAAAATTGGATTATTTGATGTGGTGCCAGTTTCACTTTCTTCATACAGCAACACTGTTGTACCCTGATAGAAATTCTCCCAATCTAGATTTATATTTATTTCGACACTCGAAGAGAAAGTCAATTCATAAGTGATTGTTTCGTTTGTTTTAATATTAATATCAAATCTAATCACTAGCCCTGCGTATAAATAATTTACACGCGTGAATTTCCACGAATTCTCATCGCTCTCTATTGCTAGCACCACTAGACTATTATCAATAGTACCATCCTCGTCAGTACCTTCATCACCCTCTTCACCCTCAGGAGTGTCTTGTACCACCATTATATATATGTTGTTGTTCGAATCTATGACGACCTCCAACTCGCTGTCTCCACCAAATTGAACAACCTCAACATTTTCAATAGATACAAATTGAGCATTTGTCTTAAGCGCCATTTCAGAGCCATTGTCGTTGTATGAATACGAAATGAAATCACTCAATGATACTGACAATTCTTCAGTATAATCTTCTCCCAATCCTCCTGATAGATCGCTAAGAGTAAAGTTGCTGTCACCATTTGATTGTTCGGTCATTACTGAAATTGCAAAATATCTCGTGATGTCATCGCAGTTCACTTGTGCTACTGCTTTGCCAATTTTATTGACGATTAAATTATATGTGTCTGGACTAAAGTCTATTATGCTCGGTGAATTGGATGAATACGAAATACTTTTGTCAATACCTGTTATTGCAGGCAATACTTGGAATCCTTCTGAGATTTCTCCATTCGTTGAGACATTGAATAATTTTTGACTCAATTCAAGCGCGTGAATCTCTTTTCTAACCGGATTGCTAGAATCTGAATTATTTACAATAAAATATCTATATTCATATCCACCCAAACCATCATTAGCATTCACATTATATGAAATTTCTACTTCAATATAAAATGTTGAATTTAATGCATCATCCGGAGTTTGCGACAATGTAACAGTGTTGACCAAATCGTTTTCATCTATGTATTTGAATTGAATATCTGTAGCGATTGTGCTTTCTATATATATTTTGCTATCGGTTACAATTTGCTCTCCATTATACTCTAAAACAATTTTTAGATACGAATCGGTGTTTGACAATGCACTTGCACTATTGTATGTTACAACCAAACTATCTGCCACGTATTCCAAGTTCTGAATTTCAAGAGCATTAGAATTTTGAGATATTATTGAGCCCGATGCATTGTACATATATATATGTATATTTTCAAGAGTGAATCCTCCCGCATTGTAAATATCTCGCAACATATTAGGTACATTTGAGGTCAAAGTGAGAGTATGCGATGTCGTATTCTCCACTATGAACACATCTCCATCTACGATGTTGACAAATGTGTCGCCACCCTCTGGAGATGGAACATTATTTACTGAGCCCGGATTATAGTTGAATACTATTTCGTTTGACAGTAAAGTGTAACTAACATTAATCGTCACACTCCTATCATCTGTAATGTAACTATTTACGATATCTGCCACCATTTCAGCATCTTGATTTTGCCTATTATATAGGCATACATCTGCACCATTTCTAGAAACTGACTCGAAGGTACAAATATACTCTTTAGCATTTATCGTAACGACTAAATCGCCGTTTACAACTGCTATATTATCAACAGTTGCAGAGTTGTCTGACAAAGAAGCGGTTAATTCCTTGTTGAACATTGTAATATCTACATATTTTGTAGCAGTGACACCTTCCGCGTCTTGCATCAGGATCGAATATCTTAATATAATATTGTTTTGCTCATTTTCAAAAATCGCTTGAATATACTCGTCGGCAGTCTGATCATATTGATTTCTCAATTGTATCATATAGATAGGAGTATTTGAATTGACCGCACCTGAACGCACCCTTACCTTATTTACATAATGGTCAGCCTCAATATATCCTACCAGGACATATTCATTACCCAATGCGTCTACGAATGTCATACCTTCGATGACATCTATATCATATACTTCAGCGTTTTCATCCGCGATTTTAGGAGTAACAAATACGCACGCGTCATAACTACCATTGGTGATGGTGACAATATCCTTAAAATCTAATTCAGGATAAATAACCTGATAATTTTGATTTTGATCTCTTTCATATCCTACTTGTAGATTGTGAGTTTGATTTTCGCTGACAAATCCGAATGTCAATTCCACAGGATTAATTGTCACACCAGAAGAGGCGAAATGTGCCCCTCCATTGTTGTTGACAACCAAGATGCCCAAAACCAAATTTTGAGTATCACTCAACTCAAGGGTATTCTTTGCTATAATATTCCAAGATTTTGTCTCTCCACTGCCTAGAGATGTAACTGAATAGTCAAACACATAGGCTCTAGAGTATTGCATTGTTTGAGTGTCGTAAATATAAAATTCTAGATAACTTCCGCTCCTCAACGCCTTGATAGTATAAGTACCATCATAGTTGTCTTGTAGGAATGATGCCCCCGTTGAACAGGTGAAATTGATTGTTTCAGTTTCATATTCGCAACTAATTGAATCAATAATTGTCGTATTTACCTCTGGCAAAATATTGCCTAAAGTGTAGTTTAGACGCAAAACAATCATACCTGTCAAATTATCTATAAGGTTGATAATATTACTATTTGTTGTAAAACTGATACTATAAGTATTGTCATAAGCACCAAATCCTGTGATGGATGCGGAGTTTTGATTGAACCTGATAGTCTTAGTTTCATCATCTGACGTGAATACTATATCTTCATACAGCCAATTGTCTTCTTGATGCAAATTGAAATCTACTTCATTGAATCGAGCAGTTGTTGCCGATCCATTTTGAATCATATAAAGCCCTAGATTGTTATCGTTGGCACCTTCCACACCAGACTCGCCTGAGAGTGTAATATAGTTATTGTCCGAATAAAGATTCAATCCCACGCCTGATAGACTCATTCCTACACTAGATATATCAGAATTGACGACATTAAGAATAAGTGTTGTGTTCACCATATTTGAAATACGTTCAAAATATGAATCTGTCTGTGCATAATCACTATTCAAATAATCAACTCTTTCCTGATATGTCGCAAATACAGCAATTTTAAACTCGTATATTCCTGCAGTATCTGACAAAAAAGTATATTCTTGAGTATCACTATCATAATTTATGAATGGATACCTTGAATATGTATCCTGATTGATTGGAACATAGTCCGCTTCATTAGGATCATCATAATATAACTCTACAATTTTGCCTTCACTTTCTCTACTAATAGGGTTTAGCGAATGAATAGGATCTGCATCATATACGAAATCCAATGAAACGCCAACTCCAATTGTCAATTCCTGCTCTCCCTCAAAAGTCGAACTATCTGCATAATCAAGACGCAGGTCAGACACTTCTCTATCAATCCAGATGGTCAAAACATTTGACTGCACCTGACTGCGAGAATCACGCGCCTGCAAAACAACTTTCCCATAAGTGTCCTGAGAAAAATCCGATTCGCTCACTGGCTTTATTCTATAATACACATATTCGTTGCATTCAATGCTGTAGCGATTGTTTTCGGAAGTTAGTGCCTCTCCATTTCGATCACAGAGCGTAATCAAATCAGCACCAGTATTATTTACAAAATAGATATAACAATCTTTTTGATTCACCTCATAATCTTGATCGTCAGAAAATCCGTTCAGCACAAATGAATATATCCTTTCTGAATCTTCTTCACGATATACAATAGTTTGCTCGTTCTCTAAAAACTGCAATCTGTCTGGATAAACGTCTGGCGTCCTAAATTTACCCATCAATGCCATCACGCCAAAAACTGCACCCACAAATAGTATGATGCTTGCGACAACTATCCCTATTACTTTAAAAATTTTTTTCGCCATTTTCCCCTACCTAAATACTTTTTAGATAACAATTGACGTAGACGTAGTAAGAGTTCGACCACGTTAATCTTATTATCTACAAAATCCTACAAAATAATTATATATTTTTAAATCAATGCTGTCAAATAAAACAAAACTAAAATAAATTTTAATTTATTTCTTTTGCAATATAATCTTTGCGAATATGCTTCGTTTTGAAATATGTACGTATAATTGAATATCGAGACAGTATCAAAAAACAAATTGCCAAATCATATCGCCGTGATCATCTGACGTTTAATATTTGTTTCATTGCAAATCGAAACTTTAATCTAGAATTTAACCTTTTGAAAAGATTACATCACAATATAACAGAAATCTAGTAGAGTATAATACAAATTCATTACATTATTATAAATGCTAAAATAATACTTAAAAACTAATGATAAAACATAGACTTGCACCAAATTTTCTATTTAAGAATTCCAAAATAAATAAATGTTATTATTTTCTTTTTAATTGAAAAATTGATAAAAAACAGAAAAAATACATCAAAAATGACAAATTTTTATGCATTTTTATATGTTTTATTTAAAAATTCAAAAATTTTTATAAAATTCTCTACACAGATTTGTTCCGGTCTTATCATCTCTATATAGCCCAATTTCTTCAAAATTGAAGATACCGATTCCTTCGAATATTCAGATTTTAGATTATTAATTAGCGTCTTCCTACGCATTGAAAAGGCTAAGTGAACAAATCTCTTGAAGTCATCAAAATTTTCAATATTATATTTCTTATGCGGGACCAGTTTGCAAAGTGCACTATCCACCTTTGGCGATGGTGTGAAACATTCTTTTTTCACTATTCGTGGGATTGATGCATCAAAAATAGATTGCAAAATGACACTCGTTATTCCATAGTCTTTGCCACCACATTCGCTAGCAAACCGTATCGCCACCTCCTTTTGAACAAGCAAAAGAATGCTATCGAATTTTTCAATATGATCTACTAGTTTAAACACAATCGGTGTCGTGATGTAATATGGGATATTCGCTACGACCTTCGCTCTGCCCTCAAATAAATTTTCAATATCGCAGTCCATAAAGTCGGAAAAATGAAATTCAATATTTTTATATTCTTCCGCTAGATTATTCAAAGTAGGAATCAACGTCTTGTCTATTTCAAATGATATAACCTTCTTAGAGACTCGTGCCAATTGCCTAGTCAAACTCCCTGTGCCTGCTCCGATCTCTATGACTAGATCATTTTTCCCAACCTCTCCATCCGACGCTATAGCCTTCAGCAAATTCGTATCAAAAATAAAATTTTGACCTAAACTTTTTTTGAAATTAAAATTTACATCACCAATTTTTTGTATTTTTTTTGATTTTTTCTCTATTTTTTCAATGTTTTTCACCTTTTTCTCCCTAATTTTTATTTTTTTATTGACTTTTCTTCAATTTAATGCTATTATTACAATATACAAAAGAAATTCTAATGACAAGGCTGGCGTATGCCAGTTTTTTTTGTTTTGCTTATTCGCCAATATATCTATACGCAGATAGTTTGTCTTTTGCAAAATGGTGCACTACAAAATGAATATAACTAAATCATATAAAATTTTGATCTATTCACCTTTTATTTTAACATAACAAATAGACAATGTCAAATTCACCATATTATCTAACCTTTATAAATAGTTGACAATATGATTCAAATATGGTAGTATACAATTGAGAAACGATATAAAAGTTTGAGGAGTAACTAACAAACGCCTTTAAGAGAGAATTGCATTTGCTGAGAGCAATTTAGGAAAGTTATTAGTGAAGGTAGCAAACGAGTTCAGACGAAGAAGAATAGTAGACCGTCTGCGTAGTTGAGAAGATACGTCAGTTCGAAATAAGGAGCGCGAAATCATTATTGATTCTAAAATTTTATCTATTAATGAATTTTCAAAATAAATAGATCATACCAAAATAAGAAAAAATCTATTTAAGATAAGTTTGTTGATAAAATCTTGTAGGAGTCAAACAAATTGAATTAGCGTTTGAAGTAAGGTGGTACCACGATATGATTCGTCCTTGCATTTTGCAAGATTTTTTTATTTTAAGGAGAGTTTATGTTGGATAAAACTTATGAACCGCAGAACAAAGAAAAATTAATTTATAAAAAGTGGGAAGAAAATCATTGTTTCAAACCGCTTTCCGATTCAAACAAAAGCATAAATAGGGAAAATTTTACTATTATTATGCCACCACCAAACATCACTGGACAACTACACATCGGTCACGCACTGAATAATACAACGCAAGATTTTTTGATTCGTTTCAAACGAATGAAGGGATACAACACTCTATGGATACCCGGCACAGATCATGCCTCTATTGCCACAGAGGTTAAAATAATTGAATCGTTGAAAAAGGAAGGTTTGTCAAAAGAAAAGTTGGGAAGAGATGAATTCTTGAAGCGCGCTTGGGAGTGGAATGATAAATTTGGCGGACGTATAAAATTACAACTCAAAACTCTAGGTTGCAGTTGCGATTGGGACAGATGTGCATTCACCATGGACGAAAAGAGACAAAAGTCTGTGTTGCACGTGTTCAAAACACTTTATGACGAGGGTTACATCTATCGCGGAGAAAAACTAATCAATTGGTGCCCAACTTGCAGAACTGCCCTATCAGATGCAGAAGTTGAACACGTTGATGAAAATTCTAGTTTGTGGTATATACGCTACCCTTACGCAGACAAAAGCGGATATCTAGTAGTAGCAACAACGCGACCTGAGACTATGTTTGGTGATGTGTGCGTTGCAGTGAATCCAAATGATAAAAGATACAAAGACAAGATTGGAAAAGAATTGATACTTCCGATAATAAACAAAAAAATTCCTATTATCTCCGATGATTATGTGGAAAAAGATTTCGGCACTGGCGTAGTTAAGATTACTCCAGCGCACGATTTCAATGATTTTGAGGTAGGGAAAAGACACGGATTTGAACCTATAAAGATTATGAACCTTGACGGCACTATGAATGATTATTGCGGGAAATATGCCAATTTGGATAGATATGTGTGCAGGAAACAACTTGTAGAGGAATTGAAATCTCTAGATTTAATAGAAAAAATTGAGCCGTACAATCTACCAAAAGCCACCTGCTACAGATGTCACAATGCCGTTGAACCTATGATGAGCAAACAGTGGTTTATGAAAATGCAAGATATGGCAAATTTAGGGCTCGAAGCAATTGACAAAAATGAACTTGAAATTGTGCCAAACAGAGTGCAAAAAATTTATAGGAACTGGTTAGTAAACATCAAAGACTGGTGTATTTCAAGGCAACTTTGGTGGGGACATAGAATACCTGCGTATTATTGTAAAAATTGTGGCAATACTATGGTCGAAATTCATAATCCATCTGTTTGCGATAAGTGTGGCAGTAAAGACATTACACAAGATCCAGATGTTTTGGACACTTGGTTTAGTTCTGCATTGTGGCCATTCTCAACGCTCGGATATCCTGACAAAACTGACGACCTAAAGACTTTCTTCCCTACCTCAATTTTGGTGACCGCTCAAGATATAATTTTCTTTTGGGTGGCACGTATGGTGATGCTATCAAAAAAGATTATGGGGAAGACTCCATTTTCAAAAGTTTTGATCAATGGAATAGTCAGAGATGACGAAGGCAAAAAGATGAGCAAATCTTCAAACAACGGAGTTGATCCTATTGAAATTATTGAGAAATATGGAGCAGATTCATTACGACTTTCTCTGTTGTTCGGAAACGGAACGGGCAACGATTTTAGATTCAGCGAAGAAAAGATATTAGAAGATAGGAAATTTATCAATAAAGTCTTTAATTCTGGCAAATTCTTAGAATTAGTTTTAAGTCAAACAACTGAAGTCAAACTTGATACAACAAAATTGAATATATTTGACAAATGGATATATTCAAAACTATTTGAGACAATTGAAGAGATAAACAAACTGATTGACAATTTAGATGTTTGCCAAGCCGTAAACAAAATGTATTCTTTCGTATGGGATGAATTCTGCAATTATTATCTCGAATTTTCAAAACCTTATGTATATAGTGACGATCAGAACACTAGAGCCAACGCTTGTGCTATTTTGAAAGATATCTATCTAAACATTTTGAAACTACTACACCCGATAATACCTTTCATCACAGAGGATATATTTTCAAACTTTACAAACGAAATGCTAATTAATCAAAGTTATGCTTCCTCTATCGGATATTTCAAAAAAGAAACTGAAGATATAGAAAAGATTATTTCCTTGATTCAAAAAATAAGAGAGACGAGATTGAGTTATAATGTCATACCATCAAAGCGTATAACTCTTGTTGTGAATAAAAACAATGCTTCTAAAGATAGTTTAAATATCATCGATGAATCTAGGTTAGTTTTATCAAAAATGACAAATATTGAAAAGGTTGATGTTGTAGAAAATATTGATAGTGAGAATGTAAAATTTGTATGCGAGTTGGGCGAATTTTATTTCTACAAAAATGAGGTTGTCGATACCGAAAAAGAACGCGAAAAAATAAATAAAGATATAGACAAAATGAATTCCGAAATTAAAATACTGGAAAGTAGAATTCTTAACCCAAACTTCGTAGCGCGTGCCCCACAACAACTTGTAGAAAAAGAAAAAGCAAGATACGAATATTTGTTGAACAGCAAAAAGTCTTTGGAAGAGAAACTAAAAAACTTGAAATAAAATACTAAAAAAAATGTGTGAATGAATGATATGATACTTATCAGATGGAAATTCACACATTTTTTATTTGAAACATTTTTAAATTTTATATTATTTAATTGGAGAAATTTTTACAATATTTTTCAATCAATATTTTTTTATTCAAACAATACTGATTAAAATATTTTAATTAAAAAATTAAATTATTTTTTTCTAATCTATTCGTTTGGCGAAATTGAATTACCATTTTTTTTCAAAAATTTTTTATTTTTTATGATTTTTTACTATTTTTTTGTTGTTTTTACTTATTTTTTATTAAATTTTTTTAATTTTTTGTCTTTTTACTATTAATGTTTCTTTTTCCTTTATAATATAGATTTTCTATTTTCAATCTTGATTCTTGCTTCCTTAGAATTCAATTGATTTAATAATTTAAACATCAAATTTATTTAATTTTTCATACTGTTCAATATATATTTTATGAAATATTTTTTTCTAAATTATATACAATTTCAATACCAAATTAACATCTTCCAATCTCTATTATACATCCTTTAGCGTTGCAATTCTGGATCATTTCCAATTTTGTCCTTGTCTTGCACAACAACACATTCTGTAGTGAGCAATGTTGATGCCACACTTCCGGCACTCTCCAATGCCGTTCTCGTGACTTTGAGAGGATCAATAATGCCCTTTTCAAACATATCGCAATAAACATTTTTCAGTGCGTCATAGCCATAATTATTATCCTCATTATTTAAAATTTCTTTTACAACCACGCCATCGTCCACTCCTGCATTTTTGGCAATTTGTCTAATCGGTGTTTCAAGACTCTTTGACACAATCATAGCGCCCAATTTTTCATCACCTTCAAGAGTTTCTACAAATTTATTCAGTTCTTTTTGCGCTCGCAGTAATGCCGTTCCTCCGCCTATCACGATGCCCTCATCAATGGCCGACAAAGTTGCATTCAGGGCGTCTTCCATTCTGAGTTTTTTCTCTCTCATTTCTAGTTCTGTAAACGCTCCAACTTTGATCAGTGCCACCCCGCCGTTAAGTTGTGACAAGCGCCCGTTAATTACTGTCATATCAAATTCTTTCTTGACATCTTTCAAACTTTCTCTCAATTCTTCTATACGAGTAGCAATTTTTTCCTTATCTCCTTTTGCACCTATAATTGTGGTGAAATCCTTGTCCGCTTTCACTTTGTCACAGTGTCCCAAATCTTCCAATGTGACATCCTGTAAATTATTATATATATCACCCGATATATATTTTGCACCAACAATTAGCGCTAGATCGTCAAGTACTTTTTTTCTCCTATCTCCGAAATATGGAGTTTTGATCGCAAGGCAATTGAAAGTCTTTCGCATATCGTTGATCACAATTGTGGTGAGTGCATCGCCCTCCACATCCTCCGCTATTATAAATAGACTTCCTCCTGCTTTCGCAACCTTTTCAATCACCGGCAATATCTCTTGAATGTTTGAAATCTTTCTATCAGTTATCAATATGTATGGATTGTCCAATTCTGCAATTAGTTTGCTTTGATCCTGGCACATATACGGGCTAATATAGCCTCTATTTATGCGCGTTCCCTCGACTACATTTAGACTGGTCACCAGGCCATTCCCTTCTTCTATGGTTATTATGCCATCGAGCCCAACTTCTTCAAATGCCTTGGCTATCAATTCTCCTGTACTTTCGCTTCCAGACGATATAGTGGCGACTTGTTTTATCGCTTCATTATCTTTCACTTCTTTTGAATGTTTCCTTATCTCATCGACTGTGAATTGAACCGCTTTCTTGATACCGTTTCTTAGAAGAATAGGATTTGCCCCAGTGGTAAAACTCTTCAAACCTTCTTTGAATATACTTTCGACCAAAACTGCCGATGTAGTAGTTCCGTCTCCTGCCACATCATTAGTCCTGACACAAGCACCCTTCACAATTTTTGCTCCCATATCTTCAATCTCGTCTGGCAAAACAATTTCCTTTGCAATTGTTACGCCATCATTTGTGATGAGTGGCTCGACATAGATATGGTCGACCACTACGTTTCTACCTTTCGGTCCTAAAGTAATTTTCACGGCTCCTGCCAAAGTCTCTACACCTTTTAATAGTTTTTGACGTGCCTCGTCCCCAAATTTCACAATCTTTTCTATCATAATTCCACTCCTATAATGTCAATTTCTCGCATCACAATGTGTGTCTTGCCTTCAATTTTCAATTCAACGCCCGCGTATTTGTTGAATATCACTCTGTCGCCCACCTTTACCTGCATTTCTTTTTTGTTGCCATCAAAATCGATCCCATCTCCGACCGCAACGACACTTCCTCTTTCTGGTCTATCTTGAGATGTTGACGGCAACACAATGCCAGATTTTGTGACATTTTCTTCACTTTCTGGCAAAATTATCACTCTGTCATATAATGGTTTTATGTTCATTTCCTCCTCCTAGTCAAATTATACGTGACAATGTCAATATTTTTTCACAAACCTGACACTTTTTCATAAATTTTTTTCTTTTTTAATAAAATAAGTATGCAATCATACCAATTTGATTATTACCAATATAAAAAAAAGATAAACAAGCGCAAAACAACAGGATTTGTTTTACTTTCTTTTTTGATACTAATCGCCTTAGGACTCGCAATGTTTTTGTATCCAAATTCTCTCGGAAAAAATAAATTTTATTTAGTAGAAATCAATTCTTTCTTATCGTACAACGAAGCAAATGACTTGGCAAACACAATCAGTTCGCTCAACGGAGCAGGATATGTTTATTACGATGGGAAGTATCACGTATTCGCATCTTTCTATCCTAGCAAAAAAGATGCAGAAACCGTGTGCGAAAATCTAAAATCCGACTATCCTTTAGCCTCTGTTTACACACTAGAATGCGACAAATTTTATAGATTGAAAAGTCTATCTGACAATCAAAACAAAAGTATAGAGAATCTATTGTCCGCCACTCTCGACTTAATAAACTCCATTTATAAATGCATAATAAATTTTGACACGGATGAAATCAGCATTAATCAATTGTTTTTTAATCTAGATGATATAAAATCCGAATTTATAAAATATAGTGATGACTTTTTCGATCGTTTCAAGACAGATTCAAAATATAATAAAGCAAAAAAATATGTCGCCAAAATTGTTGACACTACAGATTATTTTGAAGAACTGAAAGAAGAGGCGAATGAACAAAGTGTGTCGCAAAAATTAAAATACAAACTGATCGATATTGTGATAAATCATTCTTGTATACTCAATTCTTTTTGACAACTGATATAAAATATTCTAAATTCAAATTGAGCAAGGCTATCGATTATTTATTTTCAAATGTCGCGTTTGATAAAATTAAAAATGGATTTTTTTCTGTTTTTTCATATTTTTTTCGCAAAAAACGATATTTTTATGGTAAATTTTATATATTTTTATAATTTTTACGTTTTTACACATCTCATTACTTGTGTGTATTATTCTCTTTCGTGTCGCCGGATTTTTCCGACTTTTCTTCCTCTGATTTTTTCTTCTTCGCCTTTATCATCTCTACGATTTGCCAAATTGCAAGACCAATCAAAAACACCGCAAACAATTTCTTCAATACAGCATTTGATATATGATTGGCGAGCAATGCGCCTCCTAGCGAAAATATGCACCCAACTAGAGCGAGTAGCCAAGTCTGTTTGAACGCCACCAAATGATTTTTGATATGAATGATGAGAGCGATTATGGACATTGGTAAAAACGCGATTAAATTTATGCCCTGTGCGCTAAGTTGAGCATACGACAAAAAGATTGTTAGAATAGGAATCGTAAGTGTTCCGCCACCCATTCCCATTCCTCCAATAATTCCTCCTATAATTCCTGCGATTATTTCCCAAAAAATCATATTTTCACCATATCAATATCCCTATGCCACCAAGCAACATAAAAAATATGAAGATTCCTTTTATGACATTGTTTTTTATTTTGTTCAAAAGAAGTGCCCCTATCACTCCTCCCAGAATTATCCCAATGATCACTGGCCATCCTTCTTTGAAATCTATTGAGTGATGACACATATAGACAATTGTGCTAACTAAACTGATAGGCAAGATGACAAAAAGCGCGGTTGCCTGTGCTTTTTTTTGCTCTAAGCCAAACATTTTGTTCAATAATGGCACTACGACCATTCCCCCACCACCGCCGAAAAATCCATTGATTATGCCTATTATCGCGCCAAAAATAATTATGTAGACTTTCTTTACTTTTTTCATATTGTTATATTGTTCTTTTTGCTTAAATTTATTTGCTAATTTCTTAAATTTATATTATAATAAATTAGTTTATAGCAATAATTATTAAAGAGGTTAGAATGAAAACTAGAAAAAAATTATTTAAAAACATTATATGTTGTATTACTGCACTGACTTTGGTTTTGTTTGCCAATGTCGGACTACTCAATCTGATAGATTATGATAGCATTGTTTTCGCCGTGAACAACAAGAGTCAAAATGAGATCACTATCACAAATCAAGATTTTGACTCTAGTCCTGATAGCGAATATCCTTTTGATCCGACTGGGTTTACCTCAAGTTCGGACACAGAGACGGCAGGAGTGAATGCTGGAGTGATCAATGTCGACGAAGATGAATATTCAAAATATAAAACGGACGAGTCTTTTCGTGACAATTATGTTCTGATGATAGATAGCACGGTATCTATAGGCGAGGAAGGAAGCGATGGCACAGATAGTGACACAACAGATACAGATGGTAGCACATCCGATACTGATAGTGACACGACTGATGACGAGATCTCACACAACGCCAATTTTGGTTTCATCACAGATGATCCAATTTCTCTTAAGGCAAATAAAAATTATTCAATATCCGTAGATGTCTATACCTCAAATAATAACGGTATTGGTGCACTATATCTCTTAAACTCAGATGACAATTCAATTTACGCCAGTATCACAAACATAAGTTCTCTCAAACACTACACCACATACACTTTCTTCGTGACAACTAATGATATCGAAGATATTGACGTGAAATTGGCAATGTATTTGCGAGGTGCTGGAGTCGTATTGTTTGATAGTATCTCCGCATTCGAGTTGAATTCAAAAACTTTAGAAAGGAATATCTATAATCTCAATTCCTCTTCACTATCTAATACCTATGTCTACATCGACGAACGTGACAATCTGATTGAAGAATTTGATATGAGCACAAATCCTTTCACAATATCAGATTTTGAATCGGGTAAAAATTCTCCTGATTACACCACTGGCGAATTGGTTGAAAACGCAATAGACGCAGAGGCAAACGATGGAAACATCGATTCAGCATTCAGGATTACAAACAGCAAAGCAACTTATGTCGAATACGAAACTAGTGACGATTTCTTTGAATTTGAAAGAAATTCTGTCTATAAAGTTAGTATCTTTGTCAAAACTAAGGACTTGGACGGAAATGCATCATTACAATTGGTCGAAACGAATACTGACACTGATGAGGACGCTGAAGATAGTGAACCTGTGATCACAATCAGTTCTGACACTGGAGAAAGTGGAAATATCATAAACGACTATCAAGAATATTCATTCTATGTTCGTTCTAGCCCTATTAGATCCTCCACATTCAAATTGGTCGTAGGTTTGGGAGATGCGGATAACATTACCACTGGGAAAATGTATATCGCATCTATCATTACGACGAAAGTTGACTACACCACATTTGACAATGTATCAACGGGAACTTATGCTCAAACTATTGATCTAGCTGAAGAATATATTTGGTCAGATAACAAACTATATATAGACAATGGCAATTTCAATGATGTGCAAATCACTGACTACTCTTCTCCATATCCCGCAACTCCAACAGATTGGACAAGAGTTGAGACAGGAAATTATGACCAATTCTATGGCGTGGTCAACACTTTAGATACTGAATTCAGCAAATTGGACTCATCAAAATTTTCAAATTTGCATAATCCTGGCGATCCTTATGGAGTGAATGGAAGCAACAATGTCTTGATGATGTACAATTCCACCACAGACATTCAAAGTTATAGAAGCGAAACGAAAAGTTTGACCGCAAGGTCTTATTATAAATTTACTCTTCAAGTACAAACTCAGAATGCTCCCGCTCAAATACAATTGGTGAGCACAATTAATGAGGATGAAGTCGTATTGTCTTCTATCATGGTGGACACCGCTGATATGAATTGGCACACTGTCACAATGTATCTATACACTGGATTTCAAGCAATAGATGTGTCAGTCAAGATTGTCTTAGACACATCAAATTCTGAATACGGATATGTATATGTTGATAATGTAACATTCAACAATCCTATTCAGCCTACTTCTGATGAATTTGAACAAGCCACCAGTTCAACGTATCAAATCAAAACTGATTTAGAAAATCTGATCAGTTCAGATAGCAACTCCGCATTCTCTACTCCTAATTATTTTGAGAGTGAAAGCAATGAAGATGTTACATTCGGCGTTGTAGACCTTACGAATCGCGAATCATTTAATTCTGTGATAGCGAATAGTGACGATTATGCTAGTTTTGCCAATCTAGATTCTGACAATAAAAATGTTTTGGCAATAAGGGCTCAAGATGACGTATATTATACTCTTACATCTAAATTAGGATTTGATTTAACTGGCGGAAATTATTATAAAATAAGCGTGTCAGTCTACACTCAAAATCTTCAGATTATCAATGAAAATGTAGATGATGAATTAATGGGTGCCAGCATCAAACTATCCAGTTTCGATGAAACATTCACTGAAATCATATCTGATGGACATTGGACAACTTACACTTTCTATATCCAACCTAACAGTGACATCACGACATATCTTGAATTGTCACTCGGTAGCAGTTCCGCAAGCGTTGCGGGCGATGTGTTCTTCGGGGGAATTGAATTCACTGACTATGAGGACGACAGCACAGAATTTGACAAGGCCAGTGAAAATTCATATACGCAAATTTTAACTCAAACTACCACTGAAGAAGATGCGGACGATGAAGAGTCTGGCGATAATGATGACGGGAACAACTTAGATTACAACACTATTCTATATTATATATCCAGTATATTATTTGCTTTGTCAATAATTATTGCAATAGTTGGCGTATTGGCAAGGAAAATAAAATGGAAAAAACCTACAAAGAAATCAAAAAATGCGTATGATAGAAACCGCACAGTTTCGAAACAGATGTATCAGAGGAAAGCGATCTCATTGAGAGAGGCTAAACTAAGAGAATTGAAAAAAGAACTCGAATCTATGCATGATGAGCGAAGACAGTATGAGGACGAATACAAATCTGATCTATCTAAACTAAGAGAAATGAAGATCAAGCGTGCAGACCAATCTGAAATCAACAAACTTCAAAAGGAAATGAAAAAGAAACAAAAACTATCTGCGAATATCGGATTGTCAATCAGTAGACTAGAATCGGACATTGAATATACAAAATCCGATCAATACCTGAATTCTTTAATGAAAAGATTAGAACGCGAGCATCAAGAAGAATTGAGAAATACAGAGGTCTCTAATAAAGAAGACGAAAATGCTGAAAACGACGATACAAAACAATCGAATTCAAAAAACAATTTAGACTCAGCCTCTGATCCTAAACTAAAAAAGACGAAAAAGACGAAATCAAATGATAAATCTTCAGATTAAAAAGGCACGAAAAAAGAGCACGGATAGTACCCGTGCTTTTTTGTTATATCAATCAATTGCGATCCCAAAATTTTTCATATAAACTTTATTTCACTAAAATTTAATTTTGTCATTTGCCATATTCGCATCCTTCAAAAAATTAATAGAAAAGTAATTTTATCGCAAACATTGAAAAATCTCTAAAATTTGACCATTTTGCGATGCGTATTTATTATATGTAATTGATTGATAATTTTCATATTTTAGAAAATTTTTTTATGATTAAAAATTTAGATGACCAACATAAGTGATGAATCTAGAAAATTCAGTCTTTTTCTTAGATTGAATTCTAAAAGATAACTCAAAGCAATCAAAGTTTTTGATTCTTCACATCTAAGATATGACATTTCTATATAAGGATATTCTAATCTTGTTCTATCTAGGGCATCCGAATCCTTTAATAATTTGAATAATGTTTCACACCTCTCATAACAGTCGAAACAATGTTTTTTCGACTCTATAGAAAAACGATCGTCTGGTAGCGAGTGGCAAGTGATAATAGTTTTTAGAATTCGTCGTTCTTCTTCGCTAATCTGCAAATCAAGTTTATCAACTAGCCGTGCACTTCTTGCCCCGTGAGCCAAATCTTCATTATCGTTTACCCTACCGATGTCGTGGTACATACAAGCGTACAACAAAGTTTTCACATCTGACCTGTCCAACTTTAATTTATCTGATAGATAAAAGGCATACAAAGACACTCTGATATTGTGTTTTATGCCGTGTTTTTCGCTTTTATATATGCAATTTTCATCAACCGTTTCAAAAGTATCAACTAGAATATCTAAATTATCTGACTTCATTATCTGAGATACAAAGTCACTGAGTTTCACAAAATTGATATGCGCTTTTTTCATTTCTTCTTTCTGACTCAAAAAATAATTATAACTAAAATCATTTTGCGGTAGTGATTTGAATTTCTTATATTGATTGATGGTACTCAATAATTTTTTTGCTTTCATTTGCGCTCCGATACGTTAATTATATATCATTTTGATTGAATTTTCAAGATTTTTGTCTAAGAATTGTTCGTTTGAGCGATATAGTTGAAAAATAATGAATAATAATAAAAAATTAAATTTTTGAATATATCAAGTCGGCGTATCAATATTTTTTTATCTAGTCTTTTGGCTTATATATCTTTATCAATTGTCCTATATACAATCGGTTTTCAGATAAATCATTATCCGATTTCAGTTTTTTGACTGATACATCATAAATTTCAGCAATTTTTGATAGGCTTTCCATAGGCTTCACAAAATGCGAGATATAATCATTGACCTTAACCTTGATCCATTCGCCCGTGTACAAATCTATATCATCGTTGTTTCTAACGATATTTGACTTGCTTGTGTTAAATTTTGAACACAAGTCTTTTATAGTGTCATTATCCTTTACTCTGTATAAAAATTCTTCAGCTAGAATTGGTTCCATATCTATTAATATATATATTCAAAAATATCTTTTTTGTGAACACATATATTTTTTCAATCCCAAACTATATGAAATAATAATCAATACATATAGACAAACAAAACTCTTTGATAGGAATTTATAACGATTAAAATGTTTTTTTTGAATTCTAAATGAATATAGTAAATTCAAAAAAATTTAAAATTTTATCTTGGTATATATTTTTTCTCATTTTTATATATTTATATAGGATATTATATATGAAATCAATGTTTAAAGCAGTGGCTATTGTCACAATATTTTCCGTAATTACGCGTTTCTTGGGCTTCTTTTTTAGAATATATCTCACGAGAAAATTGGGTGCGGAAGGGATCGGTCTATTTCAAATGGCAACATCTGTTCTAGGAATTTTCACAACACTTATATCTAGTGGACTACCTTTGACAACTGCAAAACTAGTGTCAAAATATGAAACAAAGTCCGAACTAAAAAAGAGAAACAAAGTCGTTGGCTCCGCCCTTATCATCGCCCTTGTGATCGCAGTCATTTCTTCTTTGGTCGTTTATTTGTTGAAGTCTCTATGGGGTATTATTTTGACAGACAGTAGGGCTGTGGAATTATTGATAATACTCTTGCCGTCTATTATTTGTAGTGCCATATACGCAGTGTTTCGTGGTGCGATGTGGGGACAAAACGATTATTTCAATTGTGGATTGACAGAGTTGATTGAACAAATAATTCGCTTCGCTCTTACATTCATTATGCTTTTCACTATCGCAGATTATTTCGTAGCAACAAAGTATTCTGCAATCGCGTTTAATTTGACTTGTTTGCTGTCTGCCTTAATTACAGTTTTCATTTATTTTAGAAAAGGTAAACTAAATTTCAAAAAAGGTCAATATCGCAACATTTTGAAAAGTGCCACTCCTATCACGGGCGTGCGCCTTGCCAACTCGCTCGTACAACCTTTGACAACTCTCATCATCCCTAATATGCTGATTTTATCAGGCTACTCCACGAGTGAAGCGGTCTCTAGTTTTGGCGTGATAATGGGGATGACTTTCCCTATGCTATTTGTGCCAATGGCAATAATTGGTAGCATCAGTATGGTACTAATCCCTTCAATTAGTTCAATGATGACAAAAAATCAATATGATTCGATTCAAGAAAATGTCACAAAATCACTTGATGTATCAATATTTATAAGTATGATTTTTATTCCACTATATCTCTCCGTTGGAGATTTGATAGGAATTGTCTTGTATGACAATAGTCTATCAGGTGTGTTGCTTCAACTTTCTGCAATATGCGTACTACCTATCACGTTGTGCAACCTTACTGGTAGCATCCTCAACGCCCTGAACAAAGAAGTAAAGTCATTTTTCAATTATATCATAGGTTCTGTGGTTTTATTTGTTAGTCTGATTGCCTTCACCCCACTTGTAGGCATAAATTCAATCATTATATCTTTCTTCCTGTCAATGCTGACGATCACGACACTTAACATCAGGATGATAAAGAAATCTGTACCGAACATCAAATTCAATTTATTTAATTTGACATTTAAGTACGCTTTGATTATCATACCTACAAGTTTATTAGGTCATTTTGTTTCGAATATATGTTTAAATTTCTTCAATAATTTTATCTCAGCCTGCATTGGTGGCGGTATAAGCATTTTATTTACTTTATTATTGAGCAAGACATTTAATCTATATGATATTTCAAAATTAATAGGTTTAATTAAGAAAAAACGTAAAAATACTATTTAAAGTAGCAAATTTTTGAAATTTTTATATTTTATACAATACTAAATATAGTCTAAGATATATCAAAAACGATATTAAATAAAAAGTATAAATTTAGTTTCTCTGAACATACTTATTGTATGTTCATAATTTTTATCAGAGTATTAATAATTTATATTGCAGTTTTAGTATTCCTAAGATTGATGGGCAAACGTCAAATTGGCGAAATGCAACCCTATGAAGTAGTTATAACATTGATCATTGCCGATTTGGCCACTTTGCCAATGAGTGATACAAATATTCCTTTGATTAATGGAATTTTACCTCTTGCAATCTTGGTGCTAATACATTTTTTTATCACGATATTAACAAGGAAAAATATTAAAATTCGAAGATTTATGAGCGGACGACCCGTTGTTGTAATAAGTCCAAAAGGAATTGAATATAAGGCACTCAAAGACCTTAATATGAATATTGATGATTTGCTGGAATCAATTAGACAGGCAGGCTTCTATAGTTTTGATCAAATTTTATACGCAATCATAGAAACCAATGGAAAAATGAGCGTCATACCTACTAGCGAAAATTCTCCCGCTACAGCAAAAGATGTGAACGTAACAAATCCTCCCGCACACCTCCCTCACGTTATCATTTCTGATGGTAAAATTATAAAGGAAGAGATGGATCAATTAAGTATGAACGATGACGATTTAAACAAAATTTTGAAATATTTAAAAATAGAAACCATAAAAGATTTGATAATTTTATCAGTCGATAGCGAAGGAAAAACCTACTATCAAAAGAAAGGCGAGAATTTCAAATTGATAGAAAACATCAAAAAGGAAGTAAAATTATGAAAGTTTGGATACCGATTTTAATTTTGTTCCTTGCCGTTACAGGATTATGTATTTGGGATGGAATTTATACGCAAAAAGTTTTTGAAAAACTAGAAAATGATAGTGAAAAAATATATGAAACGTTGCTAACAACTGAAATAACAGATCCAAAAATTCAAAACGATATAATAAATTTGAACGAATATTGGACAGAAAAAATGGATATATTGTGCATCTCTATTTCAAGAAAAGATCTGCAACCTATATCCGATTATCTCCAATATTTATGCTCCTCAATAATAAATGAAAGTCAAGAGGATGCTGTGACGTATTCTCGCTTATTGAATTACAATATTGTAGGACTGAATCAAACTACAGGAATTAATATTTTGAATTTAGTATAAAAATAATTATTTTAAATTCCCTCAAAATAAACAATTAAAAGGATTAATATTGATTTGGGTGAACATTGGATATTTTTCTTATTTTTTATGTTCACTTTTTTATTCATTAATATTACATCAAAGTCAAGAATGTGACAGTACAAATGATGATCATAATTATCAAGACAAAAGTAAGCGTTGCCACTTCATTAACTGTCGAAGAAAAATTGAAAAAACTCGCTTTTGGTATTCCATTTTGTTTAATATTAGCCAAAATTTTGCTGGTGAAATTATTTACTTTTGCTATTTCATTTTTGTAAGATTTTCCGCTCTTTACGCTCTTTGCTCGAAAAATCTTGATCATAATTTTTTGCCTCGATTTAATCTCTTCAATAGTAGAATCATATCTTAAATCCATATAATGATAGCATTTTTTTAGTTCTTTTTCCATATATCTATACCTACTTTTTCAACATTTTCTTCAAATACATCCCAGTATAACTCGCTTTCACTTTTGCAACCTCTTCAGGTGTGCCTGTAGCCACAATTTTTCCGCCACCTTCACCGCCCTCTGGTCCCATATCTATGATATAATCAGCGGTCTTGACTATGTCCAAATTGTGTTCTATCACAACGACTGTATTTCCATTGCCTACTAATCTTTGCAAAATGTCCACCAATCTTTTCACATCGTAAGAATGTAGACCTGTGGTAGGTTCGTCCAAAATGTAAACTGTATTGCCCGTGTCACGTTTGGTCAATTCGGTTGCCAATTTCAATCTCTGTGCCTCTCCGCCTGATAATGTGGTAGCACTCTGACCTAATTTGATATAGCCCAATCCTACATCGACTAATGTCTGTAACTTGCTTTTGATTTGAGGTAGTGCATCGAAGAATTCATACGCCTCATCAATAGTCATCTCAAGCACGTCATAAATAGATTTCCCCTTATATTTGACTTCTAAGACCTCTCTTGAATATCGTTTTCCGCCACAGACTTCACACGACACGAACACATCTGGCATAAAATACATCCTGAGCCTTTTCACTCCATCACCCGAGCATGCCTCACAGCGTCCGCCCTCAACATTGAAACTAAATTTACCTAGATCGAAGCCTTTTTCTTTCGCTTGCGGAGTTGAGGCAAAAAGTTCTCTGATTTTTGTAAACACGCCAGAGTATGTGGCAGGATTGCTTCTAGGAGTCCGTCCGATCGGAGTCTGATCTATTTGAATCACTTTGTCAATTCCTTCAATGCCCAATATATCCATCAAATTTTTGTCTTGGTCACGTCTATTGAGTTTGTTGAACAATGCCCGATAGAAAATATCATTGACCAACGTAGACTTTCCGCTACCGCTCACTCCTGTTATACACGTGAGGACTCCTCGCGGAATGGCTACATCCAGATCTTCAATATTATGCTCCCTACAACCAAGCAGTCTAATATAGCCCTTGTTCGTTTCTCGCCTTTTTTCAGGAACTTCGATTTTCATTTCGCCTGATAAGAATTTTCCTGTAATAGATCTAGGATTGTTCATAAGATCTTGCACACTTCCACACGCAACCACCTCTCCTCCGTTGGTGCCGGCAAAAGGACCTATATCTACCAGATAGTCCGCCTCTCTAATCGTGTCCTCATCGTGCTCCACGACGATGAGCGTGTTGCCAAGATCTCGCAAATTTTTGAGAGTATCAATTAATCTATCGTTATCTCGTTGATGCAAACCAATGCTAGGCTCGTCTAAGATATACAGCACACCACTTAGTCCACTGCCAATCTGTGTCGCCAAACGTATGCGTTGCGACTCTCCACCTGAAAGAGTACCTGCGCGTCTTGACAATGTTAAATATGTCAATCCTACATTAATGAGAAATGATAGTCTAGAAGTTATCTCTTTGATTATGCTTTCCGCAATCATTTGATCAGTTTTGCTCAATTCTAAGGATGTAATGAATCTATATAATTTTGTGATAGACATATCGCATAATTCTGCGATGTTTTTCTTGTTTATTTTTATTGACAATGCACTTGGATTGAGTCTCTTACCCAAGCACTCTGGGCAAGTATCCTCACTCATCAATTTATATATCTCTTCCTTGACATATTCGCTTTGAGATTCCTGAAATCTCCTCAAAAGGTCAGGTATAATTCCCATAAACAAAGCATCTTTTTGCGTGCAATATTGATGCAAATTTGGTGCAATTAGATCCTTATCTCCGCTTTCTCCATTGATCAAGACGTTCCTAGCCTCTTTAGGAATCTTATAATATGGCATATCGAGCGTAAAATTATATTTTTTACCTAATTTTTGCAATGCACGCTTTGTAATTCCTGTGGTGTCAATATTGAAACCCATTACCGCCAAAGCACCTTCATTTATAGACAATCTATCATTTTTAACTATAGAATTTTCACCAATTTTTATGACATAACCCAACCCGCCACATTTTGGACAAGCACCTGTGTGATTGTTGAAACTAAATAGTGTAGGTTCAATATCAGGAATAGAAATTCCACAGTCTACGCAACTATATTTTACACTATATAATTTATCTTCTCCATCTGCATTAATTATTACTAATCCATCCGCCATCTGCAGGCATTTCTCCACAGATTCGGTAAGACGAGAAATTATTCCATCTTTTTTGACCAATCTATCTACAATGACATATATGTCGTGACGTTTGTTTTTGTCAAGTACAATGGCATCATCAAGAGAATATACCTGACTGTCTGCCATTACACGAACGAATCCATCTTTTCTCAATCCGTCCAAAGTCTTTTCGTGACTGCCCTTTTGTGCTCTGATAATTGGAGCCATCACTAGTAACTTGCTCCCGTCCTCTACTTCCAAAATCCTATCCACTATTTGATCGATGGTCTGTACACTAATAGACTTGCCACATTTTGGGCAATAAGGTTTGCCAATTCGAGCAAACAAAAGCCTTAAATAATCATATATTTCAGTGATGGTGCCAACAGTAGAACGTGGGTTGTTGTTTGTGCTCTTTTGATCTATTGAGATCGCTGGACTAAGTCCGTCGATGCTTTCTACATCTGGCTTGTTCATCTGCCCCAAAAATTGTCTAGCATAACTGGACAAACTCTCCATATATCTCCTCTGTCCTTCGGCAAAGATTGTGTCAAAAGCGAGAGTGGACTTTCCGCATCCGCTCACACCAGAAAAAACTACCAATTTATTTTTTGGGATAACTACATCGACATTTTTTAGATTGTTTTCTTTCGCACCTTTTACAACTATATTTTCTAACATATCCACCTTCTATTTTTTCCTAAATTAAATCAATTAATAGTGTATCACATTATTCGTCAATTTTCAAGTGGAATTTTCTACAATTTTATATCAAGTCAAAAAAATGTAAGAATTAATATGAATTCAATTGAATTGTTTACTCTCTGCTTTAAAAGTATGTCTAAAAGAAAATAATATTAATATAATAAATTTCCTCAAAAAATGAAAAAAGCGACTTTTGTCGCTTAACTTCTTCTTGGAATTGTAATAATCAATACTAATGCAAGGATTCCTACTCCTATAGCCACATAATAACCGACTTGATTGAAATATCCATTGTCTATATTGTATAATGAATTGATGCTAATTGAAATATCATCATCATCAAAATTTTCATCAACGCTTAGCAAAACTTCATTGCCCTTTAATTTATAATAATATTTTGTTGTAATGCCTAATTCATCTTCTTTTGTAACCGTGCCATCCCAGTCAAAATTGTATGTCGATTCTGTCGTAATATTCCCGATTTCTGTCGTGCGAACATATTCGCCAAAAGGAAGAATGAAACAAGGATAGCCATAGCAAACTACAACGAACGCAACGCATAAAATCAAAACAATTTTTCTTAACATACTCCACCTCTTATTTATTATATATTATTATACAATATACCACACAAGATGTCAAGATTTATAAAATGAAAAAATATATAGGCAAATTTTGTTATATTTCAAGATTAAAAACGTATTGCTTGACAAAAATAATAATAAATTTAAAATAATTGTTAAGGAGTGAAAATGAGAAAAAGAAAAGAGATATCAGAAGAATATAAGTGGGACTTATCAAGTTATATAAAAAACGATGAGGAGATTGACCAAATTTTCAAAAAAATGGAAAATTTGACCGAAATCCTACCAAAATATAAGGGAAAATTGCAAAATTCTAATATATTGTATGAACGTCTTGAAAAGTTTAAAGAAGATTTCATATCTATAGCGAAATTGGCACACTTCATATCGCATAATCTGAATGTAGACTCGTCCGACACTAAGATGTTGATGTTGGAGCAAAGATTCAACAACTTATATACCAGATTGAGCGAAGCGAATTCATATTTTGCCCCGCAATTGTATGAATTGCCAGAAAAATATTTGAAATCATTATTACAAGACAAAAGATTTTCAGATTATGATAATTTGATTAAGGAGATAATAAAGTTAAAACCTCATAAAATAGATGAAAAGACGAACGAATTGTTATCAAAAATGAGCAATTTTTTAGGTAATAATGAAAATATCCACAGCATTTTAGTGGATTCTGAAATCAAGTTTGATGACGCATTGGATGGGACGGGAAAATTGAAAAAAGTAGATAACTCCACCTATCCAAAATATTTGCGAGGAAACGATGGAGTTCTTAGAAAAAATGCGTTCGACTCGCGAATGACAGCATTCAGTAGGCTAAATAAAACCTTTTCTGAATTGTATTTAAAAGACATTGAATATGATAAATTTTTATCCAAATTGACCAATTATTCAAATCTGTTAGAAAGTGTATTACTAGAAGATGACATTCCAAAAGCGGTGTTTGACAATATAATAAAATTCACAGAAAAATATATTCCTTTGCTACAAGACTATTGCAAAACACGTGCTAAAATCTCAAAAAACAAAAAATTCGCATACTACGATCTTTTTGAGGATTCAAAAAACAATTCGAAAATTTCGCTAGATCAAGCAAAGGAGATGATAATCAAGGCTTTGAAGCCATTAGGTGAAGAATATCTAGAAAATTTGAATAGGAAATTAAACGACAATTCTATTGATTATTTTCCTAATGAAAACAAAAATTCGGGTGCATACTGTTCGCATTGCTATGGAGCGAAGACCGTAGTCTTGACAAACTACATTTACAATTATAATTCCGTCTCAACTTTATGTCACGAACTAGGTCATTGTATCAATGCAGAGTATTTTTTGAATGCTCAACCTTATGAAAAAGCGAACATTTCTATTTTCGCCGCTGAGATTGCAAGTACGACCAATGAAATATTGCTTAATCAATATATGTCAGATAGTGCAAAGAAAAAGGACAAATCATACTATCTTCACCATTTTCTTGATGACGTGAGAAGTACCATTTTTAGACAGATAATTTTCACTGAATTTGAACTGTACGCCCACCAAAAGATTGAAAATAATGAACCTATTACTTATGAAGATTTGAATAACTATTATCTTGATCTCAATAGAAAATTTTATGGAAAATCCTTGATCATACCTGACAAATTGCAATACGAATGGATGTGCGTACCTCATTTCTACTCTCCTTTTTATGTATTCACTTATGCAACTGGTTTGGTCACAGCCATAGCAATAGCGGACAAGATTTTATCTGATAATGAATTCTACAAGTCATATATCAACTTTTTGAAAAATGGAACAAACAGACCTGCTATTGATGTTTTGAAAGAAATAGGTATAGATTTGACAAGCGACCAGCCTTATGAAATTGCGTTTAATTTTATAAAAAAACAATTAGAATTATATAAATCATTGAATAAATAATTTAGAAAAGATTGCAAAAAATAATTATAAATGTTATAATAAAGGATATTATGCTAGACAAAAAATCAGTATCAGTATTAAAAGCGATGAATAAATTGGCGTTGGGTAGTGCATACAAAGTTGTCACTACAGATGAGATAATGGCAATTTTGGCTCAAAAATCTCAATATGACAATGATAGTTTGAAAGATATAATAAATTTTCTTGAAAAACAAGAATATGTTAATGTCAAATTCAGTGAGGACAACACTTATTGCTATTCTATCACACCTAAAGGGAATATCTATTTGGAACAATCCGATGGAAAATCAAAGTCGCATACGGTCAAAACTAATAATTTTTTGCCATATCTATATGTGGCAATTGCTTCATTCGTCGGGACTATGCTGGCATTGATTATTTTCTTCTTATTTACTTTATAAACTAAGGAAATTAAAATGTTGACGTTCAAAGAAAAATATGTAATGGAATATGTGTATCAAAAATGTCAAGGTAAAAAATCTTGTCTTATTTCTCCGCGCGAAATAATTTCTTTTGCAGCAGACAGATATGTCATATATCCTGACGAATTAGAAAAAATAATGACAAATCTAAGTTATGATAATTATATTGAACTATTCAAATCGGATAAAAAAGGAAGTCCCGTCTTTTGCGTTTCGCTGAAGATTAAAGGCGAGGGATTTCATCGCGAACTCACGAATAACAAACGTAATCTCCTATTACTTCTGGGTCGCACGTGTGTTTTAGCCGTGATAAGTGCTTTGATTGGTGTATTAATTAGATTTATCTTCTAGGTCATTTATGGAATATAGAAATTTTGAATTGGTATCTAAATATGCGCCTACGGGTGATCAACCCGAGGCTATAGCATCTCTAGTTGAGGGAATAAATGATGGATTGTCTGCTCAGGTACTAAAAGGAGTTACGGGTAGCGGAAAGACTTTCACAATGGCTAATGTGATAGCACAAGTGAATCGCCCTACTCTTGTCCTTGCCCACAACAAAACTCTTGCAGCCCAACTTTGCAATGAGTTTAGAGAGTTTTTCCCGAATAATAGAGTAGAGTTTTTTGTTTCTTACTATGACTATTATCAACCGGAGGCATATATAGTTTCTAGTGATACTTATATTGAAAAAGATATGAGCGTCAATGATGAAATTGATAAATTGCGTCATAGCGCCACAAGCAGTTTGCTCGAAAGATCGGATACAATCGTGGTAGCATCTGTATCATGCATATATGGCTTGGGCGCGCCGAAAGAATATTATGACCTGCATATTTCGTTGCGTGCTGGGGATAAGATGTCAAGAGAGCAATTGATATCTCGATTAATAAGCATTCAGTACACCAGAAATGATATAGACTTCACTCGATCCACATTCCGTGCACGCGGAGATGTAGTAGATATATTCCCTGCTGATAGCAGTGAACGTGCTATTAGAGTAGAATTTTTTGACGATGAAATAGAACAAATTAGCGAATTTGAAGCCGTGACAGGAAAAGTGATCGACAAACTAAAGCACGCATCAATCTTCCCTGCAAGCCATTATGCTGTCGGAAGTGAGCGATTGAACAGTGCTCTTGAACAGATCAAAAAAGATGCAAAAGAGCGTGAAGAATATTTTACAAGGGAAGGAAAATACATTGAGGCTCAACGAATTCGTGAACGCACCAACTATGACATTGAAATGATGCAAGAAATGGGATATTGTTCCGGCATTGAAAATTATTCTAGATATTTTGATGGTAGGAAGCCTGGTGAACCACCATACACTTTGTTAGATTATTTCCCTAATGGATTTTTGCTTTTTGTAGACGAAAGTCACATCACCCTACCTCAAGTACGAGGTATGTACAATGGAGATAGAGCGAGAAAGACGAGTCTAGTTGACTATGGCTTTCGCCTGCCTAGTGCTTTCGACAATCGTCCGCTCAATTTTGACGAATTCAACTCTCGAATAGGACAAACAATCTATGTCTCTGCCACACCAAATGAATATGAACTGTCTCTTGCAGGTCAGGTAGTGGAACAGGTGATTCGTCCTACCTACCTACTTGATCCTGAAATTGAAGTTCGCCCTAGTCTTGGTCAAGTGGATGATCTATCTGATGAAATAAAGAAAAATATTGCAAAAAAAGGGAAAGTACTAGTTACTACACTTACAAAAAAAATGGCAGAAGATTTGTCTACTTATTTTGGAGAGAATGGTATTCGCGTGAAATACCTTCATAGTGACATTGATACTCTAGAGCGAGTAAAAATAATTAATGAATTACGGGCGGATGAATTCGATGTTTTGATAGGTATCAATCTGCTTCGTGAAGGATTGGACTTGCCTGAAGTAACTTTGGTGGCGATCCTTGATGCGGATAAGGAGGGATTTTTGCGAAGTTCAACCTCTCTCATTCAGATCGTGGGTCGTGCCGCTCGTAATAGTGAAAGTAAAGTAATAATGTATGCAGATAGAATCACTGATAGTATGCGTCAAGCAATTGACGAGACAAATAGACGCCGTGAAAAACAAATGAAATATAATCTTGATCACAATGTCAAACCTATGACAATCAAAAAAGACATCGTAGACACATTGAAAATCAGAATGGATAGTGATGAAGAGCAGATGTCAAAATCGGATATATCCAAGAAGATTGAACAATTGAAAGGTCTTATGAACACTGCCGCATCTCAACTCGATTTTGAAACGGCAATTACATTGAGAGAAGAGATTGCGAAACTAAAAAGAAAACTAAGAAAATGATCTAATTTGGATCAATGAAAAAGGGCGAGCAGTCACCACACCCGCCACTTGCCTAAAATGTAGTTTTCTTTTTTCGATATTTTCTGGTCGTTTTTATAAAATAATCGCAATATCTATATCCTAGACATAAACTATCAAAATCAAATATAAATATAAAGTTATATATATTATCATTCACACTATGAAATCATAATACCAAGATTGAATTTATATTTTTATCCTCGTAAATATTCTTATATTTATTTATCATCTTTAGCAGTGAACACCTAACGAACCTAAAATATTCAAGTTTTTGATTAAAAAAATCTCTTAATTACTTAAGAGATTTTTTAATTTTATTCAACATCTCCAGATTTTGCCTCTTCATCAGATGAATCATCGTCTTTCTCTTCTTCAGAATTTTCAATGACTATTTCTTCTTTTTTGTCTTCACTAAGTTTTTCTTTCGCTGAATTTTTTGAAGATTTATTTGTCTTTGAAGATTTTTCTTGTGAGTCCTTTTTGCTAGATTTTGTTTTAGAATTTCCGCCCTTTCTACCAGTGAAGGTGAAGAACAAGATCACGCCAGCAAGGATTACAAGAGATACGACAATTAATATTACACCCAAATATGAATCATCATCTTCTTCTGGAGTAGTTTCGCTGACTACGTCGAATTCAATAGTCTTAGTTGCGACATTGTCATAAATGTCTTCTACTGTTAATGTCAAAGTACATCTACCTGTTCCTGTAATAACATATTGACCGTCTTCTTCGCCGTCAGACACTATTCCGTCATCGCTTGATAGTTCTACAGTCAAAGAGTTCCAGTTGTTCATAGTACTTTCAGTTCCGCTGTCATTCCTATCACGAATTACAAGACCAGTATTATAAGAATAAATTCTATCTCCATTGCTTATAACTTCAATAACTAAGGTTCTATCACTCTTATCTAGGTCAATATTATATTCAATTTGATTCGTTCCATCGTAAACAATTTCTTGAGACAACTCATTTTCATAATTCATAGTAAATGTTGGAGCCACATTATCGCCTACTTTGATCTCATAAGTTTCGGAAATTGTATCATAGTCTGTTTTAGCCGTGTAGGTCACTCTATATGTTCCTCGAGTGGTTTCATTAGTTTTGAATGCCCATACTGTGGCGTCTCCATTTTGAATCTTTACAGCATTTCCAGCCTCTGGCACCAAACCGTCTGGATCAGTTACAGTAACACTAACTTCTGCTTTCAAATTACCTTGACTAGCCGTCCAATCTGGCAATATGATCTGCTCGCCTTGTTTTGCATATTCAGGTACGTCTATATCAAAATCCCACTCCAATTCTGGCATTGTGATATTTACATAATATACACGCTCAACAGGAGTTCCGCCTTCAGTGTATTTTGCTGTGAAAGTTATAGTATAACTACCTTCGCTGTTGAACTGATATTCCATATAATTTCCAGTAGTTTTATAACTTAAATTTAAACTGCCAGTATCTATTATAGGTTGATCGAAAATTGTTTGAGGGTCGTTAGTAATGTCGTCTCCATTAGAGGAATACAAACTTGGATCGAATGAAATTGTAGCACCAAGATCTGCCGTGATAGTATTTCCGCTAATATTGATATCCGTGCCATCTATATTCGAGCCATCAGCGTTGACAGATATATAAGGATCAGAAGAATCGTTGACAACAAATGTGAAGAATACTGTAGTCTGATTGCCCGCATCATCTGTAGCAGTATAAACGACATAATAAGTGCCTACCTTGCTCGTTGTGATAGTGCCACCAGTGATTGTGTCATTACTCATCTGTGCTCCTTTTGGAGACAAGAATTGCAAACCTGTACCAACACTATCAGGTGTACCGATATAATAATTTACATCCAAAGCGAGATATTGATCTTCCGCATCAGTAAATTGAATTGTAGGAAGAGTGACATCTTCTACCTGATCAAATTCTAGAGTTTCCAAAATGTTTGTACTATCCGTGCTGAAATCGCCTGCGTAGATAATAGAATAATCAGGAGCGTTAGTTTCGTCTGTGTCCTTGATATTTAGCACTCGAGTAGCGGTTGCGATATTTCCCTCGTCATTAAGTGCTACGGCGACTATATTTAATGTGCTTCCATTATCTGAAGTATAGTCTGCCAACTCGACATTGAAACTATTCTCATTATCAGCATCGACAGTCGCTACGCCGAAACCATCATATAATTTTTGCATTTCTGAGATAAAATCTCTATCATCCAACACATTGCACAAATTCAATGCTGTATCCGACTGATCATTGCTCGTCACTGTACGAATAGCGTTCAAAATGTCAGTATTCAAATCATTTTCAGACTCTGTAGAATAATAATAGAAAACTGCATTTTTCAAACGTGTATCAATAGTGTCTTCAGACGTGATATTCACATTGATCGTATCATCACTAGAAATCGTAGCATTATTTTTAACATTATTTATTTGAATAGTAGGAGTAGAGGTCTTGATGTCTTCATCTTCATCGCCTTCATTAGGCTGGGCTACAGTCGCTCTTGACAATACTGTGATAGTATATCTTGTAGTTCCGGTTCTGTAAACATAACTTTCTTGTTTAGAGATAGTATTTGCCAACACATAATAGCCTATAGTATATTCTCCTGCATAATCGGAGATGTCTGAATTATCTTTTGAAAATTGGAATTTCACTGCCTTGTTGACCTTGCCAATGTTTGGATCACCCGAGTGGTTGTATCCTTGTTCGGTTTCTTTCACTTCTACCAGTTTGCCATCAACTACTTTCTTATTATCCACATAATAAATCGTATGGTCTTTAGTATTTTGAATATAACGGACGAATATGAAATCTTTGTATTCGGTCACTTTGTCCGTTGCATAGATTGCTGGTAGTTCCAATTCTGTATAACCATATCTAGTCTTCAAATCAACTGCATAATTTGTATTAACTTTATCTACGAATTCACCGTCGTCATTTTCGACCTGAATAGGATTTTTGGTAGTTTCATCAATTTCATAATCATACGCCATATAAACGCTAGGACGAGTATTGTCTGTGACATTTCTAATGATCACGCTGATTGACTTGGTATTGCCATAAGCATCTACTATATTGTAAGTCACTCTATAATCACCTACCATATCAGCATAATTGTCCACATTAAATTCTTCTTTTGTGAAATTGAATTTGAAAGTATTATTAGTCAATGTCTTCGTGATATTTTCATTGTTTCTTTTCGTTATTTTAATAGAAGTAACGTTGTGCTCTATATTTGAATTGTAATTGTCACTAACTGTCAGATTTGGTAAAGTCACTCCTTTATCTCCCAATTCTACACTTGGCATAGACGGAGTCGTAATCGTGAGATCATCACTCGTAGGCTCAACAAATTCGTCTGATACATTGATTGTATAAGTCACTGTTGGTGGATTGCTACCCTGCTTATAAGTGTATTCCAAAGTGATTATACCGCTTTCGCTTGGAATCACATAATACTTACCATTTGACTCATATATATAATCACTTTTTGACCAATCTTGAGGAGCCCCATTAATAGTAACTGAAGGTATAACTGTCGTCACAACTTCATCATTATCACTATCAGCAACTTTTACATTTGCAATTGGCACTTCAAACGCTTCATTAGTAGTATGCATAGAAAGAGGAACAAGGTTTTTCAAACCAGTTGTTTCATCCACAAAATCTAATTCATAAGATATATTTTTAACTGTAATTGTATAAGTGTTTGAATAATATGTTTTTTCTCCATTTTTAATAATATAAAGGATGTCATATTGTCCATTATTAAGAGCATTAAGCCCTAAATAACCACTACCAATATTAGTTTCATCAAAATATTTTGTGTCATTACTACTTCCACCCACAACATAATTATATACTTGCCCAGATGGATCAATAACTCTGATAGTATAATTAGTTGCAGTATCTGCGAACAAACCAGAAGTTTTTCCTCCAGACAAACTTGTACTCAAAAGTGGAATTTGCAATGTCTCACCTTTTGACACATCAACAACAGTCTTAGGCATTTTAATCGAATTAATCGCTGCATTATAAGTTTCAATTGTATAAGACAAATCAACCGCATAAGTCGTCAAAACTGGGCTGAAAGCAAAAACAATACTCATTACTGCAAACGCTAAAAAACAAAATGTAAGTTTAAAGTATTTTTTTAATTGTTTCATTACAGTCTCCTTAATTTTCGTCTAATTTATTCTAATAAATATAGAGAAATTTGTCAAACAAAATAAGTAATATTTAATAAGATTTACATAATTAGTTTAAGATTTTAAACATTTTTTATTTCAAGAAAAAAGACTAGTTGTGTCGAATAATAAGATATAATGCAAAATTAAAAATTTAAAACCTTTTATTTTTTAAAATTAATTAAATTTTCACATTATCAATGACTCAAATTTTGCTTTGAAATATAAAAATTTTCAAGTCAAAAATTTAAAAACAATTGAAAAAAATGTCAATTGGATTTTTGAACTAAGAAACGATAAAAAACGCATAATGCGTTTTAATCTATAATCTACTAATTTGTTGATTTGAATATTCTTTTGTAATAAAATTAAATTCGCCACTGCTTGCAAGGAAATATTGCTTCTCTCTGTGTTTATTCAATTTGCTGATGAAGTCACTATTTAGCAACTTATATCTATCTAATAATGTTTTGTTTAATTCCTCAAAATTCAAATTATTCGAATCTATCAAGAGTCTCTTCGTTTCAAGCGCCCATTCGCTCGGTTCAACTCCATTAAATTTGTCAAAATCGCACAATATATTCATATCCTCTGGACTACAAACAAATCTAGCTATAATCTTTACTTTTTCTTGAATTGTGCGAGGCAATTCTTTCACTGCATTGGCGTCCATATAGTAGAATGAATACAATCTATCTGCCTCATTGAAAATTGCTTCTGCACGTCTGGGGCGTTTCAAAACTACTCTATCTCCATATACGCCGCGACCACGCTTGTACTCCACAATTTCATAAAAGTTGTTTATCAAAAAATCTAACTGTGCCCAGTTCAATTTATTAACTTTTGTCATACATCCCACCTTATGCAAGTGCATCAACTAATAAGACAATATTTTTCTTGTTCTCCTTGTAAACCTGTTCAAAATCCCTAGGAGCCTCCAGATCACAATTGAATTTGATTGCGCAATCTACCATTGCACACAGATCTTGTTTCGCCTTGATATAGGCATCGACAACAGTTTCTCCTTCTTTGACAATATCCAATTCTTTGATATGAATAGTATACCAACCTGTGTTGGAACCCTTTTCATCATCTTTGTACAATACTGCCGGATAAACTAATTCTTTCATAACCAACCTCTCTGTTTCTATTAATTATAACATAAATAAATAGATATGTAAAATGAATTGTTTTAAAAATTTGCATATTTTTTTATGTAAATTAAAGTAAAATATATATTTAAAAATATTGATTTTAATTTGACCTCTTCAGAAAAATTTATTTGGATTATCTTATTAAATAGGGATCATTAGATATACAGTAAAATTATAAGAATTTGATGTATCTTTATAATACCTATAGGAATATTCTTTATAAATTTGATAGAATTGATCTAAAAATTCTTTGTCTTCTTCGTAATTTTCTACTCTAACTAGCACAAAATCATTACGTTTTTGCTCGATTGCCTCATAAAAAGCGGTGTACATTTCTGGAAAATTATCTTCATCAAATAGATTATTGGCAAAATATTTTTCACTAGGGATTATCCCTGTCACATTATAAAATCCATAATCCCACATTTTGTAGCAAAACAAACTAGGATTTTCTATTCCATAATCGGCAATATCCTCTGCAATTTGAAAATGAATATAATCATCTTTTTGCCACGTGAGTTCATTTGTAACATTTCCAAAAGGAAAGCAAAGTGCAAAACAAATCTCAATTGTCAAAATCAATGACAATTTCCTAAAGATAAAATTAAATTTGATTTTTGAAATGTATTCAATCAAATATGCTACGCCCACACTTGAAAATACAAGCAACGGCTGAAAATAATACGAAAAATTGCCAGAAAATAATAATATTATAAAGTATGATAAGACTAGGATCGCAAAATTTATGGCTTTTCTATTATATTTGTAAATATAAATGACAAATCCGAAGATCACGAAGGCAATTCCGACAAAACATTCTACAAATATTAAATTAAGATTGTATGTAATGTTCAAATCTGTCTTATATAAAAATAAATTGTCATAGAAATAGACTTTGAATAGATCTGAGATGGCTCCTTTGATAAAATAATATATCAACGACAATAAAAATATAGAAATGAAACTTATTAACATAAACACAACAGACAAAAATGTACGCTTGACATCTCTTTGCCTCAATTTCACAATAAACCAAATCAAAAGTATGATAGCAGGCATAATGACGAGCGTAAATTTGGTCAAAAACAATACAGCCAACAAAATCCCGATTATGAATGCTCTTTTGAATGAAATGTCCTTTTTATCGAAAATATATTCGAAGAATACAAGCAAAAACCAAGCGAAGATAGGTGCACAAAACTCTTCTACAGCCCCACCTCCAACGACGAAAAAGGAACTAGTCGTATAGATCAAACAAAGTATGACAATACCAATGATTGATCTAAATTGGGAGGTGAATTTAATCATAATCTTATAAGAAAAGAACAAAAATAGAGACACGCAAATGACTTCGAGAATAAAGACGTTTATATACGGATTGCCAAATGAACAGATGATGGAAAACACATAATAAACTATAGGACCTTTTTGTTCAAACAAATCTTTGTATGGCACTTTGCCTGCAAGCATACCATTGCCCATTGTAATATACCAATTTGTATCCTGATTGTCATTAAACGCATACAAAAAGGAGTTTGCACTACACACCATTAAAAATAAAAATGAAATTAACAAACATATCAAAAAGACTTTACTCAAAGCGATACTTTTGTTGAAAGAAATTTCATTTTTATCTGATATTTTAATAACGTCATTATCTTCTTTGACTTCTTCCATTTTTTAATATTAATATATTTTTTTATTTTGGTCAAGACAAATAAATAAACCTATAAAATTATCCATATATTTACTATGCATAAGAAGTCTTGAATTATAAATTTATTTATCATTTCGCAAACAAAAAACTCCCAATTAGGAGTTTATGCTAAATAGTATTAACTAATAGATTTTCGTGATTTGAAATCGTAGAAGAAGTAGTTTCTAATTCTTTTGCTTCATTCAATAAAGAAGCGAGATAACTTTCAATTTTTTGTGGATTTATTGAATTTCCACTAATTTGAGATTCGGATAAATACGCGGTTCTGGCTCTATTTGAGTTAAATATGCCTCTAGCGACCTCTAAATCAATAGGTGAAGTAGCATTACCATTATTCACCACAGCAGTGGCTTTCATACGGTTCAATAATCTCAATCTTGCACGAATAAATGCTAGTCTGCCAGCAACGAGGACACGAGCAGGAGTTTTATTTGTATTTGCTTTGTTTGAGGATTTTAATTCATTATTTTTTGATGTTTGTTTTCTCATAATTCCTCCTTATTTATGACTACATAATACCACAAAAATTTTAATTTGTAAATAGTTTTATAATATTTTTTAATAAATAATTAAATTAAATAAAATACTATAAAATAGATGTTTTAAACCAATTAAAGTTCTATTTTAATAAAATTTATACAAAATTGGAAGTCTATATTTTAAAGTAAATATTTTTTCAAATTAAAATCTTAAGGTTAAATTAAATATACCACGCTTTATTAAAAAGATAAAAAAATCTCACTAAAAGCGAATTACTTTCGTGAGATTTCATTTTGAAACTAATCTTCAATATCACTAAATTTGATATCTACATCTTGACTTGCAAAAGACGAATTGTCATCCTTAATTTGCTTTGGAAGAAGATTCCTATAGATTGGAGCACCAGTACCTGCTGGGATCATCTTTCCAATCAAGATGTTTTCTTTCAAACCAACTAAGTGATCTATTTTTCCTTTCAATGCAGCCTCTGTCAATACATTGCTTGATTCCTGGAATGATGCCGCAGACAAGAAACTCTCTGTAGTCAAAGACGCCTTTGTGATACCCTGCAATTCACGTTTTGCAGTGGCAGG
The DNA here is from genome assembly GCA_944383415.1 of uncultured Clostridia bacterium. Classification (GTDB taxonomy): domain Bacteria; phylum Bacillota; class Clostridia; order Christensenellales; family UBA1242; genus Onthoplasma. Next base: position 11,514 of record CALWPK010000005.1, on the reverse strand, counting down.
GACTCCGCCTTCTTGTAACGTTTTCAAGTTTGCATCCTCATATACTTTGATATCTACAATGTCGCCAGGCAACAAATCTGTATCTCCAGAATTTTCAATCTTAACCTTACGTAACATTTGTTTAATAATTACTTCTAGGTGTTTCGCGTTGATTGAAACTGACTGAGATTTATAAACCTCTAATACTTCATTCAAAAGATATTCTTGAACAGCCTTCACACCACGCGTACGCAACACATCTTTTGGATTCAAAGGTCCTTCTGTGAGCGCTGTACCTGGAGTCACGGTATCGCCGTTTTTCACTTTCAACACTGAGCCAAATGGCAATAGATAACTCTCATCCGTGCTACCCTTGATGACAACTTCGTATCGTTTGTCTACCTGGTTGATAGTCACCTTTCCGCCGATGTCACACATCACAGCAGCACCTTTAGGATTTCGTGCTTCGAATATTTCTTCTACTCTTGGAAGACCTGTAGTGATATCCGCAGACGCTGTACCACCGCTGTGGAACGTACGAAGCACCAACTGCGTACCAGGTTCACCGATTGATTGAGCCGCGATGACACCAACCGCCTCTCCTACGTGGACAATATCATTTGTAGACATATCTCTACCATAACATTTAGCACACACGCCAGATTTCGCTTTGCAGGTTAGCAAACTTCTAATTTGAACTTTTTCAATACCGGCATTAACAATTTCTTGTGCCAATTCATTGGTGATGAATACGTCTTCACCACATATTTCTTTCTTAGTCTTAGGATCAATTACAGGCGCTGAAGTAAATCTTCCAACAATTCGATTGAACAATGACTCAACTTCTGCACCATTACTAATAATTGCAGTCACTTCAATACCTTTCACTGATTCGCCAAGATTTGCGAAACAATCTTCTTCTGTGACAGTAGTATCCTGAGCAATATCTACAAGCCTTCTTGTCAAATATCCTGAGTCAGCAGTCTTGAGCGCTGTATCCATCAACTGTTTACGGCTACCACGTGCCGCACTATAATATTCTAGTGAACTTAGTCCACGTCTAAAGTTCGACTTAACCGGCACATCACTATCTCCACCACTAGCAGATGCCATATTACCCAACATACCGCTAAGTTGTTTCAATGAGTCTTCACCACCACGTGCTTTTGATGTAATGATGACTTTCAATGGATTGAATTTGTCAAATTCTCCACTAGTCACTTTCATAACTTTATTAGCAGTCTCTTCCCAAATAGCGATATTCTTTGATTTCTTATCATTATAACTGATGAAACCTTGCATATACATAGAATCATTTTGTTTGACAACTTTATCAGCATCTTCAATCATTTGATCTTTCTCTTTTGCTTCAAGAATATCAAATATTGAAAACGATATGCTAGCAAGAGTCGAATATTTGAATCCCATATTTTTGATATTGTCTATCATAGTAACAGTAGGATTAGTGCCGTGCTTTCTATAGCAAGTTTCGATAAGACTTGAATAATCTCCTTTCTTGAATTCTTTTTCAATCTCATAATGGAAAATATTTTCTTTTTTGGTTCTATCTACAAAACCCAAATCTTGAGGGATTATACTATTGAAAATGATTCTTCCTAAGGTCGTTTCAATTCTACCCGTATATTTTTGACCTTCAAATTCGACAGTCCTTCTAATATTTATCTTGGCTTGCAAACTCAACTCTCCGTTTTCATAAGCAAGTTGAGCCTCATCTTCACTACCGAAGGTCATACCCTCACCTTTCGTTCCCTCGCGAATGGCTGTGATATAGTAGTTACCCAAAATCATATCTTGGCTAGGTACCATATTTGGACTACCGTCACTTGGTTTCAAAACATTGTTTGATGCTAACAAAAGCATTCTAGCCTCTGTCCTTGCCTCTACAGACAATGGTACATGAATACTCATCTGGTCACCATCGAAGTCGGCGTTGAATCCGCCACACGCAAGAGGAGGCAATCTAATTGCTTTTCCTTCTACAAGGATTGGCTCAAATGCTTGTACACTCAATTTGTGCAAAGTAGGTGCACGGTTGAGTAGCACTGGGTGACCTTGTACAACTTCAGACAAGATATCGTATACAATAGGACGTTCCTGATCTATCATACGAGTTGCTTTCTTCAAATTGTTGGTTGCATTGAGTTCGAGCAAACGCTTGATGATAAATGGTCTAAACAATTCAAGTGCCATCATTTTAGGTAGTCCGCACTGATAGATCTTCAATTCAGGACCCACGACAATAACGCTACGTCCAGAATAGTCCACACGTTTTCCTAGCAAATTTTGACGGAAACGTCCGTGCTTACCTTTCAAAGATGCGGTGAGTGACTTCAAGTCCCGCTGTCTGCTTCCTTGCACTGCTCTGCCACGCTTACCATTATCGAACAGTGCATCAACTGCTTCCTGCAACATTCTCTTTTCATTTCTGATAATGATCTCAGGGGCACCTAATTCAATCAATTTTTTAAGCCTATTATTTCTATTTATTACTCTACGATACAAATCATTTAGGTCAGATGCTGCGAATTTTCCGCCATCAATCTGAACAAGTGGACGCAAATCTGGTGGTATCACTGGAATAACATCTAGTATCATCCAACTAGGTTTGTTTCCACTCTTGATAAAGGCTTCTACGACCTCAAGTCTTTTGGTGGCTTTCAATTTCCTTTGACCTTTGCTGGTGCGCATAATTTCGGTCAATTCATCGCGCTCTTTCTCTAGATCGATGTTGTTCAAAAGTTCTTTAATCGCCTCAGCACCCATACCTGCTCTAAATCCGTTAGGACCATATTTCTCAAGTGCTTCACGATATTCTCTATCTCTGATTATTTGTTTGTAAGTAAATTCTGTATTCTTTGGGTCAAGCACTACATAACTAACATAATATAGCACCTCATCCAACTGCTTTGGAGACATATCTAGAATTATACCAATACGAGATGGGACACCTTTGAAAAACCATATATGGCTAACTGGAGTTGCGAGTTCAATATGACCCATACGTTCACGTCTCACTTTGCTACGAGTGACTTCTACACCACACTTATCGCAGACTACGCCTTTGTACCTCACTCTCTTATATTTTCCGCAATGGCATTCCCAATCTTTTTTAGGTCCAAAAATACGCTCACAAAACAATCCATCCTTTTCAGGCTTTTGTGTACGATAATTGATAGTTTCAGGCTTTGTCACCTCTCCTCTAGACCAACTTCTAATGGTCTCAGGGGAAGCGATACCTACACGAATTGAGTCAAAATTGTTTAATTCAAACATTATATTTCTCCTAAAAACTGTATATTTCTAACAAGTAAATTGTTTTGAGTATATTTACATCTAACGTTTGGCTGTATTAGAGTTGAATTAATCTAATAGATAATACAAATCACATACGTCGCAGTTTATTCATCCGAATCATCTAGATCGTCAAACAATGCGGATTCATCGAATGCACTGCTGTTGATATCACTCTCGTAATTATTTTGAATATCGTCAAATTCGACTGTGACATCTTCAAGTGCCTGCTTGTTGACAGGTTCGATGGCACTGACTTCATCGCCCTCTTCGCTGACTTCATTGATTGAAAGTTCGTGATTGTCTGCCGTCAGGATTTTCACATCTAGGCATAGGCCTTGCATTTCTTTTACCAACACTTTGAACGACTCTGGCATACCGGGTTCTGGGATAGGTTCGCCTTTTACGATAGCCTCATAAGTCTTGATCCTTCCTTCCACATCGTCCGATTTGATAGTAAGCATTTCTTGAAGCAGTCTAGATGCTCCATACGCTTCTAGTGCCCACACTTCCATTTCACCGAATCTCTGACCGCCGAGTTGACCACGACCGCCAAGAGGTTGCTGAGTGATAAGTGCATACGTACCAATGCCACGTGCGTGAATCTTGTCATCCACCATGTGGATCAGTTTCAACATATACATCACGCCAACAGTCGTCTTGTTTTCAAATGGAAGTCCAGTCCTACCATCATACAATTGCATTTTCCCGTCTTCTGGAAGATTATTTGCACGCAACAATTCTCTAATATCTTCCTCTTTCGCTCCATCAAATGCAGGGCTAGCAATTTTCCAATCGAGTGATTTGGCAGCAAGTCCAAGATGCATTTCAAGCAGTTGTCCCAAGTTCATACGAGATGGAATACCTAGTGGGTTCAACACAATATCCACAGTTTCACCGTTTGGCATATATGGCATATCCGATTCTGGCAATACCACAGATATTACACCTTTGTTACCATAACGTCCAGCAAGTTTATCTCCGACTTGAAGGATACGTTTTTGCGCAATGTAGACTTTCACCATCACGTTTACACCAGCATCCAGTTCGTCCTTATTCTTTCTAGACAGAATTTCAACGCCAACGACCACCCCTTCTTCTCCGTGTTTTACTTTCAAAGAAGTGTTCTTGACTTCCTTTGTTTTCTCACCAAAGATTGCTTTGAGTAGTCTTTCTTCAGGAGTAAGGTCAGTTTCTCCCTTAGGAGTAACTTTACCTACCAATATATCACCCACCTTGACCTCTGTACCAATACGAACGATACCATTTTCATCAAGGTTCTTCAACGCATCTTCGCCAACACCAGCAATATCACGAGTGATCTCTTCATCACCTAATTTAGTAGTTCTTGCCTCAGTTCTGACTTGCTGAATGCTGATAGATGTGAACACATCATCACGCACTATTCTTTCATTGACAAGGATAGCATCCTCGAAGTTGTATCCTTCCCAGTTCATAAATGCTACAGTCAAATTCTTTCCGAGTGCCAATTCTCCATTTTGTGTAGACGCACCATCTACTAGCACATCACCCTTTTTCACTCTTTCGCCCTTTTTAACGATAGGTTTTTGATTGAAACAAGCCTTTTCATTGGTTCGTTCAAATTTGCGCAATTTATGATTTACAATCGAGCCGTCATCATATTCCATCGTGATATAATCGCTTGAAACATATTTGCATACGCCGTCTTGCTCTGCCATAATGAGAGCGCCTGAGTCAACGGCAATTTTATGCTCAATACCTGTACCCACGATAGGACTTTCGGATCGGATCAATGGAACGGACTGACATTGCATATTACATCCCATCAATGCACGGTTAGCCGCACAGTGCTCAACGAAAGGAATCAGATCTGCACCAACAGACAGCAACTGTCTAGGTGACAAATCGATCAAATCAATCATATTAGAATCTACGCGAGCGGTCTGACCATTGTGTCTACAATCAATATATCCAGATTGAAGCACATTTTTATCATCCACATCGACTGTCGCCTGAGCGATGTAATGTCCACGTTCCTCATCCGCCATCAAGAATACGATGTCATCTGTCAATTTGTGCGTGTTTGGATCCACTTTTCTATAAGGTGTTTCTATGAATCCATATCTATTCACGCGTGCATAGGCTGCGAGCGAAGTCATCAATCCGATAGGCTGACCTTCTGGAGTTTCAACCACACATATACGCCCATAGTGAGATGGGTTGATATCACGGACCTCTACCGTAGCACGTTCTTTCTTGACACCACCCTTACCGAATGATGATAGACGTCTCTTGTTCCTTAGACTCGCAGCAGGGTTAGTTTGATCCATCAAGGCACTCAACTGATTTGTCGCCATAAATTCTTTGAAAATTTTATTGATTTGTCTAGCATTGACGATCTGATTTGGTGTAACGTCTGTAAGATCACGACTCTGCAATGCCTCACGCACTTGAGTTTGAAGTTTCACCATACCGCTACGGAATTGGTTTTTCAATAGTTCGCCACTAGTAGCCACTCTTCTCATAGAAAGGTTATCAATTTCATCAGTTTCGCCCAAACCATCTATCAAATTCAAGTGATAACTGACTGTTGCGAGGATATCATCCAAAGTGACTTGATAATCTTCAAGTTTCCTAGCATTTGCCTTGATAGTGGCGCGGAGTGCATTTTCATCATCTTTGTTTTCTTTCATTATCTGTTGCAGCAATGGTAGATAAACGAGTTCGGTGATGCCGAATTCTTCAGGATTCAATTTGGCATACGCAAACAAATCTACACGCTTGTTTCCCACTACGTGTACCACTTTTTCATCCAGCAAGACATCGGCACTATTTATACCTGCATTCTGGATGGCATTTGCTTGCTCTACCGAGATTATTTCTCCTTTGGAAACAAACAATTTTTTGCCCAATTTTATATCTTCCGCTGCCACCTGATTTGCAATACGATTTGCAAGTGACAATTTTTTGTTCAATTTGAAACGACCAACCTTTTCAAGATTGTATTGTTGAATATTGAAGAATCTGTCATTTATGTATGACAAAGTGTTCTCAGGATTAGGGATTTCGCCTGGACGAGTCCTTCTACCAAACTCGATCAATGCATCTTCTTGAGTGATCTGTTGCTCCTTGTCTAGCGTATTAACGATGAAAGGATGGTGTGCAAAAATATCCAACAATTCTTCGTTGGTATAGCCAAAACATTTCAGCAAAACACCCAGACTCATTTTAAACTTTCTTTCCACGATCACGCGAAGAGAATCACCAGTCACCTGCTCGGTCTGGATCCACATACCGTGGCTAGGTTGAATAGAGCCGAAATAGTCCATACGCCCATATTTATTCAATTCCCCAGTGAACACAACGCCGGGGGACTTGATGAGTTGGTTCAAAACGACACGCTCAACGCCGTTGCAAATGAATCCGCCATCATTAGACATATAAGGTATATCGCCCAAAAACACTTCCTGATCCATAATTTGACCAGTTTCTTTCACCAACAGACGAACATTCACTTTCAGCGGAACAGTGTAACTTGTCTGTCTACGCTTGCATTCAGCCCAAGAAAATTTTGGTGTTTTGTCTACGGAATAACCCAAAAAAGACAACTCAGCCCTGTTTGAGTAGTCTATAATAGGATTAAATTCGTTCAAAACTTCCCCAATATCTTCTTCTAGGAATTTTTTATACGATTCAATTTGAATGTTCAGTAGGTTTGGCATTGTGTATGGGACTTCTTTTTTTGCAAAACTATATCTCTCAGCCTTACCATTTTTAATTTTCTTGATGTTGAGTGTGTTTGAATTCATTCATAAACTCCTTATTCAGATGTTTCCCCTACATAATGTAAAAACTGATGTGAATTCATACAGTTTTGACTAGGGACAATCGTTCAATCTAGTCAATCATAACATAATATACAATTAATGTCAATAGAATTTAACAAATATTTTCAATTAATTTTTGACACGATATTAACAATTTAAACTATCGAATCTTCAATAACCAATTTTACAAATTAAAAATATACGCTCGCTTGAACGCCTCAGTATAATATGTCGTTTCATTGATAAATGCTATGACATTGAATCATTATATTATAGATTTATATAATGACAATAAATAATACTAATGACTATATTCTAGCCAATATTAATCGAATACTGTCGAGGAACTGATAGATATATGAAACAAAAGATTCATAGCCAAACTACGAATTTAGACTATGAATCTATAAAATCTGTATCGTAAATAAAATTTGTTTAACTAAATTTTTGTGTAAATATAATACAATCCGTCCTCAGAGGTGGTCTTGGTGAAGGTCGCTGTGTCCTCGAGATAACTATTCGTGCTACCCTCTTCAATGCAACTGATCAGCACCCGCACCTCTGTAGCATTTTGCAAAAGATTTCCACATTGATTATATCCCGTGCCAGCATTGGCATACACATAATTGCTCTCTATAGTCACACTGGTGAGACTGCTACATCCGTCGAATGCATAATATCCTATACTGGTGACGCCCGCTGGGATTGTGATGCTACTAAGACTGCTACATCCACCGAATGCACTCTCTCCTATGCTGGTCACACTTCCATCAGATGGAATAATTGATGTCTTACATCCAACAATCAATGTCTTGCTTCCTGTCTCTATTATGCAATTACCATCACTATGATATACTGTGTTCCCTTCGTCCACTATTATACTTTCGAGACTGCTACATCCTGAGAATGCATAATCTCCTATACTGGTCACACCGTCTCCAATGGTGACGCTGGTAAGTTTGCTACAATTATAGAATGCATAACTTCCTATGCTGGTCACACCTTCTCCAATGGTGACGCTGGTGAGACTGTCACATCCTGAGAATGCAGAATTATATATAAACTTACAATTTTCATCTATAGTATATGTAGATTGAGATATATCTTCTACATCTATCAATACTAAATATTGATTTGTTTCATTGCCTAGATATTTTATTCCATCTTTTATATTATATTCTAGATTGCTACATCCTGAGAATGCATATCTACCTATGCTGGTCACACTATCTGGTATAGTGATGCTGGTGAGACTGGTACATCCTGAGAATGCATCATCTCCTATGCTGGTCACACCTTCTCCAATGGTAACGCTGGTTAGACTGCTACATCCATAGAATGCACCATTTCCTATGCTGGTCACGCTCGCTGGAATTGTGATGCTACTAAGACTGCTACATCCATAGAATGCAGAACTTCCTATGCTAGTGACGCTCGCTGGGATTGTTATACTGGTAAGACTTTTGCAAAAACCGAATGCATAATCTCCTATGCTGGTTATTGAATAATCATCTCCTGCTATCACTTCTCCGTCTTCCGAGATTGAATACGTACTAGGTATTACTACGTCTGTCTCACTACCCACATATTTCAACAATATTCCATCACTTGTGATAATAAATGGCATCTTTGTATCTGTCCTATACCATGTATAATTATCATATGTTGAAGTTAGATATGTGATTAATGTTTCTGTATTCTCTATATCAGTAGAATTTAATTCAATAATATTAGAATAAGATTGAACCCACCAACCATTAGGATTTTCAAATGCAATTGTATTTAAACTGCTACATCCACTGAATGCATAACCTCCTATGCTGGTCACGCTCGCTGGGATTGTGACGCTGGCGAGACTGGTACATCCTGAGAATGCACCCTCTTCTATGCTGGTCACACTATCTGGTATGGTTATGCTGGTGAGACTGCTACAATAATAGAATGCATATCTACCTATGCTGGTTACATTATCTGGTATTGTGATGCTGGTGAGACTGCTACAATAATAGAATGCATATCTACCTATGCTGGTTACATTATCTGGTATTGTGATGCTGGTGAGACTGCTACAATAATAGAATGCAGAATATCCTATGCTGGTTACACTATCTGGTATAGTGATGCTGGTGAGATTGCCACAACCATAGAATGCCTGACTTCCTATGCTGGTCACACTATCTGGTATGCTGATGCTGGTGATATTTTTATTAGCAAATGCACTTGCACCTATGCCTGTGATTGTATGGTCTGAACCCTCTATAATCGTGCCATCTTCCAACATTGAATAACTGCTAGGGATCACTACCTCTGTAGCACTGCCTGTATATTTCGTAATCTCACCAGCCTCATTGATCTCGTAAGGCAGGATCTCATACGCTTGTTTAAATTGGGCGATATATGTCACATCTCCTGTGACTGGGCTTATCTCTTGATCCCATCCTATGAATGTATAACTATGGCTAGCGGTCTCCTCGCGTGTAGGAGTCTCTCCGTTATACTCTGGGGTGGTGCCGTAAGGAACTGAGGTATCTGTCTCTAATGTACTGCCGTCCCAGTTCTTCCAAGTCACGGTATATGTCTGCACTGCTTGAGTGAATGTGGCTGTGATCGTAATCTCTCCTGTGACAGTAGTGTTGCCAGTGCTCCAACTATCGAATGAATATGAGTATTGTGCTGTGTCGATACTTGGTGTGGCTGCTATCGTTGTGTCTCCTATCGTTATCGTGTTGCCACTGACCGTTATTTCCGTACCATAATCTACTGTCACACTCGCTGTGTTTACTGTGCCATACTCTGCATTGTTGCTCTGAATAGACACTGTATAGGTATTCGTCTCTCGGGTGAAATTCGCAGTGATCTCTCTATCTTCTGTGATTGGATCGGTTGCATTCGTCCATCCTGTGAATGTATATGTATATTGTGCGTCACTTGCTGTAGCGGTGGCGATGATCTCTTGACCATTGATCGTGAGTTTATTGCCATCTACTGTGATTGGCGTATTGTAGTTTACTATTACGCTCGCTTTGCTCACTGTACCATAACTAGCATTGTTTACCACTATGGATACCACATATTCATCCATCGTACGTTCAAAGTTCGCAGTGATAGTTATATCTCCTGTCACTTCACTCACTGCATTTGTCCAATTCACAAATACGTAGTCATAAGTCGGGTCGTCTGCAGTAGGTGTAGCAGTGATCGTATATTCTCCTATTGTGAGAGTGTTGCCACTGACTATTATCTCTGTGCCATACTCTACTGTTATGCTAGGTTGATTAATTGAACCATATTCAGAATTGCTAGACACTATTTGCACTGTGAAGGTCTGTATCTCCTCGCTATAGGTGACCACTAGGTTGCCTGTGATCTTATATTGATTCTCACTCCCCTCTACTTTCTCTGCTCCTGATACAGAAAAAGCAGTGACATCGTGTCCCTCTGTGGTGTCATAAGTTATCTCTACTATATCTCCATAGTGAAGTGTGGCTGTGTTGGATAAATACAGATCTCCGAATTTCACATTCACTTGCTCTGGCTTGGATATCGTGTACTCTATATATTCTTCTCGGAAGTTGGCGAAGAGTTCTAGGTCGGTCACTATGCGGGTTGTACTTAGATCTACCTCGTTCCCTTCTGCATCTACCCAGCCTATGAATGTGTAGGTATATGTATGTGTGCTATGCTTAGTTGGAGTGATGCCTGTGTAGGTGCAGAGTTCGTTGTATTGTATGTCTAGATTCTGATACATCTCGTTCTTCTCTAGGCTATCATAGAAGGTTACCTCGTAGGTGTTGATCTTTACACCCTCTACCTCTACTAGTGTATCTCCATAGATTGTGAGGGTATAATAGCCGTCTTGATCTGGGGTGATGATCTCGCCATTGACTTTGACTGTGATGTCACTCTCGTTATAACCTGTAGTGAGATTTAGTTTGAATCTATACTCAGTGTTGTACTCTATCTCGACTTGGTTGTTCACTATATCTTCGCCCTCTATGGTGAATGCCGGGCTGGTTGGGAAAGTCACCTTATATACATTCGCCTCGTATTTGGCATATATGGTCATATTTTTATTTATCTTATCCGTATCTTTGTATGGCACGGTGAGTTCGGCATCCTTGTAGAACCCTACGAATGTATATCCTGCGATCTCTTGTGGAACTATGTCCTTGATCGTGCTACCACGATTCACGTTGATGGTATATTCCTGTATGATGTCTATGTTATTCGCAATATCTACCGATACCTTTCTTCTAGATAGGTATACCGCTGTAGGTATTGCTACGCTCGCTGTGACTAGCAAAACTACAGCAGTGGCTATCGCTGCTTTCTTTCGTTTGCTATTCTTACCCGCATTCTTCTTGATCCTCTCGCCCTGACTCTGTATACTGAAGTCGTCACTCGAACTGTTCCT